>CAYZTZ010000055.1:0-20507 GCA_964481255.1 uncultured Acidobacteriota bacterium | reverse complement strand
TGCTGCTTTGCTCTCGTAGCCTGCTCCACCGCCAAGGCGCCCGCCGAAGCCGCCATCAAGGCTACGGAAGAGGCGCTCGCCGGCGTGCGGCAGGAAGCGTCTGTTTATGTGCCCGATCAGCTGAAGGCCGTTGAGGATGCGCTGGCGGCCGCCAAGGCCGACTTCGAGCAAAAAGAATATCAAAAAGCATTGACGGAAGCCCAGGACCTGCCGGGCAAAGTCAAGGATCTTTCCGCGGCCATCGCGATAAAGAAGGATCAACTGGCCAAGTCCTGGAAGGACATGAGCGGCGGCCTTCCGGGAATGGTGGAGGCCATCCAGAGCCGGATCAATATGCTCTCCAAGTCAAGAAGGCTGCCCGCGGGTCTCACCAAGGATAATTTCGAATCCGCGAAAACAACTCTGGAACAGATCAAGCAGACCTGGACGGACGCCACCGGCGCCTTCCAGAGCGGCAATCTGATGGATGCCGTCACCAAGGCCAACGACGTAAAGACAAAGGCCGTCGAGATCATGAATGTCCTGGGGATGCAGGTGCCTGAGGCGGCTCTATAGCCCATGGAAGGTTTTGGATTCAGGTTTTTCGTTTTCGCGGGCAATCCAAACTCATCAGGGATCGAGGAGGCGTTATGCTGAACCTGCTGTGGACGATCATTATAGGTTTTGTCGTCGGCGTGGTGGCCAAGTTCCTTATGCCGGGGAAGGACCCTGGAGGATTTATCGTCACCACGGTATTGGGCATCGCCGGAGCCCTGATCGCCACCTACCTGGGCCGCCTGATCGGCTGGTACAGGCCGGGCGAGTCCGCGGGCTTCATCGCTGCCGTTATCGGAGCCCTGATCCTGCTTGTCATTTACCGTCTCATCAGGAAAAAGGCGCCGCCGGCCTAGAGCGGGCTTCCGCAGGGGGCGGCCGCCTTCCCGCCCCCGCATGATTCCCAATAAGTCCCGGCTCATGCGGGATGCCCGAGGCTTACTCTGCGGGACCGGCGCCGGCGCCATCGCACGCCCAGCCATAGAAAAAACGCCAGAAGCGTCCCGATAAAGAGCACCGCCAGAATCGGCAGGACCACGGCGACAAACGTCGTCACGCCGGACACGACGTCCTCGACGAGGCTGACCACCGGATTGCCCATGCCGGCCGTGGAAGCCGTTATCGCAGGCCTGGCGGTGGATTTAACGGCATGAACGCTCCCGGCCACGAGCAGGCCGCAGATCATGGCCGCAACGGGGCTGATCTCGCTGATAACGTTGCCGCCGGCCGCAAAAAGGATGGCTCCGGCGGCAGGGCGGACCAGCGTCTGAATCACGTCGTTGACCGTGTCGACGCCCGGGATTTTGTCCACGGTCGCTTCAACAAAGACAAGCCCGGTCAGCACTCCAAGCACCCAGGGATTTTCCAGGATGTTCCACGGCGCCTTGAGCACAATCCAGTCCGTGAAGCGCCCCAGCAGTCCGACAATCAACAGCGGAATATAGGCATTGAGCCCGGTGGCCGCCGAAAGCCCAAACGCCGACAGTAGCTCCATCATCACCGTTCTCCTCCAGCCAAGCCCGGCCTCCGCTCAGGCCTTGAACCCCTATGGTCCACCCCTGTTCAGTCTCAAGTCCGCATCCCCCGGCGGCACCGGAGGCTACATTGCGCTTGCCGGCTCCTCAAAAGGGCCGGATCGCCGCCGGCGCAAGCGGCAATTTGGGGTCGTTTTTTACCGCAGAATATCCGATGATGAATAATGATTTTCGAAGTCAGCGCTGAAATTCTACGGTTCGACATTCGGCATTCGACATTCCGCGCGCACGGTTTCTTGGTTATTCAGAACATAGGGAAAAGGAATCTTCCAATATCTGTGGAATTGACGCCTCCTCGCCGGCATAGCCGGCAGATCCGCCCATGGATTAAGAGAGGACGCGGTCCCGGTTCCTGCAATACGGGGAAAGCTCGCGAAGCCCCTCGGCAATAGCCTTTCCTATGTTGGCCATCAGGTCCCGGCTTGCGTTCACGGCGTAGACATGGGGCCGCAAGGCCCATATCTGGCCCGCCACTCTCCTAGGCGGGGCGCCGCCGAAGCCGCGGCGGCGGGACTCCTCCGCCAGCATCGGCACCACCTTGTCGGAAAGGCGCAGGGCCGTGTCGACGACAAACAGGGACAGATCGGGGCGCAGCAAATCCAGGCGTTCCCAGAAACCCGCCATTTCGCTCATCATCAGATTCTTCGGGGGCGACGATTTCAGTTCCAGGTACACGAGCTTCCCTTCCGCCGCGGCCACCACATCCAAATCCCCCCCGACGCCGCCCGCGTGAAACTTGATCCCCGTGGCCGCATCGAACGCGAATCTCCGTCTGAGCTCCCGCGCGACGTACCACTCCAGGGTTCCGCCGAAATTCCGGGCGCGCCATTTCAGTCTGTAGCGCCTGCGCTCAATTCTTTCCGCGAGGCCCAGGTCGACAAGAATGTCCGCGTAGTTTCTGGACTGCTCGGGAGTAAGATAGCGCGTCGTCTCCCTGGGCAGAAAGCCGTCCGGCCTCTGAATGGCCCCCCGCAGAAAAAGCCGAAACGCGTAGTGGCCCAGCCATTCGGCCAGACAGTCCGCCGTCGCCGATTCGATCGTCTCGGGAAAGGGGAGATCGGGCGCGGTCTTCTCAGGCTGCAGGCCCCTGCGCACGAGCATCGCCATGGCCTCCCCGGCCCGCGGCGATGGTTCCGGCGGCCTCCTGGGCGGGGCGACGGCGGCCTGGATCTCCAAAATGCGAGCGCTGAGCTTTTGTTTCATCGCGCCTGTCCGTTCAAGTATTATAGCTGTGAAGGTCTGGAATGGACACTCCATCCGCGGAGCGGGCGGTTTCAGGCAGCCCCCACGATAGGGGCGCCGGCAAAACGCCCGGGGTTGAGTTCGGATGCAACCCTTGCAGGGTTGAAATGAGACTCATCCCCGGGCTTCGCGACAAAGCGCCTTTCGGGACTTCCCGAATAAGCGGCTCATGCCGTATCGGTGGAGCATTTTGGGAGTCGAGCCGCATGAGGCGGCCATTTACCTTAGAGCAGTTATCATGTTCTCGGATCGGACCTCGCAATCCCCGGAGTACTTTCCGATGTCGCGCTTTTCCAGGCGCCAAGGAGACCATTGGAAACCCATGAGACGACCGAACCCATTCCCCACGCTCTGGACCCTGGCGGCCCTGGTTTTTGCGGCGGCCGCGTCCCCGGGACCCGAGGATGGCGAAATCGCCGCGAAAGCGCGCGAGATTGAGGATCAATTGATCGCGCCCTGCTGCTGGACGCAGACCGTCTCGCAGCACTATTCGGAGGTGTCCGAACAGATCCGGAAGGAAGTGCGCGCCATGGTCGAGGCGGGGAAAAGCCGGGACGAAATCCTCGATCACTACGTGGCCAAATACGGCGAAAGGATCCTGGCCGCCCCGCGCGCCCGCGGATTCAACATCCTGGCTTATGTTCTTCCGTGGACGGTGTTGATCGCTGGCGTCTGGTTGCTGTTTGTCCTGTTGCGGAAACTCCTGGCGCCGGCCCCCGCGGACGGGCCGCCGCCTCAGGCCGATCCGCAGTACATCTCCAGGGTCGAACAGGAGATCCAGGAACTGGACGAGTAACTTCCCATGAAAAAGCTGAACCGACCGATCGATCCCCGGGCGGCCCTCAATCCGCCGCGCACCTTCAATGAGCGCTTTGAAGAGATCGCGCGCCGCTTCCCGGACAGGACCGCCTTCCGGATGAAGACTGGCCAAGGTTATCCTACGGTTTCCTACGGCGAAGCCTATCGCCGGGCTCGAGCCGTCGCGTCGGGCCTGCTCGCGCTTGGTTTGAAAAGCGGGAACCGCGTGGCAATTCTGTCGGAAAACCGGCCGGAATGGGTCGCGGCCTACCTCGGCATTTACCTGTCAGGCATGATCGCGGTTCCTCTCGACACCCAGATATCTCCCTCGGAATGGCGACGTCTGCTCGATGACGCCCAGGCGCAGACGGTCTTCGTCAGCGGTTCCCTTCTGCCGAACCTGAAGGAGGCTGCCGGGGATGCCCGGCCGTCGCGCCGGCTGATATCCTTCGACCCGGTCTCCGGAGATCGCGACGCCCGCCTGGAGCTCGCGGGCCTGATGGATTGGGCTTCCCGTCTGCCGGATCCGCCCGCCCTGCCCAAGGCCGGTCCTTCCGACATCGTCACGATTATCTACACATCGGGCACCACGGGAACGCCCAAGGGCGTGATGCTCACGCAATCCAACATCGTGGGGGAGATCCGGTGCATTCTGCAGGCGATCCACGCCGATGAAAACGACGCATTGCTGTGCCTTCTGCCCCTGCAGCATGTGCTGGCGTCGGTCATCAACGTGCTGGTCCCCCTGTATCTCGGGGCGCAGGTCGTCTTCGCGGATACCCTGAGACGGTCCGAAATCATGCAGGCGCTTGAAGAGGCGGGCATCACCATCCTGGCGACCGTGCCGCAGTTCTTTTACCTTTTTCACAACCGGATCCAGCAGGAGCTCGGGAAAAGAGCGGCGCCCGCGAGGGCGCTCTTTCGCGGGCTGCTCCGTCTCAATCGATGCTCGATGCGGCTGCTTCGGCTCGATCTCGGAAGAGTGCTTTTCCCCGGGGTGCGCCGCAATTTCGGCTCCAGGCTGCGCCTTTTTGTCAGCGGGGGCTCCGCCTTCGACCCCAAAGTGGCGCAGGATTTTCACGACATGGGATTCATTATTCTGCAGGGATACGGACTCACGGAGACAACGGGCGCGTGCACGGTCACGCGCGTGGAAAACAATGTCATCGGTTCCGTCGGGCCCGCACTCCCGGGAGCGGAGGTGAAAATACTGTCCCCGGATGAAAACGGTATCGGGGAAGTGCTGATCCGCGGCCCCATGGTCATGAAGGGGTACTACAACAATCCCGCCGCTACCGCCGAGGCCATCCGCGACGGCTGGTTTTACTCGGGGGATCTCGGCCGCCTCGATGCAAAGGGGAACCTGTTCATCACGGGCAGAAAGAAGGAGGTCATCGTCCTGCCCAACGGCAAGAATATCTACCCGGACGAAGTGGAGGCCCACTATCTGCAGAGCCCCTGCATTCAGGAGATCGCGGTTCTGGGCATCTACAGCCCTCAGGAGAGAGGGGAGCGTCTGCACGGGGTGGTGGTGCCCGATTTTGAATACTTGAAATCGCGAAAGGTCGCCAACGCCCGCGAAATCCTGCGCGACGAGATCGCGGCGCTCTCACGCCGGCTGCCCCAATACAAGCGCCTGATGAGCTATCAGGTGCAAAGCGAGCCCCTGCCGAGGACCACGTCGCGCAAAATCAAGAGGCTGGAGCTGAAGAGGCTGATTGAAAGCGGCGGCCTGAAACCCTCTGAAAACGCGCCTCCGGCCGATTCCACGGGCGCGGACGACCGGGCCCTGATGGAATCCGCCGTGGGACAGGAGGTCCTCGCCTGCCTGCGCGAGACTTACCGCCGGGATGCGCCGATACAGCCGGACATGAACCTGGAGCTGGACCTGGGGTTCGATTCCATGGAAAGAGTCGAGCTCCTCGCCGGCCTCGAACAGGCGCTGAACCTGCAATTGCCTGAGGACTTCGGCGCCGATATCCTGACGGTCCGCGATCTCATCGTTCGCCTGGAACAACAGGCGGGGGGCGTGTCGCAGGGAGGGGGGGCGTCGCGTCGGAGCTGGAGAGCCATCCTGTCCGAGGAATCCCTGGGACGCGAGGAGGATGTTGAGTTCCGCATTTCGGGCCCGGCGCTCACTCTGTTGAAATTCGCTCTCCTCCGACTCATCGACCTCTTCCTCTTCCGGCCGCTTTGCCGCCTGGAAGCCCGCGGCCTGGAAAACCTCCCGTCCCGGGGGGCCTATCTTCTCTGCCCCAACCACGAAAGCTATCTGGACCCGTTCGTTCTTGCGGCACGCCTGCCCTACCGCGTTTTCCGCCGCGTGTTTTTCGTCGGCTACAGCGTGTTTTTCGACCACTGGCTCATGAGGATATTCGCGCGGCCCGCCAACATTATCCCGGTTGACCCGGACGCGCACCTCCTGCGGGCCATGAAGGCCGGAGCCATGGGCCTGAGAGCCGGCTGTATTCTATGCATATTCCCCGAAGGCGGACGATCGTTCGACGGGCGTCTGCAGGCTTTCAAGAAAGGGGCCTCCATCCTGTCGAGGGAACTGTCCGTCCCCATCGTGCCGGTCGGCATCGAGGGAGCGCACGAAGTATGGCCCCGGGACAGCCTGCGCATCCGCCCGCACAAGGTGACGGTCCGCTTCGGCGAACCGCTTTTCCCGTCACCCGACGGCGGCGCGGATCCCTATAGGGAGGACACGGATCGTCTGCGGGAAGCCGTGGAACGCCTGATTCGAGATTGAGGATGCACGGGCCGTCCCAAATCCTGAACTATCAGGCGATAAGCAGGACCAGCGCTGTGGCGAAGATGTTGAAGACGGATATGGGGAGCAGGAACTGCCAGCCCAGCCGCATCAGCTGGTCATAGCGGAAGCGCGGCAGCGTCCACCGGATCAGAAGCAGGAACCAGCAGAAGAAGACGACCTTGATTGCGAAAGCCGCCATCTGCAGCAGCACCACCAGCAATTGCGGCAGAGCGAAAAAGGCCCCGCCGGGGAGATGGAAGCCGTCGGACTGAAGGTACGGCACCTGCCATCCGCCGAAAAACAGGGTCGCGATGAGGGCGGCGATCAGGATCGTCTCCACGAAATCGGTCATGAAAAAGGCCCCGAATTTCATGCTGCTGTATTCGACGAAATAGCCGACGATCTCGGATTCCCCTTCCGGCAGGTCGAAGGGGACGCGCTTGGTCTCCGCCATCCCCGCCGTCACGAAAAGCAGGAATCCCAGGGGCTGAAGGACAATGCCCCATTTCGGCAGCCAGCCCCAGAGAAGGCCTCCCTGCGCCCTGTTGATCTCGGCCAGATCCAGGGTCCCGAACACCATGAACAGCCCGACCAGCGTGGCTCCCATGGTGATTTCATAGCTGATCATCTGGCTGGAAGCGCGCAGTCCGCCCAGGAAAGCGTACTTGTTGTTGGAGGAGAAGCCGGCCAGGAAGGTGCCGTATATCCCCATGGACATCATGGCGAAAACAAAAAGCACGCCGACATTGAGCGGCAGCACGAGCAGTTCGATCCGGCGCCCGGCGATCTGGATCGAATCTCCGAAGGGAATGGCGGCAAAACTCATCAGGGCGAAAAAGAGCGCCGCGAAGGGGGCCGCCGTGTGCAGCAGCTTGTCGCCCCCCGGCGGGACATAATCCTCCTTGAAGAACATCTTAAGAGCGTCCGACAGGATATGGCAGAGGCCGAAAGCCCGGATGCCCAGGATGGGGGCGCGGTTGGCGCCCAGCCGATCCTGCATCACGGCCGACTGCTTCCGCTCCTGCCACGTCAGCAGGGAGGTCAGCGTCAGAACGCAGACAAGAAAAAAAACCGCCTTGATCAGCGCGATCAGAATATCGAGCCACATACTATTTCCCGGACTCCGCCTTTAACAGCTGCCCACCGCTCCCGAGGGTCTCATACGTCATCCCGGCGAAGGCCGCGAAGGAGTTCCCGATTTCGCGGAACGTAGCGGCCGCGGACGCCTCCGAAAGCCGGACGTCGAGCTCCCGGGCGAGCCGGGCGAGGATTTCAAGATCGGGCATAGACTCGCCGATCGGTGGAACCGCGGCGCGGAAACGCTGGACCCGGCCCTGCATGTTGGTGAATGTGCCGTCCTTCTCGGCGTAAACGGCCGAGGGGAGCTGGATGTGGGCCAGCGCGGCCGTGGGCTGGTCCCAGGACCCCTGGAAAATGACGCAATCGACTTTGCCCAGGGCTTCGCGGACGCGCTCCGCCTCGAACCCGTGCGTCAGGTCGTGCTGGAAAATGTAAAGCAAACGGACGCGCCCCTCCTCGCACCGGCGCAGCAGCGTTTCGATTCCGGGGCCGGGGGGAAGAAGGACGGCTGCGCCCCGCGTGTTCGGGTTTTTATCCGCCGTGATCAGGAAATCGTCATGATATGCCGGCGACCTGGGAGGGACGCGGGTTTCCATGGTCTCGATCCCAAGCCGCTCCATGAAGAGCTGACGCACGCGGAAAAGCTCTTCGTTGCTCATCCGGGGCGAGGCCAGAACGGCCGCCGCCTCCGGCCCGTGGGCTCCCAGAACCCTCCGGATGCACGCCGCGGCTTCGCGAACCGCCTCCTCCCACGACGCAGGCCGGCGGCCGTCGACCGTCCGAAACGACGGGGCCTTGAGCCGGTTCGGGGCGTCGATGGAATGATAGGCATACCGCCCTTCGTCGCAGATCCAATGGCCGTTCACCTCCGCGTTGTACCGCGGCTTCAGGCGGTGCACCCGCTGATCGTGATAGCGCGGGTTGAAGCGTTCGTTGAAGTGAATCTCGATGTTGCACCCGCGGCTGCATCCCGGGCAGATCGACGGCGCAATGCCCAGGAACCAGACTCTGCACTTAAACCGGAAATCCCGGTCCGTCAACGCCCCCACGGGGCAGACATCGGCCAGATTGCCGGAATAGTGATTGTTGAGTTCATGCCCGGCCAGAATATCGATTTCGCTCCGATGCCCGCGGTCGATAACGCCCAGTTCGCCGCTCCGGGTTATCTCCCGCGTAAAACGCACGCACCTCGTGCAGAGGATGCACCGTTCCTGATCCAGAATGATGTAGCGCCCTATCGGGAACGCTTTCTTCCGCTTGGTCTTGTTTTCATTGTAACGCGCCTCGTAGAGGCCGTGCTCCATGTAGTAATTCTGGAGTTCGCACTCGCCGGCCTGGTCGCACACGGGGCAGTCCAGCGGGTGATTCAGCAGAAGAAATTCGAGAACGGCGCGACGGTTCTTCAGGACATCCGGGGTTTGCGTCCTGACGACCATCCCCTCGGCGACCTGCGTCGCGCAGGCCGGCTGCAGCTTCGGGTTCTTTTCAATCTCCACCAGGCACATCCGGCAGCTGCCGACGACCGGGAGACCGGAATGATAGCAATAGTGAGGGATCCGTATTCCCGCGGCCTGCGCCGCCTCGATAAGGAGCGTTCCCGCGGGCGCATGAACACTCTTTCCGTCGATGGAGAGCGTTACCTTTTGAGACACGTGAACCTCAGACTTTGGGCCCGATCCGCGGCTGCCGTTTTCGAATGGGGTAATCCTTGCGCAAAGGATGCCCCTCGAATTCCTCGTACATCAGGATCCGCCTCAGATCCGGATGCCCGGCGAACCGGATCCCGAACATGTCCCACACCTCGCGTTCCAGCCAGTTGGCGGAACCCCACCAGGGAGTGAGCGAATCCACCGCATGTCCGCCGTCCTCCACCCGTATCCTCAGGCGGAGGCGCCGCCTGAACGGGAGCGACAGCAGGTGATAGACGACGTCAAAGCGCGGCTGCCTTTCAGGGTAGTCGACGGCCGTGATGTCGACCAGGACATCAAATCGGAGCCTCGGATCGTTTTTGAGGAAGTCGACGATTCTCGTCAGATAATCGGGGCGGATCACGGCCGTCGCGTCCCCCTGCGGCGTCATCGTTTCCAGAACGCCGTCGGGGAAATTTTCTCTCAGCAGGCTGAGAGACACGTCCGCGTAATCATCGGTTCGGTTTTCTATTCCCATTCCAGCGCGCCAATTTTCCACGCGTAAATGAAACCTGCTCCGATAACGATAAAGAAAACCAGCATCTCAATGAATCCGAAAAGTCCCAGAGCGCGGAAAACCACGGCCCACGGGAACAGGAACGCCAACTCCACGTCGAAGACGATGAAAAGCATCGCCAGGATATAGAAGCGCACCGACATGGATCCCGCGGTATAGCCTTCCGACGGCAGGCCGCACTCGAACGGCGTGTCCTTGACCGGGTGCCTCTTTTTGGGTCCAAGATACACCGAGGCCAGGATAAACAGGGCCGCGACGCTGCCGGCCAGGACCGCCATGACGATCAGGGGGATCAACGGGTTCATAGGGATCAGGATCTCCGCCCACCGGGCGCTAACTTTAGCATCGCGGAGGATTAAAAATCAATTCGATTGATGCCGCCCTCACAATTCAAGCAAAGGGGAAGCCGCGGCCTCGGCGCCCCCGCCCGGGGACATCGGGGGCCTGCGAGCCCACATCCGCGAATACAACCCGTTCATCATGCCCGCCCCGCGAGTCTTCCGCGGTTTCTCCGTCTCCGTCCATTAAGGCCGGGATTCTTGAGACCGACATTGACTGTGCCTGGGGCGCCCACTATCATCTGCCAAGGTCCGAAGACAGGAGCCGACATGCTGAAGAAATGGATTTTATGGGCTGTTCTGGTATCCGCGGCGACCGCAGGCTTTGCGGCTTACGCCCAGGTCGCGGACACCTCCGAGCTGCTGAAGACCGCCGACGAGCTTGTCCAGGCCGTCACCAAACTGCGCGGACTGGAGCCCAGGTCTCCCATCCAGAAGGGGGTCAAGAGCAGAGAAGAAATCGCCCAATACCTGAAGGAGCGCGTTCAGCAGGATTACGATCCCGGAGAGCTGGAGGCCGAGGGTAAAATGCTGAAGAGGCTGGGGCTCATTCCGGCCGGGCTGGATTACCGGGAATTCGTTTTGAGGCTTCTCTCCGAACAGGTGGGGGGTTACTACGATCCCGAAAAGGACACCCTTTTCATCGCCTCCTGGCTTTCCGTCGAAGAACAGAAGCCCGTCCTCGTCCATGAATTGACCCACGCGCTCCAGGACCAGTATTTCGACATCGGCAAAATGCACAAGGAGGGCCAAAAATACCGCGACGACGACCGGGCCCTGGCCCGGCAGGCACTCCTGGAAGGGGACGCGATGGCCGTGATGCTGCAGTATCTTCTGGAACCGCTCCAGAGACATTTTTCGCAATTGCCGGATCTGGCCTTCATCATGCGGGCACAAATGTCCAGCATGCAGTCGCAGTATGCCGTTTTTAAGGACGCCCCCGCGTTTCTGCAGGAAAGCCTCCTCTTTTCCTACGGTTACGGGGCGGCTTTCCTCCAGAAGGTCTGGGCGGCGGATCCTTCATGGCAGGCCGTAAACAGGATTTATTCCGACATGCCCGCTTCCACGGAACAGATTATGCACCCCGAGAAATATCTCAACAGCCGGGATAATCCCAAAACGGTCCCCGGCATCGTTCCCGCCGAAGAAATCGGCGCGGGCTGGAAAACAACCTATGAAAACACCCTGGGCGAGTTTTCGCTCGGACTTCTGTTGAGCCTGCGTCTTTCCGAAGAACGGTCCAGAAGAGCGGCCGCCGGCTGGGGGGGGGACAAAGCCGCTCTGCTCGAGAACGGCGAGGGGAAGGACGCGGTTTTCATCCGGACGGTCTGGGACACCCCCGAGGATGCGGAACAGTTTTTCCTGGCGATGCAGGACTGGCTTCAGAAAGGCTACCCCAAGGCGGACAGAACCGACGAATCACCCTCGGGCTTTTCGCTTCTATACGGCGGAGAGTGCCATTCCATCCGCCGCGAAGGAAGCGACGTGCGCCTTGTCATCGGTCTTCCCGAGTCCGATGCTCAGAATCTCCGAAGGCTCTGGCACAAACAACCGGAATCGCGGATGCCGGCGCCCGCGAAAGCAGGCCTCTGATTTCATCGGGCTGTACGGCCGCAATCAACCGCAAATTCGCCGGGATCGTCGCAGGTGCCGAAGAAACTGCGAATGGAGCGGATTCCACGAATGAAATGTCCCTCGTGGAATGCGTCCGGATCGTGCAATCGGCGCTTTTTGTGAATGATCTCTGCCCGTCATGGTGGAAGCGGGTTGTCGGCGGGACGAGTTTATTGAAGGATCAGCGGCTCGTGGATGCGCACCACGCGCGTGAGCGAAACCCGGTCGTGGAAGCACAGGCTCTCGCGGTCAAAAAGGCTCCATAGCAGCCCCGCCCCCAGCGCCAGCATCGAGACAAGATAGCCCAGACACCGTCCCAGAAGCCGCCTGAACGGAGGGCGTTCCTTGTCCCTCCCAACGACGCGCAGGCCGGTGATCATCATCCCGATGGTCTGACCGCAGGCGGCCAGGAAGAAGATCGAATAAAGCAGAAATATGAGAAGAAACAGCGCCGAATAATCCACGAGACTTATGGAATCCAGAAACACGATCCCGCCGAAATAATCCGCCGCTATGATGAAACCTCCCGTGCAGAGCACGATAACGATGAGGTCTATCAGGCCGGAGAGGGTTCGGGAAAGGAGTATAAGCTTGCCTTCCCGCGGCTGCCCGACCATGGATGCCCCGGGCGGGATGTCGGCCGCCGGAGAGGGGCCGGCCGCCGATTTTCTGGAAATGACGTTATCGATCAGTCTCCGGGTGTCCCCGGTGTCCGCCGCCCTGGGAACCGGTCTTTCCAAAACAGACGGCGCAGCGACCGGTTGCAGTATTTTCTGGCGGGGAATGGCCGCAGGCGGCTTTGTAATCCTCTCGCCGCCGGCATCCGCCGGCTGCGGAGGTTTGGGCGCAGGCCGGCGCAAAGGCTCTTTGGCTTCGGGTTTTTCCACCACGACGGCGGCCGGGCCGGGGGGCGCGGCCTGCCCCCTATCAAGCCGCCGACCGATTTCCATCTTCGGACGATCGGAGGCTCCGCCGGCCTGTTCTCTTTTTTGCTTTATGGCTTGAAGCCTCTCGGACAGCTCCCGTCGCCACTGGGGCAGTTCTTCCTTTTGCGGGAAAGCGGGCTCCCCGCCGGAGGAACTTATCCCGCCTGTTCCAGGAGTCTCGCTCTTTTCTTCGTTCTGTTTCTTGCCGCCTCCTTCAGCTTCCGGGCCGGGAGCAGGCCCCTCGATCCGGTAGCCGCATACCAGGCATACACCGGAAGAGCTGATCTCATCACTCCGGCATTGAGGGCAACCCATAGTCGGCGAACTCCAGAGCGAACGAACCCGCCGCTTGATACCGGACGGCGCGGACCCACCACCCCCGGAGGCTGTGGTCCGGACGGATTATATCACAGCGCAATCTGATATACTTGATGCAGGGAGTTGCGCGATTTGACCATTCGAGGGCGATCCATCATTATTGCTGTTCTGCTCGCCGTATCCTCATGTCTGTATGGAGCGGCGCGATGCTATGCCCCGATTCTGGCGTTGCATGTCGTGGAACAAACGCTGCTGCAAAAGGCTCCCGAGGGGATTTCCAAGAGCCGTCTCCGGGAGCGTTTCCATGCCCTTCTTGCGCAGGCTCAAGATCCGGCCGCGAAAATGGCCAGGCTGTTTGCAATCTCCGAGCGGCTGGAAAAGGCGCAAACTCTAACTCCTGAGGAGCTGGAAGAGCTGTTGGCGGCGGATGAGGAGTGATGCTCCAGGACCCCCTTGTCCACGCAAGTTATTCTTAAAATATTGGAACTTTTCCATACCGCGGGATGTCTGATTAAACAGGCGCGTTTTTCGAAACAGATTGGTTTCCGCCGAGGCGCAGACGTGAGTAGGCCCACCTATCCGGATGAGCTGGCTCTGCTCAAAGACGAAGGCATCGCGGCCGACGAGTCCGCCATGGTAGCGGCCGCTCCGGCGGCGAGCCTTGATTTTGAAGGTGTTTTTGAACATTACAGCTCCATGGTTTACAGCCTGGCCTTCAAAATGCTGGGGAACCGGGAGGACGCCCTGGACCTTTCGCAGGAGGTGTTTCTGACGGTCTATCGCAAACTGGGATCCTTCAGAGGGGAATGCTCCTTAAAAACTTGGATTTACTGCATCACGGTTCACCGCGCCGCGAACCGGTTCCGCTGGTGGAACCGGCTCAGACGCCGCGGAACTGTTTCTCTCGAGGAGCATTTGTTTAAGGAACCCGCGCGGGAACCCGTCCCGGAATTGAAGTCGGGCCTTCAATCTCCCGAGGAGGCTCTTTTATGCAAGGAGGAGCGCGCCGAACTTGAAAGGCTGATTCTCAAACTGCCTTTGGAGCAAAGGACCGCGGTGATTATGCGGGACGTGGAAGGCCTGTCCTACGAGGAAATAGCCGCATCCACCCGAGCTTCCCTGGGAACCGTGAAGTCGAGGATCGCGCGGGGGCGCGTGACCCTGAAGCGCCTTTTGGTTGAAGCGATGAGGTGAAACGGAGGTCGCCATGGTGTGCGGGAAAGTTTTAGCGCTGCTGTCGGAATACCTGGACGAGGTGCTGGACGCCGACGCAGCCGCCCGGGTGTCGGAGCACCTGAGCCGGTGCGTGCCCTGCCGCAGGGAGTTTGAATCCCTTGCCGCCGTCAGAAACAAGCTGAGGTCGATGGGCGGAGTCCAGGCGCCGGAATGCCTGCGGTCCCTTGTCCGTCACCGGATAGCGCGCCTGGAGAGGGATCTCTGGCCCGTTCGCCTCAAGGACGGACTGGAGCGCGCCTGGTCCAGGATCCGCACCCTGGAGGGCACGTGGTATGTCACCCGGGCCCTGGGAACCGCCGCAGCCTCGGCGCTCTTCTTCATGATTCTCTATGCGGGACCGCAGCTCCCCGTAAAAACCGACGCGCCCGAGATCGACCTGCGGGCCCGGCCCGATTTCCAGCGGCAGGTCGGCACAGGCGTCCTGGCGAACCTCGGACTGATCCCCGGTCAGCCCAAGGGATACCGCAGGCCGGCGATCAGGAACGACTACTTCCTGAAATACAGCCAAAGCATCCCGCCCGAGACGCAGGATGACGACTTTTCCGTCGTGGCCTATGTGGACCCGAGCGGCGCCACGGAAATCCAGTACGTTCTAAAGAACCCGTCCAACGAGAACCTGCTGAGCAGTTTCATCGACTACATCTCGTGCGCCCAGTCCCGCCCCGCCAGCAGAAACGGCGTGGCCGTGCCGTCCTATCTTGTGCTGACATACAACAAGATCTCCGTGCACGACTGATTTCCTGGGCCCGGGGCGGAGCAGAGCTTCGACCTTGAATCTCCAGTTCGTGATCCCCGTCGAAGCCGCGGTTGGCCCGCCCAATTATTGCAGGAACACGTAGCGGAGGACAAACAGCACAGCGAACAGGTAGACCAGGCCGTGCACTTCCCTTCCCCTCCCGGTGACCAGCTTCAGCAGGGCGTAGGAAATGAAACCGAATGCGATGCCCTCGGTGATGCTGAAAGCGAAAGGCATGATGGTCATCGTCAGGAACGCCGGGATCGCTTCGGTAGCGTCGTCCCAGCGGATTCTGCGGACGTTCCGAAGCATCATGCTTCCCACGACGATCAGGGCAGGCGCGACGACGGGATAAATCCTGGAGCCGTCGGCCATTTTATAGCCGTCGCCGATCATCCGGGACAACGGGTAGAAAAAGAGCCCGGCCAGCATCAGCATGCCCGTCACCATATTGGCCAGACCCGTTCGGCCTCCCTCGGAAACGCCCGCCGCGCTTTCGACGTAAGCGGTCACAGTCGAAGTCCCCAGCACAGATCCGGCCACCGAGCCGAAAGCGTCCGCAGCCAGGGCCTCCCGGGCGCGCGGCAGCTTGCCGTTGACCAGAAGTCCCGCCTGGTTGCTGACGCCGATCAGGGTGCCGACCGAGTCGAAGAGAGCAAGAAAGAAAAACACGAAAATCACGCTGGCCAGTCCCAGGTCGAAAGCCCCCGGGATATCGAGTTTCAAAAGGGTCGGCGCCAGGGACGGCACCCTGCCCAGCACGCCGTTATAGGTCACGACGCCGAGGGGCAGTCCGGCCAGCATGGTCGCAAGAATCCCCCAGAGAAGAGCGCCCCGGACCCGGACCGCCGCCAAAACAATGGTCACGACGATCCCGAAGACGGACAGCAGCACCGGCCTGCTGTGCATGTCCCCGAGGCCGACAATGCTGCCGGAGGAGGCGACGACGACGCCCGACCATTGGAAGCCGATCATCGCGATGAACAGCCCGATGCCGACGGCGATCGCCTCCTTGAGGGAATCCGGCATGCCGTTGATCAGCTTCTCCCGAAACCCGAAAAGGGAAAGCACGAGGAAAAGAACGCCCGAAATAAATACGGCGCCCAAAGCCTTTTCCCAGGCAATCCCCATTTGCAGGACGACGGTGTAGGTGAAAAAGAAATTCTGGCCCATCCCCGGCGCCAGAGCGATCGGATAGTTGGCGTACAGGCCCATGAGGAAGGTCGCGGCGGCGCTGGCGACGCAGGTTGCCGCCAGAACGGCGCCGAAGTCCATCCCGCAAGCGGATAAAACCGTGGGCTGGACGAAGATGATGTAGGACAGCGTCATGAAAGTCGTGACGCCGGCCACGATTTCCGTCCTTATGTCCGTGCCGTTTTCCTTCAGCCGGAACAGTCTCTGCAGCATGCCCAATCTTTTAACACGAAATGCGGTTCAGGCATGAGAAATATCCGACGCCAAAGACAAACGATCGCGGAACTGTCCGGGACGACGGACGATCGAAAAAGGGCCTTCGATCCCGCTCCGTTTGGCTGTCCACCGCCGGCCCTCGATCGCAAACCGCCGCGGAATATCCGGTGTTCATCCCTGGGCTATGAAGCCGGCCGCCGCATAGCCGGTGATGCCGCCGGCGACGCTCTGGACATCCGTGAAACCATGACGCTGAAGGATGCTCGCGGCCAGGCTCGACCGGAACCCCGTGCTGCATAGGACGACAATGGGCGCGCCCTTCGGCAATTCCGCATGGCGGCTTCTCAGATCCGGGGCGTGGATATTGACGGATCCGGGGATACTCAGGTTCGCAAATTCCTGTCTCGAACGGGCGTCCACCAGGACCATTTTGCTCCCGGAGCCCGCCATCGCGTGAAGCTCCGGAGGGCTAAGCTGGATGACGCGTTCCGTCGGGAGCCCCGCCATGTTCCAGGCGCGCATGCCCCCATCCAGATAGCCGGTGACCCGGTCGAGACCGACGCGCCGCAGCCAGACGGTCGCCTCGCGGACATCGGCGTCGCCGTCTGCGACAAGCAGGATCTCGTTGTCCACGGGGAGGACCCAGCCGGCATAGGTGGCGAAATTCCCTTTTAGATCGATGCTCCAGGCTCGAGGAACATGCTGTCCTCCGAAAGCATCGTACGAGCGTATGTCCAGCACGGCCGTCCAGGGCTTCCGGGCCAGATCGGCGAACTCGCCGGCCGCCAGGGGGATGGGAAGCGGAAGCGTCCTCACCAGGGCCGGCCCGGCCGCGTTCACGGCGCTGCAGCGC
Organism: uncultured Acidobacteriota bacterium; assembly: GCA_964481255.1. Classification (GTDB taxonomy): domain Bacteria; phylum Acidobacteriota; class UBA6911; order UBA6911; family UBA6911; genus UBA6911. The sequence continues at coordinate 3,428 of CAYZTZ010000055.1, read as the reverse complement.
GCGAAATGGTCGGGCGCGGGCGGCATGTCCGTCGTCAGGGACTCAATGAACTCGTCCTTGTCGCGGATCTGAAGCGCCGCGTTTTTCCTCCGCTCATAGCCGATGGTGCTCGTTCGTTTGGCCCCCATGGCCCGCCCGCATAAGGATCCGGCTCCATGAGCCGGATACACCTCGCAGAAATCCGGCAACTTCATCAGCTTCCCGTGGAGGTTGTCGAAAAGCTTCGAAGCCAGCTCCGCCGCTCTCCCGGGGAAGAGGTCCGGGCGCCCGACGTCTCCCACGAAAAGAGTGTCGCCGCAGAAAACACCCACCGGCTCCTCCCCCCTCTCCAGGTCCGCCACCACGTAGGAGATATGCTCCGGCGTGTGGCCCGCCGTTTCCAGCACGGAAATCCTCATATCCTCGATCGCGAAGGAATCCCCTTCGGACAGGGCCACATGCGGAAATCCGCAGTTGCCCGCCCTGGGAGCGTAGACGGCGGCGCCGGTCTTTTCCGCCAGGTCCAGATGGCCCGAGATGAAATCCGCGTGGAGATGGGTCTCCAGGATGTGGGTGATTTTCAGATCCAGAGCCCTGGCCGCGGCGATGTAGACGTCGACGTCGCGCTGAGGGTCTATAATGGCGCAGGTCCCCGCGCCTCCCAGCAGATAGGAACTGTGCGCGATCCCATCGACAAAAAACTGCTGTACAAGCATTCCTGTCTCCTTTTCATCTTCATCGGCGTTCACCACGACTAGGCCTTTGCGCGGCGGCCGGCGCCCCGCCGCATGGAGTCCCCGTCGGGACGCCGTCCTGCCCGGTCCTTTCAGGCGTCGTGCCGCTTACTTCTTCTTCTTTAATACAGCCTTCCACACCTGCTCCGCCGGAAGCTTCTTGGTGCTGATGAACCAGTCGTACAGCGTCACGTCCGCCGCCGGCTTCATGCGCTTCTCGGCGGCGTCCATCGTCCCGGGAGGCGGAACGATGACGTCGTCGCCGGGACGCCAGTCCGCCGGCGTGGCGACCGAGAACGCGTCCGCGGTCTGCAGTCCGATCAGGACCCGGTAGAGCTCGTCGAAATTGCGGCCCAGGCTGAGCGGATAATAGATAATGGTTCGAATCACGCCCTGCGGATCGATGAAAAATACGGCGCGCACGGCCTTGGTGGAGCTTTCGCCCGGCTGGATCATGCCGTACTTTTTCGCCACGGTCATCGTGATGTCGTCGATCAACGGGAATTTCACCTCGACGTTTTTCATGCCCTTGTAGTTGATCTTGTCCTTGATCGTGCGGAGCCACGCGATATGGCTGTAAAGCCCGTCCACGGACAGCCCGACCAGTTTACAGTTGGCCTCGGCGAACTTGCTCTCCATGGAGGCGAAGGTGATGAACTCCGTGGTGCAGACCGGCGTGAAGTCCGCAGGATGGCTGAAAAGTATGACCCAGCTGCCTGCGTACTGTTCCGGGAAGCTGATTTCCCCCTGGGTGGTTTCAGCCCTGAAAGAGGGGGCTTTGTCCCCGATACGGGGCATCGGAACATATTCGGATACATTCTGTGGTTCCATGGTTCTCTCCTGATGTTATGGCGTTATGGTTGCGTCCGTTTCTCCCGTTGAGCCTTCAGACAACGTCGGCAGTAACCGTTGACCTGTATGTGAATGCTCTTCACGGCAAACCCGAACGAAGAGGTGTCCGGGGCGTCGACGGCGTCCAGCCTCGGGTCCGCGATGTCCAGGACGGAGCCGCAACCCAGGCAGAGGAGGTGATGGTGCCGTTCGACGCGCCCGTCGTAGCGGACGGCGCTTCCCGTGCGGCCGATTCGGAAGATGGCGCCCAGCTTCTCGAGATTCTCAACGGCCCGATAGACCGTGGCGCGGGAAATGCCGGCTGCGCGCACGGGGGACGATGCGTACACCTCGTCGGCCGTCGGGTGGGAATTCATCTCAAGGATCGTTTGCAGGATAAGCCGGCGCGGCCGGGTGCAGGGCACGCGCCGTTGCCGGCATAGCTTCTCGAATTCCTCCATGCGGCCCTTTATCCGCCGCCCGGACATTTCCGGCAGACGCCTCATCCCAGGTCTCCGGAATGAGACTTTGTCTCATCTTTTCCTGCCTGTCAAGCCCTATTCCGGCCCGCCGCGGCGACAGGATCCGATTCCGCGGATCGCGCCCGGGAGGTTCTGCCGACGGCCTGCCTGCCGATCCCTTCCGGGAGCTCCCCCGGGGCCTCCGATAAGGCCTCCTGTTAATTTGGATGGTCCCGGGAGGGAAAAATGATTCCACGGGCGGGGACCGGCGTGACAAGTAACTCGAAATGCAGCCGTTCTTAGCACATATCCGCTCTTCAGCTTAAAAGCCGCGCTCCGGACCCCAATGCCTTCGCCGACCCTCGCCAACGCAACGGGCCCGGGGACTCTTCAATCCCAAGCACCGAAAAACCTATTCGGAAAGCTTTTCAATCGCGCCTGCAATCTCAGAGATCAATCGGCTCTCCAGTTCCACAGGTTGCAGGGCCCGATACAGCTCTCGCATTGCGAGAACCACTCCGGCTACCAGAAGCACCATGCCGAAAATGAAAAATATGACGGACGCAATGATCAAACCGGGCCATAAAACACTAAGGCCCAAAAGCAGCGAACATATCGACAGGCAGGCGATCGTCGTGAGCAAGCATGTAAGAGACAGCCGGATCAAGCGAGCACGATTCAAAAGGTAGGTGGTCTGCACCTGCAGCGCCTCCAGCATTTCCTGATGCATGGTGACCGCGGCCGGATCCGAATCAGGCTCGACGCGTAGAATCCCCAGGGCCTCCTGTTCCTTCAAACGTTCCCTGTGAAAAAGCCGCAGCCTTGCCACCAGGCCGCTCAAGCGGTTGTAGAAGGCCAGGCAAAGCAATCCGCAAGCTGAAATGACAATAATCGGTCCGGTGCCGGCGGAAATGATTTTCGATAGATCTCCCACGGCTGCACCATCCTCTCGTCTGCATATCCCCCGGGCGAAAGACGCACAGGGTTATCTCCGAGGAGATAAATATTACATTCTGATAAGAACCGCTCGTGTGCGCGCCTAATCGGTATCGTTTCATGCAACCACATTACACGACCCTATGGCCTGCCTGCAAGGCGGGGGGGTGCGCCGTCTCCTACGAGGACACTAAACGGATTATCCATTCCTGTTCATCCGACGTCGCCGATAGGAAAAACGGGCGGCGAGTTTCGCCGATGGGCCGCTTATCGGTCCCTTCGAGTGGCATTCCCCGATTTTGCAAGCGGCAACCGGGCTTGCGCTGGAGTAGCGGCACCCTTTACTTTTTTGTCGATTGCACCGCCGCGGGTATGGATGCCCGTCTTTCTCTTCATTTCTGCTGTTTCCAGTTCAGATTTTCTCCCCGCCCTCTACATTCAATTATACATAGCGTCTTAAATAATGCCGCATAATTTGAACAGGGCA
>CAYZTZ010000054.1:0-21024 GCA_964481255.1 uncultured Acidobacteriota bacterium | reverse complement strand
GTCCACTGGGACCATTATAGCGGAGACGCCGCCTTGAGCCTACAACGGTATGGCGATCCCGACGAGTCCCGGCCGGTCGGATGATGGATGAAACTTTCGCGAAGGCTGAAGGTACAGAAGACCCCGGCGAGAACGGGTCCTCGGGGCCGGGACCTGCGTCGTCCCGCATTGTCCGTTGAGATAAGCGGGGGCGACGCCTTATGGCTAGCTTCCGGGTATACTCAAAGGGATGTTGCGCAGGGCCACCTTCGTCCATGCCACGTACGCGCCCCTGTCCCCCTGATCGCTCCACAGAGTGTAGCTGAGAATGAGGGTGATGTCGCCGGCATCGATGGAAGCTCCCCGAGCCCGGACGGTGAATCGTGCGGGAAGCTTCGGCCACAGCTCGGTCGCGTTGGCCTCCCTGCCGGAACCGATCTGAGCGGCGGCCTGATACTGGTTGCCTTTGCCGTCCACCAGAACGGCGCCCAGACGTATGCTCCGCCGTGTCTGGTATCTGCTCGTGATCGACCCCATACAGGAGATGCCGTCCGCCGATTTCTGACAGTTGTCTATGGAAAAAAGCAGATCGTTTTCGGAAGCGGATATCAGCTGCCGGACGCCGGGGTTCGGGTTTAAATAAGCGGTCCCCGCAGCGGCGGGACCGCCGGCGTCCCTGTCCATCAGTTCCGCGACGGCCCTGTTTCTGGGCATCTCGACGAGGCTGGCTCCAAGGACTTTAGCCGTCGACGGGTCGATGACTTTCGCGGCGATCCGGACGCCTGCGTCAAGCGGCGTCATCGTGGCGGTCACAATGGCGTCCACGCCCGCGATCTGTCCGATTTTCCGTGCGGTCTGCGGGTCCATGAGCCCCGTGGAGAGCAGCCCTTTATCCCGAAGCATGGATTTGAGCTGGGTGCGGTCCATGACGGAGAAACCTTTCGCGCCGGATACGAGATGGGCGGACAGCTCTTCCGCCAGAAACCTTCCTAGCTCCGTGGCGTTTCCCTGAAGGTCGGTGAAGTCGACGACGGCGGCTGTCTTGCGGCCGGAAGCCGAGATGCTGTCCGCCAGCGCCGAGGCCAGCTGCCTCAGATCCTGCGCAGGCAGAGGCAGAGTCGTTGCGCCTGCGATCATCAGAAAGACGGTTGTCGAAACGGCACGTTTCAGTACCGCGAACCGGACGCGCATAATCCGCCTCCATTCGATTTCAATCAAGACATGAACGATTCATCAGGACTCAGCCTCCGGGGCAAACCTTGGATCCATTTTCTTGCCATCCCGCCGACTTCCTAGGCGGCGCCCGCAGCGGCTTCGCCAAAAGACTGAAGTTCCCGGCGACTGCGATCCGATGTTTCGCGAATCCCGGGGTTCGCCCGACCCCCTCCTTTTTCCTTCCTATCTTATCGGATCGTCAAAACGGCAAATTCATAAATAAATCAATCCCTTATACGCAGTCCGCCGGCGGATAGGACGACGCGGGCGCGGCCTTACGCGGCGGCTGAGAGATTTGGGTTTCCATCTCTAGCGCCGCAACGATAGAATGCCGGTGCGCCGGAGCGGCTGCAGGCGAGATAGCGGGTCCGGGTATGCAGAGCTCCAAAGGCGCAGGCTCAAAGTCTTTTCGCACGTGAGATATATGTTCGACCTGTCTGGGTTGCGCGACGCAATTGTTCAGGGGAACGCCGATATGGCGGTTCAGGCGGCGCAATCGGCGCTCGACGAGGGGGCGGATCCTGTAGACATCATCCGCCAGGGCATCACGCCCGCGATGAGCGCGGTGGGGAGGCTGTTTGAAAATGGGGAGTGTTTCGTGCCGGAACTTCTGGTCGCGGCTCGCGCGACCAGGGAAATCTTCGGGGTCCTCCGTCCCCTGCTCGCGCAAACGGGCGCCGTGCCGCGCGGCCGCGTCGTGCTGGGAACCGTGCGGGGCGACCTCCATGACATCGGCAAAAACCTTGTGGCCGCGATGCTGGAAGGGGCGGGCTTCGATGTGACCGATCTCGGGGTGGATGTGCCGCCTGAAAGATTTGTCGCCGCCGTGCGCGAGAAGCAACCTCAAATCGTGGGCCTTTCCGCGCTGCTGACCTCGACTCTGCCGGCCATGAAAAGCGTCATCGAGGCCCTGCAGGCGGCCGGCATCCGCGACAGCGTCAAGATCATGATCGGGGGGGCGCCCGTCACGCAGGCCTACGCCGACGCGATAGGCGCGGACGGCTACGGGGAAAGCGCCTCGGCGTCAGTGGAGGTGGCGGGCCGTCTTTTGGGAAGTTTCTAGAGCGAATGGGGAACCGCACGCCGTATGAATGATGCGCAATGGAATACGCTTCTTTCCGTGATTCGGGGGGATGCTGCGCCGGCGCTTCCGACCGGCTTTATCATCGACAGCCCCTGGCTGCCGAACTGGGCGGGATACAGGATCCTGGACTATTTTGCCGATGACAGGATTTTTCTGGAAGCCAACCTCAAGGCGATAACAACCTTCCCTGAAGCCATTTTGCTTCCAGGCTTCTGGTCGGAATACGGGATGTGCACGGAGCCATCTGCGTTCGGCTCGGTGCCCGTCTGGGAGGAGAATGAATTTCCTTTCGCCAGGAAGGCGCTGCGCACGGCGGCCGACGTGGATGATCTGCAGCCGCCGGACCCGCGCAAGGACGGTCTGCTCCCTTTCGTGATACGGCGGCTGCGGAGCCTGGAGCCGGACATCGAACGGGCGGGTCACAGGATCCGTTTTGCGACGGCCCGCGGCCCTCTCAATATCGCATCGTTCCTGATGGGCACCGCCGAGTTTCTAACCGCCCTCAAGACGGACCCGGGTCGGATGCGCCGGCTCCTGTCCATGATCACGGATTTCCTCGTGGAATGGATCGCGCTGCAGCGGGAGTGCTTCCCGTCGATCGACGGCATTCTGCTGCTGGACGACATCGTCGGTTTCGTGGGGCGGCAGGATTTTGAGGCCTTCGCTTTCCCCTGTCTGAAAAAAATTTTCAGCGCGGACGTGAGCGTCCGATTCTTCCACAACGACGCTCCCTGCAAAGCCTGTGCGCCTCTGCTGCCCGAAGCCGGCGTCAACCTGCTCAATTTCGGCCCGCAGCACACGATCGAGGAAATGAAGCGATGGACGGGGAACCGTATCGCGCTTCTCGGCAATATCCATCCGCGCGACGTCCTGGCGAGCGGGACTCCGTCCGATGTGGCGGACGCGGTGACGGCGATGCTGAACGCCCTGGAGGACCCCGCGCGCCTGATCGTCTCCTGCGGGGGCGGGATGCCGCCCGGCGCTCCGACGGAGAACATCGGGGCGCTGATAGCCGCAGTGGAGGCGTGGCGAAGCGCGCACGCGTAAGCGGGAAGCCTGAAACGCGAGGGATTTATCGCTGACGCGCGCTTGCGCGAGCCTCATCGCGCGCCGCAATGCGCCGCTATCTTCCGTTGCGGTTATGCCTGGAAGAAAAAAGAGGACTCGCCGGCGGCCCGAACCTATCCCGCGGCAACGGTTATGGATGACGACGATTCCTTGCATAGACCCGCCAACACGTCCGGCAGGGCCTGCAGGGCTTCGGGCTCCCACTCGCCCATGAGGCAGATCTGGATCCAGTTGCGCTTGAGCAGGTAGGCGCTCTGGTGGCTTAGCAGGTAACCTTCGCTCTTGAGCCTGGAGCCGAGTTTGCGGGAACTGACCTCGGGCGGGAGCACGATCGTAAACACGGCCGGCGAAGCGTGCTCTTCGGGCGCGAGAATATCGAAGCCCAGTTCGCCGAGACGCGTGCGCAGCCAGCGGCCGCTTTCCCTGATCTGCCCGAATTTATCCGGCCAGGAGGTGCGGCGGAGGGCAGTCTGCAGGGCGTAAAGCAGATTCGAGGAGTGCGTGAAGGGAATCCCCTCCTGCTGGGCGTAATAACCCAGATCAAGGTAAAGCGGCAGCCTGGTCGGAGCCGGCGAGAGAGTGTGGTTGTAAAAGACCATGGAGAGACCCGGGAAAGCCGCCAGGCCCTTGCCGCTGACGCAGGACGCCAGGTATACGCCGCGCAGATCGACGGGCAGGGTGCCGATCGAGCTGATACAGTCCATGCACAGGCGCAGGTTTCCTTCCGACGCGACGTTTTTCAGGCGGTTCAGGTCGTTCAGGATGCCGGTGGATGTCTCGCAGTGAACTCCCCAGATCCAGCGCAGTCGGGGATCGGCGGAGATGTTCTTCCGCAGCTCGGAGTAGTCGAAAGCTTCGCCCCAGTTCTTGCGGTACACCTCGAACCGCAGGCCCTGCCGCGTGGCCTGATCGATCAGGCGCTCGCCGAATTCCCCGTTGCTCAGTATGAGGCCGGGTTCGTCGAGAAGTTTGATCTGTCCGCACACGGCGTCGTTGGCGAGGCTGCCGGACCCGACAAGGATTTCGACGTGCCGCGCGCCCGTCAGCTGGCAAAGCATCCGCTTGGTGGCGCGGAAATCGGCCATGAAGAGGTCGGAGCGGTGGGAGACCGGACCCCGTTCGAAAGCGCGTTTGACCTCCTTATGGACATCGACCGGGCCGGGCATGTAATTCGCGAGCATCTTCTGCATGTCTTCGGAATCGGGGGCCAGCGCTTTGGACCAGTCGAGGAACGTTTCGAGCGTCAGGGACATGGGCTGGAACTGCGCCTTCTCATTCCCCACGAGCGGCCCGAAAGGCTGGAACCCGAGATGCTTGTAGAGCTTCATTTGCCGGGTCGTCCCGGAGATGACGGCAAGATCGCAGCCGCGGTCGCGGAAATGCCGGGCCAGAAGCCGCACCAGGCCGCCGAAGACCTGGCTGTTGCGGTATTCCTTCTCCACGGAGAGGAGGCGGACTTCAAGCGGCTTGCGCCCCGCAGGAAGATAGGAATCGAGATTCGGGAGTTTGGCGTCCAGCGAGAACGGACGGGCGTCCCGGCCGCAGACCATTCCCACGAGCCGGTCGCCGTCGAGGCAGATCGCGTAGGTGTTCTCGGCGTGGAACTTGTCGACCAGCCGCTCCTCGCCGTTGCGCTCATGCTGCGGGATTTCCTCGACGAACGTCTTGTAGTTGAGGCGGTGAATCGCCTCAAACTCCCAATCCTCGCTGGCGATCTTGAACCTGAGCGAGCCCCCTGGCTTCATAATCACAGTCCTCTGCGTTTATGCACAGGAGTGTTTTTTACCGCACGGGCGGGGAAAAGTCTAGCATACTCTTCGCGAATGTTGCTGCGGTGGGACAGCAGAACGATCGCGGCCAGCAGACACATCGCGGCGACTTCGGCTCGGCTCCATCCCGCGAAGAACGCCGCCAGAGGCGCCAGGGCGTACAGGAGCAGCCCCGCCAGCGTGAGATTGCGCATCAGCGCGAAGAGCGGCAGGAAGACAGCCGCCAGGATCCCCGTGAGCCAGGGGTTGTACGCGAACAGCGCCCCGATGGATGTCGCGACGCCTTTGCCGCCGCGAAATCGCAACTGAACGGGGAAGGTGTGCCCCACTACCACGGCGAGAAAGGAACCTATGACGGCGCCGCCGCTGAGCCGGAAGTATCTGGCGCCTATCACGACCAAAGCCCCTTTGGCGAAGTCCAGCAGGAACGTCGCGAGGAAGCCTCCCGGGCCCAGCAGGCGACCGACGTTACGCGCGCCCACCGCGCCGCTCCCCTGGCTGCGGACGTCCTGTCCCGTCCGGAGACGCACCAGGTAATAGCCCGCCGTGAAGCATCCCACGCCGTAGCTGATCAGGATCCAAAGAAGCTCCCCGGCCGTCAGCATGAATCCGAACCCCGCTCCGCTCCCCGCCTGCTCCGACCTGCGGGTCTGACTGCTTTTTCAATATCCGTCCCGGCTTCTCCCGCCTACTTTATCAAGGCGCCGGGGCGCGATGCAACAAGCGCGGCCTCGGCGGCAAAGCTCCGGGAAACGGTCGCCGCCGGTCGATTTGCCGTCCGCACTGTTTTCCCGCACATCCATTCTTATCGTTATCGGAGCCGCAATCCCGACGGAATGTTTACATTCCCGTGGCCCTGGGGCGCAAACGTCTGCTAGGATGCTACCGGCAGCGCCGCAAAAGGCGGCATGCCGCCGGCTTTCGGGCCCCGGCGCTTTACAGGATTCGAGGAGACGCAGCTATGGCGAAGATCCAATGGCAAGACAGCCTCTCCGTGGGCATTGAGCGGATCGACAATCAGCACAGGCAATGGGTGAAGCACTACAACGACACCGTGGACATTCTTGCGTCCCAGCACAACCGGATACAGGTCATGAAGACGATCGGTTTTCTTATCGATTACACCCAAACCCATTTTTCAACCGAAGAAGGGTACATGGACGCAAGCCGATACCCCGCCCTGCCGGAGCACAAGGCGAAACATGACGAACTGCGGGCCACTCTGAGCGGGCTCGTCAAGGATTTTGAAGAGGAAGGGGTCACGCCGGAGCTGACTAAAGCCGTTGACATATTCCTCGGCAATTGGCTGGTCCGGCACATCCAGGAAGAAGACATGCAATTCGGCGCCTACGTCCGAAGGGAAGGGATTGCGCTCCCGTGAGCCGCTCGTAAACCCGCAGGAATTCCGGTTCCAGGATTCACCGGAATTCCATGGACGGCCTTTTTGCAGAACTCGAGGGACTCGTCTATAGCCGGGATCCTTCTAAATCCGCGTTCTGTACACGATCGTGGGACACAGCTCGGCCATTTCATAGGTGCCGTAATGCACCTCCAATTCCTGGAAAAAAGGGTGCGCCAGATCCCTCAATTCCTCAAGCGTCGGATAGCACAGGGAGACACCCTCGACTTTCCAAGAGTCGAGCGCCGTCACATTCGACCGGTCCCAGCCGAAGCGCTCAATGCAATGCTCGTCGAGCATCCCGTTTTCATCGAGCACACGGCAGACGTCCCGGGTATAGATTCCGTCCTTAAAGGAACCCTGCAGAGCCTGCGCGAGCCGGATGCGCAGAGCGCTGAAGGAATAGATTTTTCCAGCCTCGAGCCGGGCGAAAATCTCCGACGCGCAGGGCGTCGGATCCGGGCGGACGAAATGGCGCAGGATAACGATGGAGCCGGGGATCAGGAGACGCTGGATCTGCCGGAAAAGCCGCCTCGCCTCGCGGCCCGATCCGGAGGCGGCGACGACGCCGTCGCCGGCCGCCCAGCAAAAAGAGCCGTCCGGCTCCCCGGTCGAGAGCCAGTCGTCGATCAGGATATCAAGATCGTCCCAATCCCGATGAGCGGACAGAATTCTCCCGGCGGAGGGTTCGCTGAAGTCCATAAGGGCGACCCGCAAACCGTTTTCCCGGCACCAGTCGACGGTCTGACGCGTCGATCCCAGGATGAGGCCTCGTTTGCCCGATGCGTTCTGCGCATGGCGGAGCTCTCGCGCATATTTCGAGAAGGGCTGCAGATCTTGCGGGGAAGCCAGGCCCGGCGGCGTTGTGGCTCCGGGCCTTTGCGCCCGGATCGACCAGTAGTCTATCCTGCTGCATGCTTGCGGATGGTTATTCACTATACGTGGGGACATCGCCCGGCTCCGGATGAAAACTCAATGGACCGCCCGTGCAATGTTTCAACAAGGCGGGACGTATGGCAATCAAAAAGAGCGGCGTATCGTCGAAATGGAGGGGAGAATCAATATACGTTTTGCGACCAGTTGATCAACCGGAACGGCCTCTGAACTAGGTTGTCGTCCAGGCATCCCTCGTCGAAATGAACGTCGGGCGTGCCCTGGATGGTGACCGTTTTCCCGATAAAGGACCCGAAAAAATTGCTTGTGCCGACAAGCTTCATCGGGGCGTTCGGGGCGTACATCTCGAGAAAGGCGGACGAGCCGCCGACGACGTCAACCCGGCTGGTGCCCGCATAATAAACCGTCAGCTTGGTGGGATCACCCATGGGGTTGATAACCCCCTGGCCGCTCAGGTCCAGGGAGCTCTTGACGAATATTGTTGTGTCGCCGCTGACGGTCAATGTCCCTGTAGAGCTTTCCGTCAGTGAGTCGAAATAATAGACCCCGGGCTGAAGAGCCAGCGTGCCCTTGGCGCCGATGTTTACGTCGCCGTAAGCGCCCGGACCGATGGTTGTCGTGCCCTTTTTGATGTTCAGGTCCGTCGTGCCGACGGAAAAAGATGGGATCGGAGGGAAATAGCGGGGCTGCTGCAGGTGGATGATGTCGCCATAGACCCTTGAATTCGGGCCGAGGGTATAGGTCCCCGAGGGCCCATAGGCCATGTCCCCATAAATATCGACGGTGCCGTTTGCCGTGACGGAGCCGTTGGTGCCGATCGCCCCATTATTGCCGACATTGGTTCCACCGTAAGGCCCGAGATCAGGATCATAGCTGTCGATCAAGACGGTGCCGCCCAGGTCCACGGAATCGATGCCCCAGAGCGCCCGGTCGAACAGAGCGTTCCCGCTGTTTTCAATGACGGCGGTGATCCGGGCGATGCCGAGGGGGTCGTCGAAATCTCCCCAATATCCGATGCTGTCGATGCGCCAGCGTTCGAGTGCGGACGCATAGGAGTTGAACGTCGTGGGATCGATGAAAGTGGCGGGCCGGTGCTTCAAGAGCGTCGCGTTCACGGCGTAGGTGCCGAAGTTGCGCTCGTCCGCCTGCAGCGTTTTATTTGCAAATTCGGCCGCGAAGGCGCCGGCGACGGCGCTTTCGGGGTAAACGCTTGTGCTGCCGGTCTGGCCGGCAAGAACCACGTCGCTCCCCGAAAAGCCGACGGGAAGAGTCGTCATGTCGTAATCGGAGGAGGGTGTGTGGGGTACGTAGGAACCGGCGTACCATTGGACAGCCCTCTGGATGCCCGCGTTCGCGACGTAAAACGCCTGCTGGCTGTGCCGATAGGCGGTGCTGGCCCGCATCTCGTTCTGAACCGTAAAGACCAGGGCGGTGCACAGCACGCCCAAGGCAAGCAGGAACAGCAGAGTGGTAACCAGGACCGCTCCCTGCTCATTCTGAGTCCGCATGTTTCTCTCAGGGTTCCTCGTATTCATATTGGCCGGCCCATGTGGTCACCCGCGAAGGGGTGGCGGTGAATCGGTTCACACCGCCATAGGCGTGAAGCTCCTCGAGCAGAGTGGACGCCGCGGCGGCGCTGGGAATCACAACCCTCGTGGACAGCTCGGTCTCATGGTATTTCGTTCCGCTCTTCCATGTGTTCTGAACGGTCATTTTTATAGCGGCGGAGTTCACGATGCCCAGTCCGTTGGTATACAGGGTGAAACCGACAGTGCCGGGCTTGACATTGCGCACGATCGGCAGCGCCTCGTTTTTGGCGGACTGTGTGATCGGGGTCATGGAGCGGGTGATCTGGTTGTTGTCGCTGTCATAGGAGTATTCGACGTAATAGAGATTGGAATCCCCGACCATGTCTCCGAAGAACCGCAGGGTCGTCACCGCGGCGGACGAATCCGCGCCAAGGCCCGGCGGCGGGATGATCCCGTTGATAAAGGGAAGGGCGAAGAGGCGGACGGGGACGCCGCTCGCGTGCGCCACACGGAAAACGGCGCTGAGCGTGCCGTCTCCGACGGCGGTGAGTTGAACCGTTTCCAGGTTGGAACCGGTGTCCACGTCCACCCAGTCTCCGGCCGTGAACCCCGCCGAAGCGGCGACCGAGACCGCCTGTGGACTGGTGGATGCCGAAACGGAGGACGTCGTCACCGTGCTGCGGTCTCCGTGGGAGCCTGCTTGAGCAATTTCCATCGACATCATTTCCAGGCCGGAGCGCGCTTCCTGATTGGCGTCCACGCTTGTCTGTTCGGACGCCTGCTGGCGGACCCCGACCGAGAACAGGCTCAGGGCCGCCGCCATCACCGGTATCAGGATCAGGATGGAAACCATCAGCTCGATAAGCGAAAAACCGTCCTGCGACCTGATCCGGGATTCGAGTTCCATCGCTGTGATTCCCTCCCGCGGTGCTAAGGCGTTTTTTGAGTCACAAGCACGGTCGAAGGAGCTTCGCCGAATTCGAAACTCCTGTTGCTGGTAACCGAAACCATGATGGTCTTGAGGCTCGAGGAATTGTCGATGATCCGCCATTGGCGCGTATAAGCCGCGGCGGCCGCCGTGGTTCTCGAACCGGTAAAATCAAGGTAGTCCGCGTACCCGGGGACCGGGGCGGACGGGGCGATGCTTCCGCCGGCCGACAATCCCGAGCCGTTGGCGGGGAAGGGCGCATCCACCGCGACGTTGGCCGTAGTGTCGGAGAAATCGAGGCCGGTCAGTTCCTCCATCTTGTCGTGGGCGGACGCCGTGGTTTTGGTCGCGTCCCGGCCGTAGGTTTTGCCGGCGACGACGCAGAAGGTGATGACCTGCGCCATGGCCAGAAGGCCGGCGAGCATGATCAGCATGGCGATCATGGACTCCACCAACGTGATCCCGCTTTCGTCTCTCAGGCGCTTATGCATGGAACTGCCGCACGTTTTATTGGGCCACCCATTGCCCGTCTTTCAGTCTCCACAACTGCACTTTGCCGGCCAGCGACACGCTCACCGCGAAATCCGCGTCCCCTTTGGACAGGTAGATGATATTGTCGGCCGAGGGCACGCCCGCCCCGTCGATGGGGATTCCCCTGGAATTGAAGGTGATCGCGGTCGACGACGCGGTGGGAAATCCCGGCGGCGCCGTGCTGGAATTGCTTTTAAAGGCTATGCCGCTCGTGGCGATCTCGCTCGACAGCGCGTTGTCCGCCTGCTGGAGCTCGAATTGTCCCGTGCTCCTGTTAAGTCTTTCCAGCCTCCAGTCGTTGCCGTCAAGGTCGAACAGCAGGCGGCAGTGTGTCATGTGCGCCGTGGCGCTCATTCTGGCGACCGCGAGGGATGTCGCGATTTTTCTGGCGTCGGAGGCAAGCTGCATGTCTCTCATCGAGGACGACAGGACCGGGATGGAGATGGCCATCAGGACCACGGACACGCCTACGATCAAGGTCAGCTCGACCAGGGAAAAGCCTCCGTCGGCGCGCGTAATGTTGCCTGCCGTCCTTTCAAAACGCCTGTATCGGGACACGCTTCGCCCCCGCTGTTTTACAATGTTTTTCTTATCGCCATGCCCCTTTCGGAACATGAGCAAAAACCGGGTGGTGAACGGGCAACGGCATCCGCGGGGCGCCGGTGCGGGAGAACGGTCCGGGGATTCGGCGGGGCCGCCGAATCCCTGTAGCTTCATTCGCCAAACCGCCCGTTCTCCGAAGGGGCAGAGCCGTCGATGGTCCGGCTGCAGTTATCGCTCGCGGGATCGGACGAAGGGCCGCGGGCCGGAAATTGTCCCGGGACCCAACCGCGGTATTGTCCCAGGCGGCATCATCCACTAAAATCAGTGAATGACGCCCTACGTTACCGTCATCGGCGGAGGCCTCGCCGGCGCGGAGGCCGCCTGGCAGATAGCGCGCAGGGGGCTCGACGTCCATCTCTACGAAATGCGGCCCGGGACATCCACTCGCGCTCACAGGACCGGTCTGCTGGGCGAACTTGTGTGCAGCAATTCCTTCAAGTCGGACCTGCCGGGGACGGCGCCCCATCTTCTGAAGGGGGAATTGCGGCGTCTCAACAGTCTGCTCCTGCGCATCGCGGACGACACCAGGATTCCGGCCGGTCACGCCCTGGCCGTCGACAGGGACTTGTTCAGCCGGCGTCTCACGGAGGAGCTCCTCAGTATCCCGCGGATCCGCGTTATCCGTGAGGAGGTGACGCAGATTCCGGACTCGGGCATTGCGATTGTGGCCACGGGGCCCCTGACATCGGAAGCGCTCTCGGAATCCATCGCGCGTTTCGCGGGCGCCGAAAACCTGTATTTCTATGACGCGATTTCCCCGATCGTGGACGCCGCCACGCTGGATTTTTCAAAGCTCTTTCAGGCATCGCGCTACGGGAAGGGCGGAGGCGACTATCTCAACGCTCCCTTTTCCCGGGAGGAATACCTCCGGTTCCACGAAGCGTTGACCCGCGCCGAATCCGTGCCTCTGCGTCCCTTTGAAAGGCCGGCCTATTTCGAGGGCTGTCTTCCCCTTGAAGAACTGGCGCGCAGGGGGGTGGATACGCTCCGGTTCGGCCCGATGAAACCGACGGGCCTTGTGGATCCCCGCACGGGAAAGCGGCCCTATGCCGCGGTGCAGATGCGGCTCGAGAATCTCATGGCGGACTGCTACAATCTGGTCGGTTTCCAGAATCATCTGAAGTTTTCCGAGCAGACACGGGTGTTCCGGATGATTCCCGGTCTTGAAAAGGCCGAGTTCCTGCGCTACGGGCAGATCCATCGAAACTCCTATATCAATGCGCCGCGTCTTCTCCTCGCGACGCTGCAGAGCCGGAAGAGGCCGGAGCTGTTTTTTGCCGGACAGCTATGCGGGGTGGAGGGGTATGTGGAATCGGCGGCCACGGGGCTTTTGGCGGGCATCAACGCGAGCCGCCTGGCCCTCGGCCTGGAGCCCGCGGTCCCGCCGCGTGAAACGGCCTGCGGCAGCCTGGCGTGCTTCGTCGCTTCGGCGGGCGCGGACGATTTCCAGCCGGCTAACATCAGTTTCGGTCTCTTGCCGGAAGTTCCGGCGGACCCCGGGCGGCGCGTGAAGGACAGAAGGGAGCGCCGGCGGCTTCAGATCGAACACGCCGTCCGGCAAATGGACCGCTGGGTTCAAACGATCGGAAGCTGACGGGAGGCATTGCAATGGCGGCGGATGCTTTGGCCTCGTGGATGGAGCGGTATCTGGAACATCTTCGCTATGAGAAAAATGCCTCTCCGCATACCCTCCGGAATTACGCCTCCGACCTGCGGCAGTTCCTTCTCTATCTGACGACCGCGGCCGGCGGCAACTCGCGTCCGGCGCCCGAGCCGGCTCAGATCGACAACCTGACCATCCGCGAGTTCATGGGGGAGCTTTACCGGAAAAAAAACCGGAAGTCCTCCATCGCGCGCAAACTGGCGTCCCTGAGGTCCTTCATGAAGTATCTGTCGGTTCAGGGAGTTCTGGGGGCCAATCCGGCAAGGAGCGTCGCGTCGCCGAAACAGGAGAACCTTTTGCCGGATTATCTGACACTGGACGTTGTGGAGAGCCTTATCGAGGCGCCGGATACGAGTACCGACCTCGGGAAAAGGGATCGCGCGATTCTTGAGTTGCTCTACGCCGCCGGCCTGCGAGTCAGCGAACTGGTCGGACTGAACCTCGGAGACATCAGCCTGGGCGAGGGCCTCGTCCGGTGCATGGGAAAGGGGAGAAAGGAGCGCATCGTCCCCTTCGGCAGGAAGGCGGCGGAATCCCTGGAGGCGTATCTGCGGGTCCGCGACAAGCTGGTGCGCGCCCGGTCCCCGAAACCCGGCGCGGCGGCGCCCGGCGGGACGGCCCTTTTCCTGAATTTCCGCGGCGGAAGGCTGACGGCCAGAAGCGTGGGAAACATCGTGGACCGCTACGTCGCCGGATTGGCGCAGAGGCTGCGCGTGCATCCGCACACCCTGCGGCATACTTTCGCCACCCACATGCTGAACGCCGGAGCCGATTTGCGCGCGATCCAGGAATTGCTGGGGCATGAGAGCCTCTCCACGACGCAGAAGTACACGCACGTGTCGGTCGAACAACTGGTTCGCGTCTATGAATCGTGCCACCCGCGCGCCAAGAAAAGGATCGGCGGCCCATGAGCGACATCAAGGTGGAGTGCTATTGCGGGTACCGGGGCGAGGAGAGGCCGGTGCGCTTCACCCTCGGAGAACAGGTTCTGGACGTCGTCGAGATCGAGGATCAGTGGTACGGCCCTTCGTCCCGGTATTTCCGTCTGCGGGCCGGGGACGGCAACCTCTATCTGCTCCGCCACGACGAGGGGATCGACCGGTGGAGCCTTGAAGCGTTCCGGCGCCCGCCCCGCGGCCGTTCATCGAAAAGCATCGAGGGTTCTATTTAAACGCCTTTCGCCGCCGGCGGTGTATGCCGGACCTTTGTGTCTGTGCCTGAACATGAGTTTGCGGATGGCCCATAATGGGCGCGTGTTCGCAGCGACATGCGGGCGCCCGCAGGAAAGAGAGGGTACTGGGTTGAGTCCCGGACGACTTTTTCTGATCGACGGCATGTCCCATATTTACAGGGCCTATTATGCGATACGCAACCTGAGCAACAGCAAGGGACTCCCGACAAACGCCGTCTACGGCTTCACGTCGATGCTGCGCAAGCTGATTCAGGAGCAGAAGCCGGATTACATCGGCGTCGCTCTGGATCTTGAAGGCCCCACCGTGAGGCACGAGCAGTATCAGGCATACAAGGCGACCCGAAAGCCGATGCCCCCGGATCTTATTCAGCAGATTCCCTACATCGAAAAGGTCTGCCGGGTTTTTCGCGTTCCCGTTATCGGCCACC
The DNA here is from genome assembly GCA_964481255.1 of uncultured Acidobacteriota bacterium. Lineage (GTDB taxonomy): Bacteria > Acidobacteriota > UBA6911 > UBA6911 > UBA6911 > UBA6911. The sequence continues at coordinate 6,742 of CAYZTZ010000054.1, read as the reverse complement.
CCGGATACGAGGCCGATGACGTAATCGGCACTCTCTCGAAAAAGGCGGCCGAACAGGGGCTTGAGACAGTGATCGTGACCGGCGACAAGGATATGCTTCAGCTGGTTTCGGACCGTGTCCTGGTTTTCGACGCCATGAAGGACGCCATCCTCGACGCGCGCAAGGTGGAGGAAAGGCTCGGCGTGCGTCCGGACCAGGTCCCGGACCTTCTGGGTCTCTGGGGCGACTCGGTCGACAACATCCCCGGGGCTCCGGGCATCGGGGAGAAAGGCGCCCGGGAGCTGATTCAGGGCTTCGGAAGCATCGAGAACCTTCTGCGGAATTGGGACAAGGTCAGGAAAAGAGCCCAGCAGGAAAGCCTTCGGCAAAACGCTGAACTGATCCGGATGAGCCGGGAACTGGCCACGATACGGCGCGATCTGCCGCTGGAGCTCGATCTAAAGGCCCTGACGCTGAGTCCCCCGGACCGCGAGGCAGCCCTGGAACTGTTTTCGGAACTGGAATTCAAGTCCCTGATGCAGGAGTTCTTGGAGAAGGAGCGCACGGAGCCCGTGAGGGGAAAATGGCTCGTCGAGTCCGGTCCCGGAGAGTTACCGGAGATCCTCGGCGGGGAGGCCAGACTGTATCTGGCGCTACGCTATGCGGACGGTCTGCTGGGCCGGAAAATCGCCGAGACCGCCTGCGTCCAGGCAGACTCGGGCGACGCCGTCCTGCTCGATCTGAAAAGCGGGGAAGGCGCGCGGTGCTGGAGCCGCATTATGCAGAACGCGGCGCAGAGGAAGGTCTGCTGGGATGCCAAGCTTCTTCTCCTCTCGCAGAGCGAAACTATCCCCCAGGAGTCCGGCTGGATGGACGACCTGATGCTCATGGCGTTTCTCACGGAGCCCAATGTGGGCGATTATTCCCTGGGTCGTTGGGCTCTGGAAAAGCTGCATCTGTCTCTGCCGGAGGAAAAAACGCACGGCCAGGACCTGCTTGGTTCCGAACCGGAGAAGATCGCCGAAAGCCTTACGATGCGGGTCGATGCGGTCCGCCGGCTTTACGGGCCGTTGAGCCTGCGTCTGGATCAGCTGGAATTGCGCAAGGTCTATGAGGACATCGAGCTTCCCCTCGTGCCTGTTCTCGCGGCCATGGAGCGCGTCGGCATCAAGGTCGACCGCGGCATGCTGCAGAGGATGTCCTCCGCCATGGAAAAGCAGCAGGCGGAGGTGACGCAGAAGATCTATCAGGCGGCGGGCATGGAGTTCAATATCAACTCCCCCAAACAGCTCGGGGAGGTTCTGTTCGAGAGGCTGAATCTCCCGGTCCTGAAAAAGACGCGCAAGACGGGAGGCTACAGCACCGACCAGTCGGTCTTGGAAGAGCTTGCCCAGGGCTATGAGCTTCCCCGTCTGATACTCGAGTACCGGCAGGTGTCCAAGCTTAAATCGACCTATGTGGACGCTCTCCCTGCCCTGATCGATCCCAAGACGGGCAGGGTCCACACGTCCTTCAACCAGACCGGGGCCGCCACAGGGCGCCTTTCGAGTTCCGATCCCAATCTGCAGAATATTCCCATCAGGTCGGAGCTGGGACGGCTGATTCGGGGTGCCTTCGTCCCCGAAAAGGGAAATCTCCTGATTTCAGCGGATTACTCGCAGGTCGAATTGAGGGTTCTAGCCCACCTTTCCGCGGACGAGGTTCTCGTCGAAGCCTTTCGGGCTGGAGAGGACATCCACGACAGAACGGCGCGCGAGGTGTTCAGCGAAGCGGAACTTGCGAATCGGGCCGAATGCCGCCGCCGGGCCAAGGTCATCAATTTCGGCATCGTGTACGGGCTTTCCGCCTTCGGCCTCGCTCAGACGCTTGGCATCTCAAGGGAGGACGCCCAATCCTTCATCGACGCCTATTTTAATCGTTATCGCGGCGTGCGGGCCTGGATCGACAGGACTCTTGAGGAGGTGCGCCGGCTTGGCTACACGAGAACCCTGTTCGGGCGGCTGCGGCAGATTCCGGATATCCATAGCAAGGACTATACATTAAGAAGTTTCGCCGAGCGGACTGCGATCAACAGCCCCATCCAGGGGACGGCGGCGGATATCATCAAGATCGCGATGATACGCGTCCACCGGGCTTTGCTGAAAGGGCGTCTTTCAGCTAGAATTTTACTCCAGGTGCATGATGAGCTTGTGCTGGAGGCTCCCGAGGCGGAGGTCGAGGATGTGCGCAGCCTTGTGCGGCAGGAGATGGAGGGGGCGGCCGAGCTTCTGGTGCCTCTCAAGGTGGATCTGAATATCGCCGATAACTGGATGGATATGAAATAAAACGGAACCTGGCTCCGTCGCTTACGTTAAATGAGTTGCAGTTTTATCAAAAGGTCTGCAATCCCAATGGATCGCAGCTTTGGAGCTGGTCCGCAGACTCGGGTTGCGGATTTCTGGAGGGGGTAGGGGTTGGCTTCCGAGTTCCGGGAAGAAGCCGTTCAGGCGCCGAGCATTGATCTGGAACTCAGCGGGGACGAGTCTTGCACGGACAATAGCCTGGTGAAGGAGTTTTTGTCCGGCAATGACGAAGCGTTCGCGCAGCTTGTGACCCGGTATAAGGACCCTCTGACCAACTATCTCCACATGATGGTGGGCGACTACGATGTCGCCGTGGATCTCTGCCAGGACACTTTCCTGCGTGTCTATCGGAATCTCAGCCGATACAGCAACCTGTACCAGTTTTCCACCTGGATATACCGCATCGCGACGAATCTGGCCATCGACGAGATGCGCTACCGCAAGCGCCGGGGAAGCGTCTTTTACAGGAACGTCTGGGGGCGGAGGCGGGAGGCGGACGAGGAAGGTCCGGAACTGGAGATACGGGACACCCGGCGCAACCCCCGCGACGAGATGCTTCGCAGGGAAGCCGGCAGGGTCCTTCAGGACGCGATACGGTCCCTGCCCGAGAAATACCGGACGGCTTTCATAATGAAGGAGGTTCAGGAGCTCCCATACGAGGAGATCGCCAGGGTGCTGAGGTGCTCGCCCGGGACCGTCAAGTCCCGGCTCCATCGGGCGAGGGATCTGCTGCAGAGAAAACTCGAGCATTATGGTGGGTGAGAAACCATGAACTGCCGCAAGTTTGAGAAAAGCCTTGAAGATTACCTGGAGGGGGGCCTGGATTTCGCCGCGCGCTTCCGGATGGAGCGCCACGCCCGACAGTGTATCCGCTGCGGCAGGGAAATGGCCGGCGCGCAGGAGCTGAAACAGATGGCGCGTGAAATCGGGCGCGTCAGGGCCCCCTCGGACTTTGAAGCCTCCGTCATGAACGAGATCGGGAAAAGAAAAGCCCGGGAAGGCTTCGCTCTGATCCGCAGGTTCTGGGTCTACGGCATCGAATGGCCTTCGCCACGCAAACTGGCCCTGGTCGCTCTCAGCCTTACCATGATCGGCATCGTGGCTTTTCACCTGATTCGAATTGCGTTTCCCGGGAAGGCCCCCGTCCCCGCGCTGGTTTCCAATAATCACTCCGCGCCCCGTCCCGCCGAAGGTTCCGCCGCGAATCGGGAAGCCGTCGTTCCGGAGCCGGCGCCGGTCGCGGAGGCCGCCGCCGGGTTGACGCACGTGAAAAAAACTGCCGATCCGCAGGCGCGCGCGACGCGCCGGATATCGGCCCCGGAACCGGAGTTTGCCGAAACGGAATATGTGGAGCATGTGCTGGCCGGACCGGACGATCTCCCCATAACCGTTCGGCTGCCCAAAAAGATCCGGATGCATTACGGGCAGACGTCCGAGGAGTATTTCATTCGGAATGTAAGCCATTGAACCCGCCATGGCACCCGCAATAGTCCTCCGATCCATCCCCCTCTTTGCGGCGTCTCTCCTGTGGGCCGCCCTGGCGAGCAGCGCCTGGGCGATAAGCCTCTTCCTGACACCGGACCTGGACGCCGAACTCGGTCTGGTCCGCGTCAATATCATTACGGAAACTCGCGGGCCGGAGGATGTCGTCGAGATCAACGGGCAGCGGATCAAGGATTACAGCCCTGTTATTATTCAGGTCTTTTCCTCCACGGGGATCGTTCTCGACGGCAAGGGCCATATCATGACCTTTCTGGGTTACCACTGGGCTGCCATTTCCGATCGTGAACCGAGGATCGAGGTCCTTGCGACAGGAGGGCAAAAGCTGAAGGGCAGGCTGATCGGGATCGACGAGAGCAACGGCGTGGCCGTCATCAGACTGTCGGCGGCGAATCTCAGGAAAACGCCTCTCTGCCTGGACTGCGAGCTGAAAGATGGGGCCACGGTGGTCGCGCCGGTCTGGGGGCGGACGGGCCCCTCGCAATATCACGAGTCGCAGATCCTTTCAGTCGGGACAACCCGGGGACTTTCGGCTCGCGGCGGCTGGACAATGAAGGTCAGCCGCCCTTTCCCCGATACCGGTCTTCCGCTGCTCACGGCGGATCGCCGTATTCTGGGGTTCGTCGCCAGCCAGGATCCCGTGGGCATCCGGGCGGTCGTGTACCCCATTTCGCGTCTGCTCGAGTCGGCGGAGAAAATCATCGGAAAAGGTGGCCATATTCGAGCCGGCTGGCTGGGAGTATTCATCGCGGACTCGTCGCTTGAACAGAATACGGGAGTCGTCGTCCAGGGGATTGAACCGGAAAGCCCCGCGCAAAGGGCCGGTCTCGAGCCCAATGACTTTCTGATCCGATTCAACGGTCGGCCTGTCGCCGATTCACGGCACTTCATCCAGCTTGTTCAAGACAGCGCCATAGGGTCCCAGGCCGCTCTGGACATCATCAGGGCAGGGAAGCCGCTGACGCTGCGCGCCGTCATCGAGGCGCGCAGGAATCAACCGTTCCGCGGAAGGCTGGCGTTCCATCTGCAGGACGCTCTGAATTCCTCTTTGGATGCGGCGAGAACGGGGACGAGGCGTCTCGGCCCGCAGCCTCTGGTCGGCCTCGACACGATCGTTCTGAACGCGGCGCTGGCCGATGCCATGCAGCTGCCGCGGCAGAGCGGCCTCCTGGTCATCGATGTCGCCAAGCAAATGCCCGCCGATCTGGCCGGAGTCCTTGTCGGCGATATCATTGTCGCGATGGACGGGCAGCCCGTCACGGATGCCTCCAGTTTTGCTTCCTGCCTCGAAAAGCGGGACTGGGGATCGCGGCTTGAGCTGAAGCTTGTGCGCAAGGGCGTGGAGCGCACCATTACGGTGCATCTGCCCGACCGGGGCCGATAGGCGCCTCCGGTCCGCACTTCACACCGCCGCCCATTTCCCGAAATCGCGATTTTTCAGGAATCCGTCGGATCCGTGGGAATGCCCTTTGAATGGATAGGGGCGCCGGATTCATATAAACTGGAACTCAGCAGGAGGTGTTCCTATGAGCGACTTTCGGAGGTATGGGAATCTTGCTTTCCTGGTTGTCGTCATTATCTGCGCTTCGGCCGCTGTCGGTTCGGCTCAACGCACAGAGCTCAAGCCCGGCCGGAACCTGTTCACGCCGCAACAGGACGTGGAACTGGGACTGCAGGCCGCTCAGGAAGCGGAGAAGCAGCTTCCGATGCTGAACGACCCGGGGGTCGACGGTTATCTGGACAGGCTGGGTAAAAAGCTTGCCGCCTATGCCCCGGGCGAAAAATACCCCTATCAGTTCAAATGCGTCAATGATCCCGGCATCAACGCCTTCGCGCTTCCCGGGGGCTTTCTATATATCAACCGCGGAACCATCGAAGCCGCGGACAACGAAGCGGAGCTGGCGGGAGTGATCGGCCACGAAATCGGGCATGTGGCCTTGCGCCACGGCACGAATCAGGCCACCAAGCAATATCTGGCGCAGTTTCCGCTTTTAATCCTGGGGGGAGTTCTGGGGAGCAATTCCTTCCGCTCCGCCCTGCTTCAGCTTGGGGCGGGCTTCACGCTCAATTCGGTCCTGCTGAAATATTCGCGGGACGACGAGCGTCAGGCTGATTTGATGGGCACGCAGATACTCTACGACGCCGGCTACGATCCGCGCCATGTGGCGACTTTCTTTGAAAAACTGGAATCGAGAGGGGGGACGGATTTCTTCAGCAGCCACCCCAATCCGGAAAACCGAATCCAGAATATCAACAACGAGATCGCGAAACTGGGGGCTCCGAAGCTTCGCGCCGTGAGCAACAGCAATAAGTTCGTCCGCATACGGCAACAGGTGAGATCCCTGCCGGCCGCTCCCAGGACCGGCGCGGATCAGGGGCCGCGGCCCGGCCCGGGGCGAATCAGCCCTCCTGCGAGGCCCTCCAGCCGCTTTCAGAGCCTTGAGGCCGGCAACATGAGACTGAACCATCCCGACAACTGGGTCGCCTACAGGGAAGATGAGGGCTTCATTCTGGCGCCGGACAGAGGGCTTGTCGACACGGGAACCATGGAGTCTCTGGCCTACGGCATGATGATGGCCGTCCATGTTCCGCGCGCGGGGCGGCGGATGAGCGCTGGTCTGGAAGAGGCGACGAACCAGCTGGTTCAGGCTCTTCAGAAGTCCAACGGCGCCATGCGCCTCGCGAAAGATTCGGGACAGATACGTGTCGGGGGCCGGACGGCCCGATCGATTTACTTCACGAATGATTCCCCGCTGGGGGGCCGCGAAGTGGATTGGCTGGTTGCCGTCCTGCGTCCTGAAGGACTGGTGTACTTCGTGTTTGTAGCCCCGGAACAGGATTTTAACGGCTATCAGGGCACCTTCGGGAGAATCCTTGAAACAGTCCGGTTCCAGGGACAATAGGGTGGAGCGCAGGGCTCG
>CAYZTZ010000053.1:11208-21105 GCA_964481255.1 uncultured Acidobacteriota bacterium | reverse complement strand
AGACGGACGGGTCTGGAGACCCGTCCGCACATACTTCCCTCTTTTCGTGAGCACGCCTCTCCAGAGCCGTGCGCCGGCCGCAATCAGTTTGACAGTGCTTCGGCGCGCTGTCTATACTGCCTTGTTATGAAATCGGGGAACAGAGTCTTTCATGGAACAACGGTCCTTCTCGTGCGGCGCGGCAACCGGATCGTCATCGCCGGCGACGGGCAGGTCACCCTGGGCGACACGGTCCTCAAGCAGAGCGCCAAGAAAATACGCCGCGTTTACAACGATCGCGTGCTTGTAGGTTTTGCCGGCGCGACGGCGGATGCGTTCGCGCTTTTTGCGCGCCTGGAGGCCAAGCTGGAGCAGTTCCAGGGCAACCTGAGCCGCGCGGCCGTGGAACTCGCCCAGGAATGGCGCACGGACCGGGCCCTGCGTCATCTTGAGGCTTTTCTGCTCGCCACGGACGGCAAGTCCATTTACCTGCTTTCCGGGACCGGCGACGTCATTGAACCCGATGACGGGGTTCTGGCCGTGGGGTCCGGCGGCGTTTACGCTCTCGCCGCGGCACGCGCCCTTCTGCGCCACACCCGCCTCCCTGCCGGGAAGATAGCCCTGGAGGCCTTGAAGATCGCCAGTGAGATATGCGTATTCACAAACAGCGAAATCCTCGTCGAAGAGCTGTAGGCCCGGGACCGGCGCCGGGGATCGGCGATCCAAACCCTCCCGCTTCGCCGGGGCAATGGATTACTGTCGCACCTCTATGCAAACGGTGATAGACAATGGCGCGACGTTTTAGGCATCGCAGACTCCCGCCGCGCGGCCTGGACGAGATGTCTCCCAGGGAGATCGTCCGGCAGCTGGACCGTTACGTCGTGGGACAGCAGGCGGCCAAAAAGGCCGTCGCCATAGCCCTGCGCAACCGCATTCGGCGTCAAAAACTGGACGACGAGATGGCGGAAGAAGTCGCCCCCAAAAACATCATCATGATCGGGCCCACCGGCGTCGGGAAGACCGAGATCGCGCGCCGCCTCGCGCGCCTCGCCAACTCGCCTTTCCTCAAGGTGGAAGCCACAAAATTCACCGAAGTGGGCTATGTGGGGCGCGACGTGGAATCGATGGTGCGCGATCTCGTGGAGATCGCGGTGGACATGGTGCGCGAGGAAAAGATCGAGGAGATCGAGGATAAAGCGGAGCAGAACACGGAGGAGCGCCTCCTGGACCTGCTTCTGGCCGCTCTTCAGAACATCCCCGGCGAGAAAAGCCCGATCGAAAGCGGCAGGGACCTGGCCCGGATCGAGCAGATGCGCGAGAGGCTCCGCAAGCAGCTTCGCGCCGGCAAGCTCAACCAGCGCCTCGTCGAACTGGAAGTCCGCGAGCATGCCCTGAATCCCGTCTCCCTCCAGTTTTTCGAAGCGTCCAGCATGGAGGAGCTTCAGTCCACCATGCGCGACGTGCTCGCGGGCCTGGCCGAAGGCAAGGCGAAAAAGAGGCGCATGCCCGTAGAGGAGGCCGCGGAATACATCCTGCAGGAAGAAGAGCAGAAGCTGGTGGACATGGACCAGGTGGCCCGGATCGCCCTGGATCGGGTCGAGCAGAGCGGCATCATCTTCCTGGACGAGATCGACAAGATCGCGGGCCGTGAAACGGGACACGGGCCCGACGTCAGCCGCGAAGGGGTGCAGAGAGACATTCTCCCCATCGTGGAGGGGACCAGCGTCAATACGCGCTACGGGATCGTGCGCACGGACCATATTCTGTTCATCGCCGCCGGAGCCTTTCACGTGTCCAAACCCACGGATCTTATACCGGAACTGCAGGGCAGGTTCCCCATCCGCGTCGAGATGAAGCCGCTGGGCGAGGATGATTTTGTCCGGATTCTGAAGGAACCGAGAAACGCCCTGGTCAAACAATACACGGCCCTGCTTGGGACGGAGGGCATGAAGCTTCACTTCACAGAGGACGCCATCCGCGAAATCGCCAAGCTGGCGTGCCTGGTGAATGAAAGCACCGAAAACATCGGCGCCCGGCGTCTGCACACCATTGTGGAGGCTCTGCTGGAAGAGGTGTCCTTCGAGGGGAAACAGAGCAAGCCGAAACACGTCCGGATCACGGCCGAGTATGTCAGCAGAAAGCTTGGGAGTATCGCGCGCGACAAGGACTTGAGCCGGTATATCCTGTAATGGGCGCGCCCATTTCTCAAAGAGGCCCGATCTCATGAAAACCCCGGCCGCGGCGCTGGTTTTTCTATCCGTCTGGGGATTGGTCCTGTGCGCCGGATGCGCCAAGATCGCCGAGCCGCAGCCGCCGAGGGCCCTCATCCCAAAACCCGCCGGCGACCTGACAGCCCGCCAGCTCGCCGACTCCGTTGTCATCACGTTTTCCATGCCCGGGGAGAACACGGACGGGTCTCCGGTGCGCACCCTGCGGAGCGTGGATATCTACCGCCTGGTTGAGGGACCGGACACAGGGGAAGATCCTCCGCCCATGCCGGAAGCGGAATTCCTGCGGCGCGCCGCGCTCATCCTGTCCATTCCCGAATCCCGCCTGCCCGACTACCGGAGTGAAAACTCCATTGTGATCCGCGACGAGCTCCTGCTGCCTGAAAGATCCCTGATCTATTCGTCCACTTTCCGTTACGGGGTGCTTCTCGTCAATAAGCGCAATCAGGCCGCGGGATTGAGCAACCAGGCCGCCATAAGACCCATCCCGATCCCTTTAGCGCCGACGGCGCTTTCCGGCGAGGTCTCCGAGCATTCCATAAACATTAAATGGACGCCGCCCGTGGAAAACATGGACGGATCCATGCCTGCCCGGCTGGCCGGCTATAACATCTACCGGTCGGAAGACCCGAAACGGCTCCCGCTAGCGCCGATCAATGCCATCCCTGTCCAAACTCCATTTTATGAGGACAGGAATTTCCAATTCGACCGGACCTATTACTACGCCGTCAGCACGGTTGGGAAAGCAGAAAATCCTCAAGCTGAAAGCCGAGTTTCGGACATTTTTTCAATTGTTACCCGAGATATTTTCCCGCCCGATCCCCCGGCCGATTTCACGGCCGTCCGTGACGGGGAAAGCGTTCTCCTGCTATGGAGCCCTTCTCCTTCCCCTGACGTGGCCGGCTATCGAATCGCCAGGTCTGATGATGGGAGCGCCCCGCGTCCCCTGCATGGCGGACTGATCGCGGCCTTGAGTTACCGGGACAGCGGCGCCCCAAAGACGTCGAGCTACAGCGTCATCGCCGTCGACGGGCATGGGAATGAAAGCCGAGCGGTCGAGACCGCCGTGGATTTCGAGGAGTGACAGGATTGCCGTGAGGGTGTAATTGCATGCAGCATAATGGGTGCACGCGCCGGCGTATGGGGAGCCACGCGGCCTTTCTTCGGCGCGGCCCGGGGCCGCACCCCATGGTCCATAAGTATGGAGGCTGCGCTCGCCAAGCTGCCGAACATGGCGCAAGAGGGCTTGATTCAGAATTGGAAGCCGAACTTCCTTGCAAAGTGCAAGGAAGTCATAGATAAAAAAGTCATAATATGCCCGATGCATAGGAGGCGGGGTTATGAAATTTTTCCTGGATACGGCCAACATTGAAGAGATTCGAAAAGCGGCGGAATATGGACTGATTGACGGCGTGACGACCAATCCCTCGCTCGTCAGCAAGGAAGGACGGCCTTTCAAGGAGATCCTGCTGGAAATCGCCGGCATCGTGGACGGCCCCATCAGCGCTGAGGTCGTGAGCACGGACGCCGCCGGGATGGTGCGCGAAGCCCATGAGCTCGCGGCGCTTCATAAAAACATCGTGATCAAGGTCCCCATGACCCTGGAGGGGATGAAGGCCCTCAAAAAGCTCTCCGGGGACGGCATACGGACCAATATCACGCTGGTCTTCAACTGCAACCAGGCCCTGGTGGCGGCCAAACTCGGAGCGACGTATGTCTCCCCTTTCGTGGGCAGGCTGGACGACATCAGCGAAACGGGCATGGGCCTGATCGCCGACCTCGTCAGGATTTTCTCCAACTACCGTTTTGCGACCGAGATCCTGGTCGCCAGCGTCCGCCACCCCATACACATCCGGGAGGCGGCGTTGCTCGGCGCGCATGTCGCCACAATGCCCTACAAGGTTCTTGAGCAGCTTCTTAAACACCCTCTGACGGACATCGGCATCGAGCGCTTTTTAAGGGACTGGGAAAAAGTGCCCAAGACGATTTAGGCCCGGGACTCCAGCCGTTGTGTGCGGGCAACGTTGTCCTGAGACCGTGGGGCAACCCGGTCCGGAGAGCTTCTTTTCCGCGCGGGGTCCCGGGCAGCGGATTTCACGGATTTTTCAAGGGCGGGTTGCAGGTTATCCAGGAAATGCGGATCTGCAGCGGGCGCGGACGGCGGGGAGGAGGTTCCCCACGAGGTACAGAGAGCCCGTGACGACGACCAGACCGGCCGGGGAACACTGCCTCCAGGCCGATTTCAACGCCTCCTTCATGTCGGAATGCACACGGATGCGCGAACGGAATCGTTTGTGCATCGCGGCGATCGCGGCCGGGGCGGCGCAGCGCGAGTTCGCCACCGGCGTGAGGTGGATGCCGGCGGCCAGAGGGAAAAGGTTCGATCCCATCGCGCGTATGTCCTTATCGCGCATGGCGCCGAAAACGAAGTACACTTCGGATTCCCCGCGCCGAACCAGAAAATCCCTCAGAAGGCGTGATCCTTCGGCATTATGCGCCCCGTCCAGCAGAGTGCGGCGAACGGAATTGTATTCGTCCAGCCGGCCGGGCCACCTTGCCCCGGCCAAGCCTGCGCGGATATCGCGGACGCCGACCTTGCGGCACCGCAGGGCTTCAATGGCCATGACGGCGAGCGCGGCGTTTCGGGTCTGGAACTCGCCGGCGAGGGAGACGCGAAGGTTTCGGTATTTTCGCCGGGGGGTTTCAAGATCGAAGGAATAAAACTCGCGCGAGTCCCCCCTTATGCGGATCCTGCCGTCCCGGTCCAGTTCCAGAAGCGGCGCGCCGACTTCTCTCGCCCGTTTGCGGATGACGCGCCGCGGAGCTCCCTGGCCGGCGCCCGAGACAACCGGCACGCCCTCCTTGATGATTCCCGCCTTTTCGACGGCGATTTTCGCGAGCGTATTCCCGAGATAGTTCTGGTGATCGAGGGATATTCCCGTGATCACGCAAACCCGGGGATGGACGACGTTGGTCGCGTCCAGAAGCCCGCCCAAACCGACCTCGATCACGGCGATGTCGATTTTCCTCTCCGCGAAATGCAGGAACGCGCAACATGTCAGGAATTCAAAAGTCGTGAGCGGGCGGTCCAGGGTTTTGGCGTCCAGAAGAGCCGTTTCCGTATCGCGCACGCGGGTCGCCAGCGCCGCGAACCTCCGCCCCGGAATCGGTCGGCCGTTGATCTGCATGCGCTCCTCGACACGGACGAGGTGCGGGGAGGTGTATAGTCCCGTGGTCAAACCTGCGCGCCGCAATATCGACTCGGCAAAGGCGGCGACACTCCCCTTTCCGTTGGTCCCCGCGATATGGATGGACGGATATCGGAGGTGGGGATCGCCCAGCGCGGCCATCATGTTTTGCGTGCGGTGCAGGCCGAGATGCATGACCTGCACCTCGTTGCCCTTTTGCCGAAGGTATGCCAGAGCTTCCTTCTGGTTCATAGTTTATGGAAAGCTCAAAATTCAGCGGGGGAAGGTCGAATCCATGAATCGGGCTTTCTCCACGACCTGCGCGCACCGGACGGCGCCGATTCCATCCATCCGGTGGTGGGCGGTGTAGGATTTGAACCTACGGCCCCCGGTGTGTAAGACCGATGCTCTGCCGCTGAGCTAACCGCCCGCAGGCCCGTTGATGTTACTAAACTTAGCCGCGATTTGGAAGGGGGGATTTTAAGGGGACAGTCACCCGTGTCCCCAAAGGCGCTCTGAAACAAATGGGCAAGCAGCAGGCGGACATGCGGAGCGCGAGTTTTCCCATCCGTTTGCGATGAAGGTGAAGCAAATGGGGCTGGAATGCAAAGCGGTTTTCCGCCTCGCCGGCAGACCCCGTCAGAGTCGTTCCATGCAGAAGAAAAATCGTGGTCTAAGTCGCCTCGCCTTGTCGCCGGTCCTCGCTATGAACTGCAATGGAATGCACGAGGTCCCGATCCGGCTTCCAGTCGTCCTTGTCAAGCTCGGAGCTGTGGGAGCTCAGCAGGCGATCGGAGCTGAGACGGAGCCTGTCTTTTTCGACCTGATCGACGCCAAGGGCCGTGATGGCCAGCTGTCCATTCTCGAGCCTTTCAATCCAGTTCTTTTCCCTGAGGTACCAAATGTGAAATTCGACGAGGTGAATGGGGATTCTCATGAGGCGCGCCGCTTCCATTTCCCCCAGTCCGGGATCGTTCATCTTGCTTCTGCGCTGCACATAATAAAGGGACAGCAGACCCTCCCGCACATCTTTGTCATCCGCGAAAGACCGGCTGTCGGAAGCGTCGGCGGCCAGGTTCCATTTACTCTCCCAAAATCTCTGGTATCGAAGATCATAGGCGGCGCGTCTTTCAGGGTTCATCAAGGTCTTGTAGGCGTCGACGAGAAGTTTGAATTTTTCCGGATCGCCTGTCCGGCCGTCGGGGTGCCACTTCTTCGCAAGATGGCGGAAAATCCTCTGGATCGTATCCTGATCCGCGTTAGGGCTGAGCTGCATCAGATCATAATAATCTACAAACGAAACTTCATTCACCGATGGCCTCCTCCAATGTCTCCAGAGCTATCCCTCCTCACCGATATTCCGGGAGTCTGAGAGCCGGTTCGCGCGGCTCGAGCCGTTAATCAACCCGCCGAATGCGGGCGCTTTACCTGCAGCCCCTATGCTTATCGACAGCTTTTTGAGGATGCTCTCGATTTTCTTCGCACTGAGCCTTCCCGGCGATCGCTAAGGCCCGCTGACGGCGGCATAGGGCGCCGCTCAAACCTGGGCTCCGCGATGAAGCGCCGTCCGGGCCATCCTGAATCAGCAGTGCACGCCCTATCGGCAGAGTCTTTTCCAGCCGCGCCGCCTGTGGCGGCGGTTAACCCTAATGCAAATCCATTGACTTCGGCGGTCCGACGGATAGTCTTTATAGTTTTCCAGGCCCGGAATCGAGCGTTCTACGGGGAGGATAGCGCTCCATGACCGAAAAGATGCTGATTATCGACGACGACGAGATCGTGCTCAGACTGTGCCGCGGCATATTCGAAAAAGAGGGATTCGAGGTGATCACGACAGAGGACCCCGGAGAGGGTCTCAACCTGGCGTCCCAAAAGCATTACGATGTCATCCTGGTGGACTGGATGATGCCGGGCTTCGATGGAATGGACGTCGTCGAGGAGATCGACAAGCGCTCGCCCGATTCCGCCATCGTCATGATCAGCGGACACGGGACCGTCGGCCGGGCGACCGAAGCGATGAAACGGGGCGCCATGGACTACCTGGAGAAGCCTTTTACGCCGCAGCAGATCAGCGAGATCGTTAAAAAGGCGGTGCGGCGCAAAGTCGTTCAGGAAAAAAAGGCCATCGGCCGCGTCGAAGGAATCCTCAAATCCTGGCAGTTCCCTTTCCCGGCGCTCGAGGACAACGCCCCAAAGACAATCGCGGAAACCGTGGCGCAAAAGGTCGGCGTCACCAAGGCCACTTCGCCCTGGCTTACAGTCTTCGTGCTGGGCATCCTGGCCGGCGCCTATATCGGGTTCGGGGGCATGCTGTCCTCGACCGTCACCTTTGACGCGGCCGCCAGACTGGGTCTTGGTCTCACCAAGCTCCTCAGCGGGGCGGTCTTCAGCGTTGGGCTGATGCTCGTCGTCATCGCCGGCGCGGAGCTTTTCACCGGCAATAACCTGATGGTATCGAGCGTGATGCTCGGCGAGATATCCTTCAGCGCCATGCTGCGCCGGTGGGGCGTGGTTTTCATCGCCAATTTCATCGGGGCGATCCTTGTGGTTCTGCTCTTTTTCTACTCCGGGCTGTGGAGGACAGGCGACGGGGCTCTGGGCGCGGCCGCGATCAAGACCGCGTACACCAAGATCCAGCTGCCCTTCACCGAGGCTCTGATACGCGGCATCGGCTGCAACTGGCTCGTCTGTCTGGCGGTATGGATGGCGCTGGCGTCGCGTCAGACCATCGGCAAGATATTCGCCATCTTCTTCCCGATCATGGCCTTTGTCGCGATCGGCTTCGAACACAGCGTCGCCAACATGTATTTCATCCCCACAGGTATGCTTCTGGCGCGCGCGACGGATCTAGGGGGGCTCGCGGGAATCGACGTCAGCCGGCTCAGTGCGGTCAACTTCCTGTGGAGGAATCTGCTTCCGGTCACGATCGGCAACATCATCGGCGGCGCCGTATTCGTAGGCATGAGCTATTGGGGTGCTTACCTGCGGCCGGCCAAAACCCCTTCATCCGAAGCGAAAGCCGAATAACATTCGAAGCCCGGGGCAGGATGTCCGTCTCCAGCCCGTGGGCCTTCAGCCGCCGAAATAACGCCGCGGCCTCCTCTCATTCCTCCGTTTTGCGGTCCGGCCGTTTCCTGTCCCTGTCGTCACCGAGGTTCAGGATAGTCAATTCCACTGCGGAACGCGCTCCTTCGACCACCACGATGCCGCTTTCGGACACAAAATGGGAACGGCGGTCCTTTTCAAGGTCGTAGCCGATGGTTTCACCTTCAGGCACGCAGGCGTTTTTATCCAGAATCGCCCTTCGGACTCTGGCGTTCCTTCCGATATCGCAGTTGTCGAATATGACCGAGTCCTCGACGACGGCGCCGGAGTGGACGCGCACGGATCTTCCGAGGACCGAGTTTACGACGGTTCCGCCCGAGAGGATGCAGCCGCTGGCCACGATGGAGTTGATGGCGTGGCCCCGCCGCCCGTCCTCGTCGAAAACAAACTTCGCCGGCGGATCCAGTTCCCGGGTCGATCCCAGCGGCCACTGTCTGTTGTAAAGATTCAGAGCCGGGGTTATAGCGCGCAAATCCATGCTCGCCTGGTAATAGGCCTCGATGGTCCCCACATCACGCCAGTAGGGGAGAACCGAGGGAGGGTCTCCCGGGATGCGGTTCTCCCTGAAGTCGTACGCGTAGACGTTCGCCCGATGGATAAGGGCGGGCAGAATGTCCCTCCCGAAGTCGTGTGTGCTCTCCTCATTGGCCGCGTCCGCGGCGAGTTCGCGCTGAAGGACTTCCGCTGAGAATATGTAATTGCCCATCGAGGCGTACACCAGCTCCGGGTCCCCGGGAATGGTCGGCGCATCGACCTTTTTCTCGTGAAACTGCAATATCCTTCCTTCCGAATCGACCTCCACGACGCCGAACTCCGAAGCCAGTTCCTTCGCCATGGGGAACGCCGCGACGGTGACATCCGCCCGCTTGTTGTTGTGGTACTCGATCATCTCCCGGATATTCATGCGGTAGATGTGATCCGCGCTGAAGACCAGAACCACGTCCGGATCCGAACGTTTGATCAGGTCCATGTTCTGGAAAATGGCGTCCGCGGTTCCTTTGTACCAGGTCTCGTCGGGCGACCTCATCTGGGCGGGCACGGGGATAATATACTGGTAGGGCAGCAGGCTGCCGAATTGCCAGGTGTCCCGCAGATGGTGGAGGAGAGACTGGCTCCTGAACTGCGTGAGCACAAAGGTCGAATAAACGCCGGAATTCACCAGATTGCTCAGGACGAAGTCCACAATCCGGTATTTTCCCCCGAACGGGACTGCAGGCTTGGCTCGGTTTTTGGTCAGCGGATACAGACGGGTCCCTTTCCCGCCTGCAAGCACCATGGCCAAGACACGTCGATTCATTTTTACCTTCGATGATGCGGGCTCGTTCCGGAAACTTTAGCGGTTCCCGCCTTATATTTTTCAAGTTTATTCCAATTGGCGACGGGGATCAATATACGCA
>CAYZTZ010000053.1:0-11108 GCA_964481255.1 uncultured Acidobacteriota bacterium | reverse complement strand
GTGAAACGCTTCGGCAACAAGCTTTACCTGGAGTTCGGGGGGAAACTCCTGTTCGACTATCACGCTTCCCGCGTGCTGCCCGGATACGATCCCAACGTCAAGATGCGTTTGATCCGGGAGCTTAAGGACAAGGCCGATATTCTCCTCTGCATCTACGCCGGAGATATCGAACGCAAAAAGGTGCGCGCCGATTTCGGCATCACCTACGACGCCGACTCCATGAAGCTGATCGATGATCTCCGCAACTGGGGAATCGACGTGCGGGCAGTTGTGATCACCCGTTTCGAGAATCAACCCGCCGCCACCCTTTTCAAAAACAAGCTGGAGCGAAGGAATATCGAAGTTTTCACGCATCGCTTCACCAAGGGTTATCCGACGGACGTCGATTCCATCGTGAGTGCTGAAGGCTACGGAGCGAATCCCTATATAGAATGCGCGAAGCCTCTGGTGATCGTGACCGGCCCCGGCCCGGGAAGCGGCAAGCTTGCCACCTGCCTGTCCCAACTGTACCACGAGCACCTGAGGGGGACACGGGCGGGATACGCCAAGTTCGAGACGTTCCCCATATGGAACCTCCCTTTAAAGCATCCCGTCAACGTTGCCTATGAGGCGGCGACTGCCGATATTCGGGACTTCAATCTCATTGATCCCTTTCACCTTGAGGCTTACGGGAAGATGGCGGTGAATTACAACCGCGACGTGGAGGTTTTTCCCATCGTCAGGCGCATTTTAGGCAGAATCACAGGGGGGGATTCCTTTTACCGGTCGCCGACGGATATGGGTGTGAACAGGGCCGGATTCGCGATAATCGACGACGCGGCGACACGGGAGGCGGCAAAACAGGAGGTCCTCCGGCGGTGCTTCCGCTATCGGTGCGAATATGCGATGGGCCTCACAGACAAGGAGACGGTCCAGCGCGTGGAGCTGTTTATGAAGGATTTCGGCCTCCAGCCTGAAGACCGAGTCGTCGTTCGCCCTTCGTGGGAGGCGGCCCGGATCGCCCAGGAGAAGGACAAGGGGAACGAGGGAATTTTCTGCGGGGCGGCGATCGAGCTCAGGGACGGAACAATCATAACGGGGAGCAATTCGCCCTTGATGCATGCCGCGTCAAGCCTTGTATTGAACGCCCTAAAACACCTTGCGGGAATCCCGGACAAGATCAAGCTGCTGCCGGACGCCATCACCGACTCCGTCCGGAATCTGAAGACCTCCATCCTCCAGGAACGCTCCGTCAGCCTTGATCTCGAGGAAACCCTTATCGCCCTCAGCATCAGCGCGGCGACGAATCCCGCAGCGCAGCTGGCCATGGAAAAGCTCACCGAGCTTCGAAATTGCGAAGTGCATATGACCCATATCCCAACGGCAGGAGACGAGGCCGGACTGCGGCGGCTTGGGGTCAACTTGACCACTGAGCCCCACTTTTCGACCAAGAACCTTTTCATGCCTTGATGAGAGTTCATTTCATTGGATGGTCGAGAGGCAAATGCAGGGGACAAGCGATGACATCGGCGCAGGTCGGGGCTTTTCCGCAGGTTGTGTCGCCCCCCCCTCTATGTTAGACTTTTAGCTCTCAAAGAGATCGGGAGCCGGGAGGAACAAGAGTTGGAATTCCGCAAATCGACGGTCCGAGAGTATTTTGAATCCATAGTCATAACCGCCGTCATCGCGCTTTTTGCCACGACGTTCGTGGTTCAGGCCTTCAAGATCCCGACCGGATCCATGGAATCCAACCTCCTCATAGGCGACCATCTGCTGGTCAACAAGTTCATCTACGGCCTGCATCCAGGGTTCCTGGCCAAGATCCTTCCCTACGGCGAACCCAAACGAGGGGATGTCTTTGTTTTCAAATACCCGAACAATCCCGAGGTCGCCTATGTCAAGAGGCTGATCGGCATGCCTGGCGACACGATCGAGATGATAGGCCGAACCGTCTATGTCAACGGCACCGCCCTGAAGGAAAGCTATACCCAGTATATCGATCCCGGCAGCGTCTACGCCCGCTACGGCCCTTATACCGTTCCCCCGGGCCAGTATTTCGCGATGGGGGACAACCGGGACAACAGCCAGGACAGCCGCTTTTGGGGATCAGTGCCCCGGGAGTATATACTCGGTAAAGCTCTCGTCATTTACTGGTCTTTCGAAACGCCGCGGGACGAATATCTGCGGACAAGCTTGCCCGATCGACTGAGACAGTTTGCCGATGTATTCCTTAATTTCATCACCAAGACGCGGTGGAGCCGGACGCTCAAGATTATCCGATGACTGCGCCGCGCCGCAGGAACCGAAGCATTCCCCCGTCATGGGCCGCCGCGCGTGGATCTTCCTGCCCCTGATAACAGCGCTGTCTTGCGGCATGCCTGTCTTCGCGAAAAAGGATGCGGACGGAGCCGGGTCTGAATCAAATTCAGGGATTTCGCGCGTAGCCGCGGACCGCTGCTCTGAAAAATTCAAAAAGATCGAGGACTTCGCGGCTCTTAAAAAGCCCGGCCGGAATAAGACCACCCGGATCAGCCAAGAGGAGATCAATTCCTACCTCGCGCTGGATCTGAAATCCAAATACCACCCGTCTCTGAAGAGTTTTTCCGCGGCGTTTGAAGAAGAAAAGCTGCAAGGGTTTGCTTCCATTGATTTTGATCGCCTGGGCGGGCCGTCGTCGGGGTCGTTGCAGAAAATGATCGGCGTCCTCTTTTCCGGGACCCATACCCTGAGATTCCGCGGGCGATTGATCGCCCAGGACGGGAAAGCGCATTTTGAGCTGGAGCAGGCTTATTTCGACGACGGTGAGCTGCCGAGGTTTCTTGTCGAGGAAATCATCAGCGCCGTGGGCCGCAGGCAGAACCCGCCGTTTGATCCGCTAAAACCTTCGAAAATGCCCTATGAAATTGAACGGGTTGATGTGCGCCCGGGCTATGTTGTCATCCATCAATAGGTTGGCCCGTGCGAAGGGCTTTGGATTGAACGCAGATCTCCCTGAGATCCGCTTCGGGAAAACGGAACGGTTCAATCTTTCTGCGGCGACGGTTTTCATAATCAGCTATTGCGAGGGCACGTCCATTGAACAGACAGGAATTCAACACCAGACTTAAAAAGGCCGCTTCAAAGGATGAGCGACTATCGCTTTTGGATACTTACGGTGACGAGCTGTTCGAAAAAGAGAAGTATTCAGAGGCCATCGCCGTCAACACTCAAGCCTTAAAGGAGACCGGGCAGCCGAACCTTAAAGCCTATTTCACCGGAAGAATCGGATTCTGTCACTTCAGCATGGGAAACGACAAAGAGGCCCTGAAATACCTGTTGAAATCGGCCCGCCTGTTCGAACCCGACAAGCCCGAATTCATGCGTGACATGTACGGTTTTGTTTATTTTCACCTGGGATCGCTCTATGAATACCAGGGCAGGATCGCCAAATCCCTTGAAGCCAGAAAGATATGTGAACAGTACATCGACAGCCAGGAGAAAGACACGCAGTGGATGCTCTACGCCGGCCTTAGTCGCAATTACGAGATGCTGGGTAAACACGACGATGCCATCCGTTACTCCCAGAGGGCTATCCAGGTCATCAGCGACAACGACCCCGGGCTGAGTTACCTGTATGAAAGCATGGCCAATAACTATATGGGACTCAAGCAGTATCATGAAGCACTCAAACATTTTTCAAAAGTGCTGGAGCTGGACCCGAAGTTTGAACGCCGCGACGAGATCTATCTCAAAATGGCGGAATGCCACCGCCGGTTGGCCAATTATCAGATGGAACTGGAAACCTACGGAAAGATCCTTGAATTAAAGGAAATAACAGGCAAGAAGAAAGACCTGGTCTGGATTCATCTCAAGATTGCGGAAAGCCAGTTTCGCTTAAGGCTCTATGAAAAATCGCTTCTTGTAACGCTGGAAACATTGCGCCTCCCCCTGCGGAACAAGCTTGAAAAGGCTCAGGCCCGCAGTTTTCTGACAAATAATTACTACGAACTGGGCCGTTATAAAAAAGCCGTCGAAGAAGGCGAGAAGACGCTCCTGATAGCCAAACGATTCCCCAATGACGACCTTTTTTATTTAAGGATGGCGCTGAGCTATCAGAAACTCGGAGACAAACGCTCGTTCGCCAAGTATCGCTCCCTCTTCCAAAAAATGTTTAAGGGAGATAATTGGAACCAATATCTTGAGAAACTTGGTTAATACCGGCCGGCTATCCGTCGGTCATTGAGTATTTCGCGTGAATATCCTGGAGACTTAGCCCGGCGGGGCATCCCGGGATGGATGCGCGCGCCATGCCGTCCATTCTATAAGATCCACCTTTTGACGTCAGTCTGGGCTTCCCAAAGTCGGCGCGGGGGACTCGTTTCGGGGAAAGAGATGAAAAAGGCTGCGCGGCGAATAGTCGAAAAGCTCCGCCTGCATGGGCATGAAGCTTTCTTCGCCGGAGGATGGGTGCGCGATCACCTGCTGAGACGCAAAGCCAGTGATATCGACATCGCGACAAGCGCCCTGCCCGAGGAGGTTCAGAGGCTTTTTCCCAACGCCGCCGCCATCGGCGCCAGGTTCGGGGTGATCCAGGTTCGCCTGTACGGCCACGCCTATGAGGTAGCCACCTTCCGCAGCGACAACGCCTACATTGACGGGCGCCGCCCTTCTTCCGTTTCCTTTTCGGGACCGCGTCAGGACGCTCTTCGGAGGGATTTTACAATCAACGGCCTTTTTTACGACCCTGTGGCCGATCGCGTGATCGATTATGTCCAGGGCAGAAAAGACATCAAAAACAGGGTGATCCGGACCATTGGAAATCCAGAAGACCGCTTCGCCGAGGACAAGCTGAGGATGCTTCGAGCCGTCAGGCTGGCCTCCAATCTCGACTTCGCGATCGCGACGGAAACCTGGGATGCCATTAAAAAACTGGCGCCGGACATATTGCGGATCAGCTGGGAAAGAATCCGGGATGAACTATTCAAGCTCCTGACGGGGGAAAATCCCGGCAAAGGGCTGGATCTGTTACACAAGAGCGGACTCTTGAAGCATATCTTGCCGGAGGTTGAATCCTTGTCCGGGATCGCCTATTCGGCAGTTCCCTCGGGAATGGACGTGTTCGCCCATACGCGGGCGGCGTTGTCTTTGCTGCGCAAACCGTCCCCGAATCTGGCTCTTGGAACCCTTTTACACGATGTCGGCAAGGCTTATCTGCGCACAGGCGATGCGCAGGAAGGCTTCAAGGGTCATGAGAGACTGGGCGCGGAGATCAGCGAAGGGATCTGCCGCCGGATGCGGATGTCCAACGAGGCCGCGGCCCAGGTGGCCGATCTTGTCCGAACGCACATGGACTTTTCGCGCATCCATGAGATGAAGAAGAGCGCGTTCCGGAGATTTTTGCGCAAATCCAATTTTGACGACCACCTGGAATTGTACCGCGTGAACTGCCTGAGCGGCGGCAAGGACCTGAAGACTTACAAATACTGCCTTAAAGAATATAAAGAATGCGGGCATGAACCCGCGCCCCCGCCCCTTTTGACGGGAGACGATCTGGTGGAGCTCGGGCACAAACCCGGTCCGGCTTTTCAGGAGATGCTCCGCGTGATCGAAGACTTGCAGCTGGAAGGGGTTCTCAAGACACGGGATGAAGCTCTTGATTATCTCAGGACTCATTATCCTTCCACCGGAGGGGAGCAGTCATAACCGGAGGCCTTATTGGATCCTTTCGTCATCGACACCCAGGTTCAAATAAGCGCGGCCGCGGTGCGGCGCGTCCGCCGCGGGTATCTCTGGGTTTACGCCGGAGAGGTGGAAAGCGAACCTTCCGATCATGCGCCCGCGATCGTCCGGGTCGTCGATGGCGCTTCCAATATAATCGGCTACGCCTTCTACAGCCGGCAATCGCAGATCCGGCTTCGATTCCTTTCCCGCGACCCGGAACCTCCCGGGCCCGAGTTCTTGCGTTCCAGGATTGCGAACTCCGTGGGACGCCGCGGCAATCTCTCGGTCGAGGGTGCGGCTTGCCGTTTGATTTTCGGCGAAGCGGACCTGCTCCCGTCAATCATCGTGGACCGATATGGCGAGTATCTGGCCCTGCAGACGCTGTCAAGCGGAGCCGATGCTCTAAAACCCGTTCTGGTGGACATTTTGAGAGAGCTTTTAAGACCGGAGGGGATATTTGAACGAAACGATGTAAAAGCACGGCTTCTGGAGGGTCTGGATGAAGTCCGCGGTTTGCTATGGGGAACGGTGCCGGAGGAAGTTGAGATTCACGAGGATGCGGTCCGTTTCCTGGTCGATGTGCGCCGGGGGCAGAAAACGGGCTTTTTCCTCGACCAGAGTCAAAATCGCCTTGCCGCCGCAAAGCACGCATCCGGCCGGGTGCTCGATTGCTTTACCAATACGGGGGCTTTTGCACTTCATTTCGCCCGCCGGGCCGATTCCGTGCTTGCCGTCGACATCTCTTCCGAGTCATTGCTGCAGGCCCGCCGCAACTGCGAGCTGAACGGGTTCCGCAACGTCGAGTTCCTGGAGGCGAATGTTTTCGATCTGCTGCGGGAACTGCAAAGTCAAGGCCAGTATTTCGACATGATATGCCTGGACCCGCCGGCGTTCGCCAAAAACCGCAGGGCCCAGGCGTCGGCGCGAAGCGGATACAAGGAAATCAACCTGCGGGCGCTTAGACTTCTCAGGCCGGAGGGGATCCTTGTCACCTCCAGCTGTTCCTATCATATGTCGGAATCGGACTTTTTCGACGTCTTATGCGAAGCCGCCTCGGACAGCCGCCGCTTCATTCAGGTGATCGAGCGTCGAGGTCAGGCGGCCGACCATCCCGTGCTTGCGGGGATGCCTGAAACGCAGTATCTGAAGTGCTTCCTTCTTCGGGCCCTTTGATTCCCGGTCTTTATCGGCCCTGCGCCGCCTTCGCGATGTCCTCAGGGGTGGCGTCTTTGGCGCATCGGCATCCGAAATCATAAAGAGCGTTTGGCAGATAAGCGGACCGTTCATATATTCGGGCGACTTTGCCGCGATAGCGCGCCGAAAGACCTCGGACCACACGAAAACGCTTGCCGGAGTTGGGATCCTTTTTGGGGTTGCCCGGGTAGGTTGTGTACCATGAAGCCGTCCATTCCTGGACGTTCCCCAGCATGTCATGCGCGCCATAGGGACTGATGTCGTCAAACTGTCCGATAGCGGTCGCTTTTGACGGACCGAATTCGTATGTATTGGCTCGTTTCTCCCCCCAATCGCTCCCCCAGGGATATAATCTTCCATCCGTGCCTCTGGCCGCCTTTTCCCATTCCTCTTCGGTCGGGAGTCTCTTGCCGACTGATTTGCAGTACTCGTTCGCGTCGTTCCAGGTGATATAAACCACCGGGAATAGAGCCTTGTCGGGGGTGAAAAAAAGCCTCCAATCCCTTCCTTCCTTGGCGCCCTCACCCGTATAGCCCGTCTTGATGGAGAAATCCAGGAATTGGGAATTGGTAACCTCATACTTATCAATCCAAAACGCCGGGAGGTTGACTTTATGCTCGGGGTAGGCGATGGATGCCTTGTCATTGGTCCCCATTATGAACTCGCCCGCAGGGACAAAAACCATTTCTCCCGGGACGATGGCCGGCTTCGCCTCTTCGCTCGCGGCTTCCCCCGCGGCCTCCTCGGCTTGCTTGCGCCCGCAGGCGCTAAAAGCTGACAGAATCATCAGAGCTGCGATTAAAACAAAATTGGCCTTTTTCAACATGATGCCTCTCCAAGGGATGCCCCCTGCTTAAAAACTTCCGACCGCCATCAAGCCATGCGAGCCTTTCAGTCGATCACAGGTCCGGCGGCGTATCAGCCCGCATGGCCGGATTATTATCATACAGCTTCCGGCAAAATGAAAGTCCGCCGTATTGGAATATCCGGGGGGCCAACCTCCAGGGTTTGCGGGCGAAAACTCCTTCCGGGGTCTCATCCCCGCAGGTGCGCATTATGATTGCAATTGCGGCGATCTGACACTATCATTTCCAAGCATAAAAGCTGTCGTGCCGTGGCTGCTGTATCCCCTCAACTGAGGCTCGCGATGGCGGATACGCATTGGAAGTTGCGATCGGATCTTGAGATTCATTCGGAACCGAACTCCGGGATCATCCTTAAGGACCCGATCTCCAACGGCTTCTATCGATTCACCCCGATTCAGGCTTCGGTGCTGGAGCTTCTCAACGGCGAGCTCGATCTCGAGTCGGTAGCGCAAAGGGTGTCTCAAAGACATCAGACCGAAGTCCGCGAAGAGCAGATAAGGGATTTTGTCGGCAAGCTGCAAAAGCTTGCGTTGCTTGATCATCCTTACAGCTGGTCTCAGCTTGAAAAAGCGCGCAAGAGGAAGCGCACGGTCATTCAGAATCTGTTTTCCATAAAAATCCACGCGTTCAATCCCGACAGGCTTTTGGCCGATCTCGAGCGAAGGTTCAGATTCTGCTTCACTTCGGGATTTGCGGTCCTGGCGCTGACGGTTGCCCTTGTCGCGGCTGTCATCGGCATCCTGAACTGGGAATCGCTGTTTCTTTCCATCGGCTCCATCATCAACGCGTATTCGATCCCCCTTATCGTGATCGTCGTCTTTGCGATCACGACCATCCATGAATTTGCTCACGGCGTTGCCCTGAAGCATTTTGGGGGGAAAGTCAACGAGATGGGCCTTATGATCCTGTACCTCATCCCGGCATTTTATTGCAACGTGACTGACGCCTGGATGCTTGGCAAACGCCAGCGTATTTGGGTATCTCTGGCCGGGAGCTACATCCAGATCTTTTTGTTCGCATTGGCGATAATAGCCTGGAGGCTTCTGGCGCCGGAAATGTTACTCAGCCGGGTCTGTCTTGTCACCGTCGCCTTCACCCTGATTCAGACTCTGTTCAATTTCAACCCTTTGATACGCATGGACGGGTATTATGTATTCAGCGATCTGATGGAGCTCCCTAATTTGAGATCCAAGGCGCTCACCTATATCAAGAATCGGGCCAAATCGCTGATCACGGGAAATACTTTCGGAGATACCCAGCGATTAAGCCTGAAAGAGAAAAGAGTTTTCCTCTACTATGGAACCGCCTCATTCCTGTTCACAGCCGCCCTCATCGGCATTATGTTCGAGCGTCTTGGAGGCTGGATGATCCGCGAGTACCGATCCTGGGGAATTCTTTTGGTTTCCATGCTTTTCCTGGCCGTTGTGCCTGTGACGAGGAAGGAAAATGCCGAGGAGTCCGCAAAGATGCTCCGATTGGTGGTGAAGAGGACCGGTGGAACTCCCTGGATCCTGATCGTCCTGATGCTGGTTTTGGGCGTCGGTTTTTTGCCTTGGGAGCTTAAGGTTTCGGGGGATGTTACGATCGTCGCTTCGAACAAGGTCTCAGTGACGCCTCAGGTCATGGGCAGCCTTAAAAAGATATATGTCGACCAGGGAAGCCGTGTTCAAGCGGGTCAAGTGCTTGCAGAAATGGAAAATCTGGAGATCGCCAATAATTATGAGGAAACCAAGGGAGAGCTGGCATCTCAGAAAGCATCCCTGGATCTGCTTCTTGCAGGTTCGCGACCGGAGGAAATTGAGAAAGCCAAGAGGGTGGTAGAGACAAAAAAGGCGGAGCTGAACAGCCTGTCAAGGGTCAATGAAGAGCGGGCGGTACTGCTGGAAATTGTCGCCAAGAAGGAGGCTGAGCTGGAAAACGCCCGCGTGACTCATGAAAGATCCCAAAAACTTTTGGAAACAGGGCTTATAGCGCGGAATGATGCGGACAGGGACCGGACAGCGTACGAGGTTCAAAGGAAGGAGCTTTCGGAAGCCAAAGGGAAACTCAGAGTTCTCGAGGAACAGGTGGATCGTAATCGGGAGATCAAGCGCAAGGAACTGGAACAAGCCAACAGTGAACTTAAGATCCTTCTGGCCGGATCCCGAAAGGAAACTATTCGAGCCGTTGAGTCGCAAGTACGGAAGCTTGAGGAGAAACTAGGCATATTCGAGCGCGAAATCGAGCTATTAAAGATACGCAGCCCCATAGAGGGGGTTGTTTCGACCCCTTACCTTCGGAACAGGATCGGAGACTATTTGAACAAAGGGGACGTCTTTTGCGAGATCGTCAGCGAAGGAACGATGATCGTGGAGATGCCTGTGCCGGAAAAGGAGATAGGGGATGTGCAGCTGGGATTTCCCATTACGATGAAGATAAGGGGGTATCCCAAACGCTGGTATCAAGCGCGCGTCAGCAATATCGCTCCGGTGGCGGCATCCAACGGTTTGGTTCGAACCGTCCTGATTCAGGGAAAGCTGGACAACAGGGACGGAAGTCTTAAGGCCGGGATGACGGGCGTCGGTAAAATCCTCTGCGGAAAGAGGATGATTTACGATATTGTGAGCCGCCGCCTGATCCGTTGGTTGCGCACGGAATTCTGGGAGTACTTGCCCTAAGTCGACAGCTTTCGGGGCTGACCGACTTATGCGTTCAACCCGGAGGCGATCTTCATCTTTCGGCTCCTTCCGAAGCTTAAGATCATAAAAATAAAAATGTTCTTGACAAAAATAACAAAAGCCTGTTATTTTCCATAACATAGCAGAGGTAGTTTTAGCGTTTCCGCGCTCATGGGCCCTTAAACCGGGTTTAGGGGTGCGGATCTGCTTGAAGGATCAGCGTTCTCGAATAGCTCTCTCACCTTGATGAGCTTCTGATCTGTTTGCTCAAAAGGCAGACGGATCCGGATGCTTCTTTCAGTCTGAGCAAGAGCAAAAGCTGAGGCCGCAAAGGGTAGTTGCGTTTGAGGTTTTTGCTTTTGATGTACAAAGGCCGACGCTGGGCCTCTAGGTTTTTTGGTGTCGGCTCACGCCATCCGAGAGGCAGAAATTCTTTCAACGCAATCCCCTAGCAGCCCGGTTTGACTGAATCTTTTGGCTATGGGCCGTTTGGGAGTAAATCCCAAGGGAGTCCTATGGCCAACGAGGAGGCTGCATCTGGATCTTTGACTGACCATGTGCAATTCCGCGCACCAAAGGAGGATCTTATGGCAAGCGGAATACTCTGGCTGTAATGCCCTAGGAGAACAAAGGGTATCACAGAGGAGCATGCTCAAATGATCGGAGGCTGTATGCAGACTGAAATCGAAATTCTCGAATCCCGTGAGAATCC
>CAYZTZ010000052.1:19305-21212 GCA_964481255.1 uncultured Acidobacteriota bacterium | reverse complement strand
ATTTACTTCGCCTGGCGCCTTTCGTTCTCCATAAACAGATCACAGACTTCCCGCCGCAAGCCTTCTTTCACTACCGGGCCGGCATCGGTAAAATCCATGTATGCGCGCCGGGTCGCATCGAACTTCGGCCATTTCACGAGCTTTCCGCCATTGGGATCGCCGGTCTTGGCGAAGTTGGTCCAGTATTGCTGCATTAGTAACGCGTATTGTTGATCCGACTCATTGTATTTCCGCATCTGCTGCCACACGGACAGCGTGCCGAAAATAAATGGGATTTCAGAGGCATGAGGCGCTCCCTGCGCTTCCTGCCCGTGCACGGTGCGCGAGAACTGATACTCGTACGCCGGATTCCCCGCAGCCGTGTGCCAGATGAGCTCCTGAACCGTGCCGCAGCGGAACGCGTTATCGGTGGACCACTGCGTCATCACAGTTCCATTCTCCGGGTCGGGCGGAGGATCACCCTGTCCATTGAACCCATACACCGCCAGCGCGCGATCGGTAAGGGGGCCATACCGTTGTGAAATCATCTGGCGGATATCGGGGGTAGGCGCCGCGCCGCGCCCCCCCAGCATCCCGCCTCCGAACTCCTGGGAGTTGTTGCCGATCATCAAACCCACCCTTTGTTGGCGACCGGCGGCGTATATCTTCGTCGGCTGTTCCGGAAGCACCCAGCCGTCCACGACAATTCCCATCATGGGACCGCCCGCGCTCATTCCGGGGCCCGGCATCCCTCCTCCTGGACCGAGTTTCGTCATCAATTCCGTATCGGGAATGGCTCGCAGTTGTGCCAAAGCCTGGTCGCCGGTGATGCCCAACTTGGCCGCCCATTCCACATTTCTCTTTTCCGCATCCGCCAGCGTTGCCTGATTGGTTATCGGGCCGCTTTGCGCGATCGCGCGCGCGAACAATCCCTTGGTCAAAGGCGAAGCGATCAACGCATTCACATCGGCGGCGCCCGCCGATTCACCGAAAATGGTTACATTGGCGGGATTGCCGCCGAACCTGGCGATGTTCTGCTGCACCCAACGCAAGGCTTGAATCTGGTCCATCAGGCCATAGTTGCCGGAAGCATGGTGCGCAGACTCTTTCGTGAGCTCGGGGTGCGCAAAGAAGCCAAAGATGCCCAGCCGGTAATTGGTCGTCACCAGTACCACTCCATTGCGGGCGAGGACTTCGCCATTGAAGAGAGGTTCCACTCCCGATCCGGCAAAATTGCCCCCGCCATGGAACCAGACCATAACGGGCACCGATGATTTCATCGGCCACTTCGGCGTCCACACGTTCAGTTGCAGGCAGTCTTCGCTGTGGGGCAGGTGCTTGTTGTCGTTTTGATGGCACATCGGCCCAAAAGCAGTCGCATCCCGGACGCCGGTCCAGGCTATCGCCGGACTCGGCTCCTTCCAGCGCAGGTCGCCAACCGGCGGTTGTGCAAACGGGATGTTTTTGAAAACCGCCACTCCATCCGCCGTCAGGCTGCCGCGAAGCCGGCCCGTGCGGATCGCGACAACAGGATTTGACGCCTCGCCCTTTGCCGGCGTTTGCGCGGAACCTGCTGATATCAAGGCCTGCCCCAGGCACAGGGCCCAGGCCAGCATGCTTAATACTCTGACGGATTTCATCTCCCATCCTTCCTTTTCTTGATGTTCGATTATCGCGAGAGGGACACCCGAGCGGCCCAATCCAGAAGCTTGTGACTGCCAGGCGTCAAATATATTTCCAACGGCTTTCTCTCCGGCAAGTGCATGCCTCCCTTAGCCGTCTGAGGCAATCACCCGGTCCGGCGCGTGCCCTTGCTCCACCCATTGCGCCATCGAATCGATGCGGGTAAATACCTGTCCTGCCCTGAATTTGCCGGGCGGCCACGGGGAAGACGCGGCGCCGATGAGATTTACCTTCTTCCCGCGTGT
>CAYZTZ010000052.1:0-19205 GCA_964481255.1 uncultured Acidobacteriota bacterium | reverse complement strand
TAGAATAGAATCAAGGCGCAGCGACCCGGTTGTGATCTCTCCGGATCGCTTCGCCCTGCTTTTCAGCACATGCAGTCCGCTCCTTGGACAGGGCGTCCTGAAAAAGCGGGAATCCCTGTGAAAAAGACCCTGGAGCAATGAGCCGCTTCGTTCCTGGAATAACGCGTCGCGTAACATCCCGAAGCTTGCTCATTCCCCACGGCATGGAAATGCTTATAATGGCAGTGATGATCGGGCTCTGAATGACGAGGCGATAAAGCATCTCGGCTATCTGCAACCGAAGAAGGCGCATGATGCGTCTATGGTTCTGATCAAGAGAATTTGCGGATAGAAACCCCGGTTTAATTGCCTCTTCGGTTCATCCCAAGGCGGACGGGAGCGGCTTACGGAAGCTCAAAGGTATCCGGCGGACTATGACGGCGTTGCGGCCAACGTCCCGACTGTAAATTTCACTTCGCGGACGCTCGCTCCCGGCCTTAGGGCGGCGCAGCTTGCCGATGCGCTCCCATCCGATGTACCCCAAGCGCGCCGGTGGCGCTGCTGATGCGGCAGCTTCTGACGCATGCGCCGCGCCGTAAAGTCGAATCGCCTCGCGGGACCGCATTCTCCGGACAAGCGGGAATTGTGAATAGAACTTCAGTCCGACAAAAAAGGAGATTCAAGTGAAGCTCAAAGGGTTTGTGACAGCTCTGCTCTGGTTGATGGCCTCGGCGTTGTTCGGACAGCAGACCGACCGGGCGCCTTATATGGATCCAGATCTGCCGCCCGAGCGGCGGGCCGCCGACCTCGTCTCCCGCATGACATTGGAGGAAAAGGTGCTCCAGATGCAGAGCACCGCTCCCGCAATCCCGCGTCTCGGCGTGCCTGCCTACAACTGGTGGAACGAGGCGTTGCACGGCGTGGCCCAGGGCCGCGCCACGGTCTTCCCGCAAGCTATAGCGCTCGCCGCCACGTGGGATACCGACCTGATGCATCGGGTGGCCGACATTATCTCAACGGAAGCCCGCGCCAAATATAACGATGCCCTGAAGCGCCCCGCCCCTGCCGGCCCCGAGACTCTTATGACACTTCCCGGCCGCACCGCCGGACTGACATACTGGTCGCCAAACATCAATATCTTCCGGGATCCCCGCTGGGGACGCGGCCAGGAAACCTACGGAGAAGATCCCTATCTGACCGGCCGCATGGGCGTCGCGTTCGTCACCGGAATGCAGGGGAAAGATCCCCGGTATCTGAAGGTCGTCGCTACACCGAAGCACTACGCGGTGCACAGCGGCCCGGAGCCGGAACGGCATGTATTCGACGCCAGGGTCAGCGAGTACGACCTGGAAAACACCTATTTGGCGGCATTCCGCGCCGCCGTGATCGAGGGTAAAGCCCATTCCATTATGTGTGTCTACAACTCCGTGGGGGGGGTGCCCGGATGCGCCAGCACGGATTTGCTACAGGCGCGATTGCGGGAACAGTGGAATTTTCAGGGCTATGTCGTGAGCGATTGCGGCGCCGTAAACGATATCTACCAGAATCACAAATACACGTCGACGCTGGGCGGCGCGGCCGTGGCGGCGGTCAAGGCGGGCACGGACCTGACCTGCGGCACCGAATATCGAACCTTGGCGGACGAAGTGAAGGCCGGTCGCATCACGGAGGCTGAGATCCATCGCTCTCTGGAACGGCTTTTCGCAGCGCGCTTCCGCCTGGGCATGTTCGATCCACCGGAGCGGGTCCCCTACTCGAAGATCTCCATCTCCGAGAACGATTCAAGCAAACACCGGCAAGCGGCGGGGGAAGCGGAACGGAAGGCGATCGTTCTTCTGAAAAATGAAAGCGGCATTCTGCCCCTGAGCCCTTCGGTGCGCAAAATCGCAGTCATCGGGCCGTCGGCCGATGACCCTGTTGCGCTGCTGGGAAATTACCACGGCATCTCATCCAAGCAGGTGACTCCGCTGGAAGGAATCGAGCGGCAGTTCCCGGCCGCAAGAGTGCAGTACGCGCTTGGCGCAACCTACACGGCCGGCACCCATGCCTTGGTCCCCTCCGCGTTTCTGGCGCCGCCCGAGGGCAAGGGGCGCGGATTGCTGGCCGAGTATTTCAACAATCCCGACCTCCAGGGGCAGCCGAAACTCCACCGGATTGAACCGCGCCCGTACTTTGATATGGAGATGGAAGATCCCGCCGTTATCGCGGCCGTCGGCCGCGAAAAGTACTCGGTGCGTTGGACGGGAACGCTGACGCCGCCCGCAACGGGAGAATATGCCCTGACCGTTCGCACCGGCATGTGGAACCGCACCGCAAGGGCCCGGCTGTTCCTCGACGGCCGGGAACTCACATTCGGCGGCGGCCCTTCCGTTCCAATGACCTCGACACAAACGATCCCGGCACCCCGTCCCGGCACTCCCGCACCGGTGCCGTTGCTGGGCGGCCGCAAGTATGCTCTTCGAGTGGAATACCTGCAGCCGGGTTCCGGCGGCACCCTGCAGCTCGGATGGATTCCTCCTGCCGATGCGGCGCTTGCAGAGGCTGAAACGCTTGCAAAAGACTGCGATGTTGCCATTGTGTTCGTCGGTTTAAACTCCGAGCTGGAAGGCGAAGAGATGCGCGGAGTGAATATTCCGGGTTTTCTCGGCGGCGACCGCACCACTCTGGATCTGCCGGAACCGCAGGAGAAACTGGTGAAGGCGGTCATCGCCGTCGGCAAGCCGGTGGTCGTCGTTCTCACCAGCGGCAGCGCCATATCTGCGAATTATGCGGCCGAGCACGCCGCTGCGCTGCTGGCGGCATGGTACGGCGGCGAGGAGGCGGGAACAGCAATCGCGGAAACTTTGGCCGGGATCAATAACCCGGCAGGCCGCCTGCCGGTGATGTTCTACAAGAGCATTGACCAACTGCCCCCGTTCACCGATTATTCCATGAAAGGACGCACCTACCGGTATTTTACAGGCGATCCCCTGTATCCGTTCGGTTTCGGATTGAGCTATTCCACTTTTGCCTATTCGGGCCTGAACGCCAAGCGGACGCCCAATGGAGCCGAAATCCGCGCGACAGTCAAGAATACATCGGCCCGGGACGGCGATGAGGTGGTTCAGCTCTACATCGGCGGCGGCGCCGAACAAGAGGCGCCGATACGGAGTTTGCGCGGATTCCAGCGGGTTCACTTGCGCGCCGGCGAGAGCCGCGAGGTGACGTTCACGGTCGGCTCGGACGACCTTCCGGAATCTGCGGTGATTGTCAGCGTGGGCGGAGGACAGCCCCTGGGCCATATACCGCATGTCCAGGGCAAACTATAATCCGGAGCCGGAACCCCTCCTGCCTCCATAGGATTGACGAAGGAGTCGAACACCTTGTGGAGATGATGACAGGAAAGCCGGATGTTTGAAGGCGTCAAGGTCGATGATGCTGATCCGCGCAGGCATTTTGATTTTTTGCCGGATGCAGGCGCTGGAAGGAAAGACAAAGCAGGGCGCCGGGCGGTCAGAGACACGGTATGGCCGCACAGGAAAGCCCTTGCGGCCGGCGCCGCCGGACAAACCATCCCTGGACCTGGGGCAGGCGGCCGCCCGACCGTTCAAGGACTCGCGGCATCCCGGCCGGCTATGCGGGCCGTGGCGCTGTGCAGCGGCTTGTGGAGCGGCGGCCGGGATATCGAGCAGATCGACGCCGACAACGCCGGGCTCGGCGGCACGGGACCGATGGAAGAAAGTTTCGACGACTTGCGCAAACGAGTCTCTATCCGATGCTATGCCGCCGCGGCTTCGATGCAGGAGCCGGTTATAAAGCCGAAAAACCCTGTGCCGATGTGCCCGCGGCAATCCATGAATCCGGCAGGTTCGTCATCAAATTGAGGAGGATTAGAAATGAGATTATTAATTCCCTGTCGCCAAAGAACAATTCCCTGGACCGCAGCGGCCCTTTTAATTGCTGCGCTTTCAGGATACGCCTTAAAAGCTGTGGAAACAGGATCGCCCACGCAGATTGTGAAGACCTCGAACGGGCCCATCCGCGGACGCGTGGACGACAGAGGACTCTATGTATTCAAGGGAATCCGCTATGGCGCGCCACCTGTGGGCGACCTCCGGTTCAGGCCTCCCCGCAAGCCTGCGCCTTGGACTGAGGTCGCAGATGCTTCCCAGTACGGAGCGCGCGCGATTCAGGCTTCGGGCGGGCCCACCGCCGACGCCGGGGCGCCGGGGATGAGTGAAGACTGCCTGTTCCTCAACGTCTGGACGCCCGGGATCGACAACAAAAAGCGCCCCGTCATGGTCTGGTTGCACGGCGGCGGATTTTCAGGCGGCTCGGGCGGAGACGCGATCAGCTCGCGCTCCGCCGGAAACCTTGCCCGCAAAGGGGACGTGGTGGTTGTCTCGGTAAACCACCGACTGAACGTCTTCGGTTATCTTCAGCTCAGCAAGGAGTGGGGGCCGGAGTACGTTTCGTCCGGGCAGGCGGGCATGCTGGACATCGTCCTGAGCCTTGGATGGGTGCGCGACAACATTGCGCGTTTCGGCGGCAATCCCGGCAACGTAACCATATTCGGGGAGAGCGGCGGCGCGCGCAAAGTCTCCATGCTGATGGCAATGCCCCCCGCAAAAGGCCTCTTTCACAAGGCAATCATCCAGAGCGGCTCCGGGCTGGATGCGCCATCCAGGGAAGAGGCCATTTCGCTGGGGCGGGAACTGCTGAAAAGGCTTGGCATTGCCGAGGGCGACCGGGAAGCCCTCTCTCGCGCCGACACCAAGGCGATTTTCGACGCGCAACCATCGGCAGCTCCGGCCGCTTCACCCGCGGGGCAGCTGACGATGCCGATCGGCGGATTTGTCCCTTGCGTGGACGGAATGGCCCTGCCGCGGAAACCATTCATTCCGGACGCGCCGGCGATTTCCGCTGGAATCCCGGTGCTCATCGGTTCAAACAAGGATGAAATGACCATTTTCCGGGCGCGAGACCCGAAGTTCGGCACTTCCACGGACGCCGATTTCACGGAATATGTGCGCCGGCAGCTGCCCGGCAAGGCGGACGCGCTGATTCCGGCGTTGCGTGCGGCGTTTCCCGGCTATTCGCCCAGCCATTTGATAACAGCCCTGGAGACTTTGAAAGGCTATTGGATTGCGACCGTGCTTCAAGCCGAACGCAAGGCCGCTCAAGGCGCCGCGCCGGTTTATGTTTACCTGCTGGCCTGGGAAACGCCGGTTGACGGGGGGCGGCTCCGATCTCACCACGCGCTTGATCTTCCGCTGGTCTTCAATAACATCGAGTCTTCGCGCGGCATGGTCGGCCCCGGCCCGGAGCCACAGCGGGTCGCGGATCAAATGAGCGCGGCCTGGATTGCTTTCGCGCGATCCGGCGATCCGAACACTGAGGGATTGCCTCCGTGGCGTCCGTACGATCTCAAAAGTCGCGCGACGATGATTTTCGATCTCAACAGCCGCTTGCAGAACGATCCGTATTCGGAAATACGCCGGATCCTGCTGGATTCCGGCAAGTAAACTGCCGGCAGCGGAGTGCGCACTGCCCGCCGGCTTGTGCGGTCTGCGGCCGCTTTCTTTGCGGATGGCAGCCCCTTGAATCGGATTCCGCACAAAATAAAATGCATTGTGCATGCAATCGGCATATTATAGGCGCTATATTCCGGGATCAAGGTTCGACCGATGCGCAGTCTGGAATACAGCCGATTGCCCGAGGAAGAGATCCGCAGGAAGACATTTGTCTGCGGGATTGCCGTGTTCGCGCTCCTGTGCGGCGCAAGCTTCGCCGAAATGCTGCAGGCACAGAAGCCGGTGTCGTCATTCGGGCGATATCCGGCGCCGCCGCTTTACGCTGAATCCGTGACGACGTCGCAGTACCTGGCCATGCGCGATGGGGTGCGCCTGGCAATGAGCATTACCCGTCCTTCTCAAAATGGCAGGCCCGTGGAGCGACGCTTCCCTGTTCTCTGGCAGCATACTCTGGCAATTGCGGCTCCCGGTGTTCGGGCCTCAGGTCCATCGTCAGGTCTATCGAACGCCATGGCGGGCGGGTACGCGGCAGTGCCGAATTTGGCCTTCCACGGCTATGTGGTCGTCCAGGTGGCGAGACGCGGCCAGGGACCCTCCTTCGGGAAGCGTCGAGGGTATAACGACCGGTCGGAAGCCTATGATGCCTATGAGGTGATCGACTGGCTGGCCTCTCAGCCGTGGTCCAACGGTGCGGTCGGCATCTATGGCTGCTCGAATACGGGCGATGCATCCATGCATGCGGTCACTGCCGCAAATCCGCACCTGAAGGCGGCCTGGGCCGGGTGCTTCTCCTGGGAAAAATACGACGGCTTCTGGCGCGGCGGCATATACGCCAATTGGGGCACCGGCCCCGAGCGCACCATCGAACAGGACCTGGCCAACATACCGGTGCAAGGGGACGAGGCAAAAGTGTTGCTGCGCCAGGCAGCCGAAGAGCATCAAGGCGGCACGATACTCACCCAGATGTGGGCGGCAATGCCGTTCCGCGATGATTATGCGCCGGGAGTTGGAAGCCGGTTCTGGTACGAAGGCAGCGTCGCCAGCTATCTGCCGCAGATCCATGCATCCGGCACCGCCGTTTATATCCAGGGCGGCTGGCGTGACGATCTTCGCGGGCAGGGATTGCTGGCCTACGCCAACTTGAAGAATGACAGGCATGTGATTATCGGCCCATGGGGCCACTGCCAGCATGGCGACTTCAACATGCTGGCGGAGATGCATCGGTTTTTCGACCAGCATTTGAAGGGAATCAATACCGGTATCCTTGCCCAGGACCCGATCCACTACTTCACCGTCCACGCACCTGCGGGAACCGAGTGGCGATCGTCGAAAACCTGGCCGATCGCCGGAACGCAGCCGGCGAAGTTATTCCTGGCCGGCGGTTCACCTGCCGGAGGCGAACTGAAGTCCCGGGCTCCGACCGGCTCGGGGTCTCAGACTACTTTCACGGTTCGTTATGACGTTGACTGCCCTGCTTCGGCGAGACAACCCGGCGGCTTGCTCACCGGGGCGCCGCCCTGTCCTGTGGAGCATGGCGGCCCCCGATTCGCAACGGCTCCTCTTGAATCGGACACGGAGGTTACCGGCGACGCGCTCGTCGACCTCTGGATTTCTTCAAGCGGCAGCGACGCCAATATTTTCGTCTACCTGGAAGACGTGGCGCCGGACGGGA
Source organism: uncultured Acidobacteriota bacterium (assembly GCA_964481255.1). Classification (GTDB taxonomy): domain Bacteria; phylum Acidobacteriota; class UBA6911; order UBA6911; family UBA6911; genus UBA6911. The sequence goes on along the minus strand of CAYZTZ010000052.1, from coordinate 12,041 downwards.
CGGTCACACAGGTCACGGATGCGCGACTGAAAGCCTCGCTCCGGAAGCTGAGCAAGCCCAGGTATGAAAACTACGGCCTGCCCTATCATCGCAGTCACAGGGAAGACGCTCAACCGTTGAAACCCGGCGAACCGACCCAACTCGTGTTTGCTTTTCTGCCGGCATCCTATATCTTCAGGGCCGGCCACCGGATCAGGGTTTCCGTGGCAGGGTCGGACTATCGGGAACGCGACCGCACCCCAGTATCTCCTGCGCCGGTTGTGACCATCCACCATACGCAGTCCCGCCCCTCTTCCATCAGCCTGCCCATGGTCCAGCCGAAGGGCGCGCACGACCGAAAAATAGGAGAGGAATAAATGATGCGGCATCGCCGGCATGCCGGCAGCTTTTCTTGGACACAACGGGACCGTATCGATCGGATGCAGTCTCGCGATATCAAAATGAATACAATCAGCCAAACAATCGTTCGGATAGGAGGACATCGAAATGTTTCAACGGATTTGCATGCTGATATGTGTGTTCTGTTTAGTCGCGGCAACCGCAGCCGCCCAGCCGGTACCCGCCCAGGGCCCGCCGCCAACCGGTTCCGGGCCTTACCCCGCGGTCATTGAAGGAGATCCCGGGCTGACGGGGCATACAATTTATCGTCCCGAGAATCTGAGCGCCTTCAGCCAAAGGAATCCTCTGCCCGTTGTGGCTTGGGGCAACGGCGGCTGCTCCAACTCCAATCAGTTTTATGCCCCCTTCCTGGCTGAAATCGCATCCCGCGGGTTCCTGGTTCTGGCCATCGGCCCCTACACGCCCGGAGGCGCAGCCAAAAGCGGCGGCATGGGAATGGGCGGCGGGACAAAATCCGCGCAATTGCTGGAAGCCCTTGATTGGGCGACAGCCGAGAATAAGCGCCAGGACAGCAAGTACTACCAGAAACTGAACCCGTCCAGGTTTGCCGTATTCGGCCACAGCTGCGGAGGACTGCAGGCGCTGGAGGTATCGCCCGATCCGCGCGTGACGACAACCCTTGTCATGGACAGCGGCGTTGTGACGCCCGGCACCATGCCGAAGACGGGAATGCCTCCCGGCCAAGCGCCGAAAGAAGGAGCGCCGCAGGCAGGAGCCCCGAAAGTGCCGATGGGGGGAGCCATGTCCGTCGGGAAGGATATCCTCCAGAAACTGCATTCGCCGGTCATCTATATCAATGGCGGAGAGAAGGATATTGCGTATGCGAACGGCATGGACGACTTCGCGAAGATCGATAAAGTCCCGGTCGCCATGGCCAACCTCGATGTCGGCCATGGAGGCACCTATAGTCAGCCGAATGGCGGCGAGTTCGGCAGAATCGCCGTCGCGTGGCTGCAATGGCAGCTGAAAAATGATGAAACCGCCGGGAAGATGTTCTCCGGCGAATCCTGCGGCCTGTGCAAAGATGAAAAATGGAAATTTGAAAAAAAGAAAATGTAGAAAATAGCGGGATCCATGCGCCTTCCCCGGGATACAGAGGACGCGGAATGCGCGTACGGCTCGGATTCGCCCGGACAACATAGCCGCGCTTTCCTGCATACTCCGCATCTTCCGCGTCCGCTCCTTTTCTGCGAAAGGCCGGATATGCAAAAAGGCCGGTCCCATGCATTTCAACATGAATAAGACGGCCTTGGGAGGTTCGCACCGTGAGAAACTTGCTGTCTTCGGCCATGTTGGCTTTGTGGATTTCTCTTGCATTTTCATCCATGTACCCTCAAACGACGGGCCGTTCGGATATCCAGCCCCGACCCACAATCCCGATCTGGCCCGGCAAGGCCCCCGGTTCAGAGGATTGGACCTTCAGTGAAAGAGTTACGGAGGGTCCCGGCGGATCGAAAATATATTCCAACGTCGTCGATCCCACTCTTACGGCCTATCTGCCCGATCCGGCCAAAGCAAACGGAGCGGCAGTCATCCTGTGCCCGGGCGGCGCCATGCGCATGCTGGGTTTCGCTGAAACGGAGCGAACCGCCGAGTGGCTCAACTCCAAAGGCATCGCCGCCTTCATCCTCAAGTACAGAGTTGTTCCGGATGCTCCGCCTGAAGCCGGCGCCGCGAGGCCTTCCGGCCCGTCCAGGCCGGGATTTCAGGGGATGGGAAAGGAGCTGTCATTCAAAGAAATCCTAAACAGGCGCGGCAACGCCAATCCCGCGCCGGATAACCCGATGCATCTCAAGGTCATTGCGATGGCGATAGCCGACGGCCAGCAGGCTATTCGCATCCTCAGGCATGACGCGGCCAGGTATCACATCGATCCCAAGCGCATCGGCATCCTGGGTTTCTCGGCCGGGGGAGGCGTCGCCGTCGGCGCCGCCGTGACGGAATCTTCGGACGGGTATCCGGATTTCGCGGCCACCATCTACGGGCCGTCGCTTGTGGACGTTTCCGTCCCGAAACTCGGCGCTCCGCTGTTTATCGCCGTCATGGACGGCCATTTCAATGTGACCAATGGGTGCCTGGCGCTCTTCACGCTCTGGAAAGAAGCCGGACGGCCGGTTGAGATTCACGTGTATGATCACGGGTACGGTCCCGCATCGGGAATGCCGGTAGCGAGCTGGACCGACAGGTTTTATGACTGGCTTCGAGCCCGAAAGCTTGTGACCGGCTGAGCAACCCCGGCTATATCACGACAAGAGAGGGAGTTGGGAGACGTCCCTGAGAGCCTCGCCGGCGGACACTTTCCTCAACCTGATATTCACACGCCGGTTCCAGGATTGCTGCGGCGCGCGGCCGGAACCATGAAACGCGTATTCGAAATCGATACGGCGACCTGGCTGTTCCGGGGCATTTTCACCGGAGCCGACACAATAAACATCCGTCCGTTCAATTTTGCGATTCGAAACCTGCCGGCAGGCCACATAGGTCGGCCGTCCGGCCTTGAGATGGCGCGGGTAGCCATCGGCGCCACCCTTGAGCTTCCCCCGAAATGCCGCCGCCCGGGTTGAGAGGGCCCTTCAGTTTGCAGGCTTGAGCGCTGCGACGATGAGCCGGATTTTCTCAGGCAGCTTCGAGTACTGCTTCTGCGCCTTGCCGGTAAACTCGACCGTCCATGCCGTGGTGCGGCTTCTCATCCAATAGCATGTAGCATGAACTGCGACGCAGCATTAATTCTTCTGTCCCTCGCGGATGCCGCGCTTACCCCTTGTTGCTTGCCCATTCCCTCAGGGCGCCTCTTGCCCCCCGGCAAGGAAATGCAGGGTTATTTCTTTGCCGCTTTCGCAGATTTGATACCTCGCAGCGCAGCGAGATCGACCGCGTCGGCCATCGCTTTGTAGCCGATCGCGCTCGGGTGCAGATTGTCGCCGGAGTGATACCCCTCACGGAAGCGAGTGGGACGGCCGGGATCGCGCACCGCCTTATCGAAATCGAAGAAACCGTCGGCGGCACCGCTGCTCCGGATCCACTGATTGACCGCCGCGCGAATAGCCTCCCCGTCCTCGGTATAGTAGTCTGCGCCTTCATAGGGCAGCAGGGTTGCGATGAATACCCTGATCCCGTGCTGGTGGGCGCGATCGATGATCTGCCGATAGCCCGCAATGATATCCTGCGCGCTGACATACTCCTTGGCGAACGGCGACTCTGTCGACGCGGCGCCCTGGGCGGCGTCTCCTGGACGCGGGGAAGGAGGCTTCATGCGAGGCCAACCGATGTCGTTGATGCCCTCAAGCAAAATAATCCCGGCGATGCCCGGTTGCGCCAGAACATCCCGGTCGAAGCGGGCAAGCGCGCTTACGCCGGCTCCATCGTGAAGAACGCGATTGCCGCCGATCCCGGCATTGACCACTGCCATTGCGGGCAGGCCTTTCTGGGCGGCCAACCGATTCGCCAGAAGATCCGGCCAGTCGCTGTAGTCTCCCTGTTTTGCACCGACGCCATCCGTGATCGAATCTCCCAGAGCAAGAATCGCCGCGGTTCGGCTTGGCGCAAGAACCTCCAGGCCTGAAAGAAAGAACCATGACGGCCTGGTCGTCGCGTTCGGTATTTCCGCCATTGCCGTGAAATCGCCCGGCCCCGAAAGATATGTCGGTTTCTGCCCCACTAAATGGAAACTCACGGCATCGACTTTCGCGGGAAGAAAAATGCTGACCGCAATTTCCGCAAAAGCCGAAAACTTCAAATCGACGGGATCGCTCAACATCGGAGCGCCCGGCGGAATGCGGGTCGATCCCCTCCCGGAAAACGTCAGGGCTCGATCGGATTCAGCAATAATCCTGTCATCCTGGGATACCAATGCGATATGAGCGGCGCCGATCAGCAAATCCTGGTTCCCGCATGCATTGGAGAATCGAATGCGAACCCGCTCCCCGGCGATCGTCGGACGCACAATCATTCGCAGCGTGCGGTTTTCCAGTCCGGAAACGGATTGCCCCGGTATGAACGCAAGGGGAGCATGCATGGCGCTGCTCCATGCGCTCACCCAGCGCCTCCCGTCCTCGGGAGTCTGGGCCAAAGCGGTGGATGTCAATACCATCGCAATGAGCCAGGCGATCGCCCTATTCACAGATTTCGTTCCTGTCACTTTCTTCTCCTTCCATCTCAAAAGAAAAACCCGCTTTACGCCATCCATGGGCTGCGGCATCCTCCCGTCCCATCCGTCTCTACCGCATGTTCTTCTTTTTCACCGCCCGCTTGGGGCCCTTGCAGAGCGCGCAGTCCGGGCCCGCGAACGCCCTCGCGGTCGCAGGCGCTCGCAGCCGGTTTGTGCATTTGCTGCGACGGCCAGGATGACGGCCGGAAAAACCGGAGCAACGGAGCGTCTCATGATGCATATCCTCCGGGATTCGGCTCCATTATACCCTACAGGCTGATATCCGCTGTTTGAGAACTGTTGAAACCGCTCTTTGAGGCGTAACGAGAATTTTGTTTCCGTTTCGGCACAAGAAGGCTGGATCCATTCCGGCCTCCGGCTTCTCAAATCCCCGCGCGCCGGTTAATGTCCGGAATTTCATCGCCCGATCCATAGCGCGGGGATTCCAAGGGGCGAAGCCCCTGGATCCGTTTCCAGTGCTCCAGCCGACTGAATCTATCCGCATTTCGCAAGGCCGCGGTGGATCGGTCCATCGGGCGCGATCCGCGGGAAAATCGACGGTATATACGGCAAGCCGGGAATTTTCCGTCGCGACACCGTAATTGTTTATAGATAATAACAAGGATATCCCGGCCGTATCCGGGAATCGGGTGCCGTGTTCGGCAAATTGTAAAGCAAAGGAGTAAGCCGCCATGAAGAGATTCTTGTTCCCTTTGTGTCTTCTTTTCCCTATGGCGCTGTCGGCGCAGACGGCGACAATCAAAATCGATATCGACAGAACCATTGCGGAGATTGACCCGAAAATCTACGGTGTATTTATGGAACCGATTCAGTTCAGCGGGAAGGAACCGGGCCTGCCCGGAACGGCAAGCCTCAATACGCTGTACGGAAGCTTATACGATCCGGCCTCGCCGCTGGCCGACGAGAGCGGCTTCAGGAAGGACTACATCGAAGCGATGAAAGAGCTCCGAATCACCAACATGCGGTGGCCGGGCGGGAATTACGCCATGGCTTACAACTGGCAGGACGGCATCGGCCCCAGGAGCCAACGCCCCGCCCGCATCAATCTGGCATGGAACGGGATCGATACAAATCATGTCGGCACCGACGAATGGGTCGAACTCAACCGGGCGATAGGAAGCGAAAACGTCATCTGCGTCAACCTGGGCCTCGGCACGATCGACGACGCGCGCTACTGGGTTGAATACTGCAATTACGGCAAAGGCACCTACTATTCCGATCGGCGCGTCAAGAACGGGCATGCGCAACCGTACAATATAAAAATCTGGGATCTCGGGAATGAGGTGGACGGCGCCCCCTGGGAGCTGGGCCATAAAAGCGCCGAGGATTACGTCAAGGTTGCGCGTGAAGCGGCCAAAGCGATGAAAGCCGTCGATCGTTCGATCCAATTCGTCGCTTCCGGGTCCTCGTACTATGAAAGCACCGGAGGGTGGGTGGAATGGAACCGCAAAGTGCTTGCGGGGCTCGGAGATCTAATATCCTATATCTCCGTTCATCGCTATTGGGAGAACTCCTCCGACTACTACACCTATATGGGGCAGAGCGCGATGGATTTTGAAGAAAAGATCCGGGTGACGGCGGCTGAAATCGACGCGGTGAGGACGATGAAGGGCTTCAAGAACCCGATTTACATTTCCTTCGACGAGTGGGGAGTGATCGGAAGAAACTTTCTATCGGTCCTGCCGGTGGCGCAATCCCTGAACTCGTTTCTTCGTCACGCGGATACGGTAAAGATGTCGAACTTCACAATGCTTACAACGCTGCTGTCCCGCGACAAAAAGGGGGGGACGTATAAGACGCCGTTGTTCTATATTTACAAATTGTTCTCCACCAACTGCCTCGGCCATTCCATCGACACCCATGTGGAAAGCGGGACTTTCGACACCGAAAGATATAAGGGCATTCCATACCTTGATGCGACCGCCGTGTATTCCAGGGAAAACAATACGGTGTATATCAATGTCGTCAACCGGCATAAGGACAAATCCATCACGGCCGACATCATCAACAGCTCCGGCGTGTGGGCGGGAAAGGCGGAGGCAAGCCTGGTTGCGAGCGAATCGCTGGCCGAACCCTTCGCCGATGATGCGCGGGACCGGTATGTCCCCGTGAGGAAAGAAATCCCGGTTGAGAGGAATCATATATCCTATTCCTTTCCGGCGCATTCATTCACCCAGATCAAGGTCGGAGTAAGGAAATAGGGCCCGGAATGCCGTCGTTTCCCTGTGAAACCGGATCGGCGGCGATGGGAAAGCGGCGCACGACCTCGGCCCGACCGCAATGCCGGCCGGGGACGATATGGCCGGGAGGAAATCCCTCGGAGGCGAAAACAGAGAATGCGCTGTTCCTAAATGCCGCTGCATCCGGCCGCAGGAAGGGCGGATAACCGAAGGTTGCGCTCCCGGGAGAACCATGGGAAAACCCTCCCCTGCAAAAAGCTCTTCCCCGGAATTCAAAAATATTTTCGCTCAACACGGCAGCCGGGCCATTAGATGGTTTGCAACAGGACCATCGGAGGAGGGAATCACCATGTCCAATCGAAAACACTCCAGCGAGCAACAGAGAAAGCGTCATATCGCGGAAATGAAGGAACAGATGCGCCGGCACTTCGGGAGTTCCGAACCCTTTTCGGCGGGCAATTTCAAAAGCCTGAAGGATGAGGAGGAATTCCTGGAGCATATAATTTTCATGGAAGGCGTCAACGAGCAGCCGCTGTTTGACCTGCTCGAGAAGGGGGGCGTCGCGCTGCCGGAGCCGGACTCCATGACCGACATCGAGCTTCACGACAAACTCTGGGAGGTTATCCGGGCCATGGCCCTCTTAGGGCATTATCTGTCGAACACGGATCACCTCAGCGACCGCCGGCTGTACGAAGTCCTCTGGAACGAAATTCTTCGCGAACCGACCTCTGTCAGTCCCGCCTCTTGCAGCGCTTATGCCTATATTGACATCCTGGGCGGATGCAGCGAGGAAGACATCCAGACACGGCTGAAGTTCTACGCGGACGAAGAAGAGCGGCTCAGCTGGCAGGAGGAGTTCCCGGATGAAATCCTGCCTCCGCACGAACCGCCTCCCTATGACCGCGACCGCCATTTGCCCGCTCCGCCGAACGGCTATTCCCCGCGGCATGAAGCCTGCTAGAAGGCGCTCCGGCCGGGCAGAGGGTCCGGCCTATGGGAAGCGGCTCCCGCCATCAGGACCATGGGGATCAGGAATAATCCGTCCGCATCCCGGTCCGAACCGATCCCGACTGAAGCGGAACAAAATCGGCATTGCCCGCCCGTGATAAAGTCGCGCCCGCTGTTGCTAGGCGGGCCTTCACAACCCGCGGCCGCCGATGCCGGCGGCGGAAAAAGCAAAACCCCTTCCGGATTTGAGCGGAATATAATAGATTGCTGCAGGATCCTGCATGGTCATGTCGAACTCAATATCCGGGAGGGGTTATGGGAACCGATCGACGATCGTTTTTGAAATGCGCTCTGGCGGGCTATGCCGCCGCGAGGATAAGTGTCACGCCGGGGTTCGCGCAGAATGTGCCTCCCTATGCGAGAGCCGGCCGGAAACCGGCGCGTGTGGATTACAAACGCATCGCCACGGAGGAAGCCTGGGGCCCGCCCGAGATGTTCAAGATGTACCTCGACCGGATCGAGGACGGCGCTTTGACCGACCCGGGATTTGTATCCATGTGGGGACGCTTTGTCCGCAACGCACCGCTCGTCAGCCAGCTCCAGGACATCGGGGAAGGGCGGATCCGGGACATGGATGCCGCCGGCATCGACAAAATGGTGCTCTCCCTGACGGCTCCGGGAGTGCAGATTTTCGACGCCGCCACGGCCAGGTCTCTGGCGGCTTCGACCAACGATCAGCTGGCGGAGGCCATCCGGAAGCGCCCCGACCGTTTCGCCGGCCTGGCCGCAGTCGCTCCGCAGGATCCCAGGGCCGCGGCGAAGGAAATGGAGCGGGGCGTCCGCAAACTGGGCCTGAACGGCGTGATCATCAATTCTCACACGCACGGCGAATATCTTGACGACTCCAAGTATTGGGAGATCTTTGAAGCCGCCGAGGCGCTGGACACCGCGATCTACCTTCACCCTCAAACGCCGCCGCCCGATATGGCGATGCCCTATCTGGCGCGCGGCTTCGAGAGAGCCATCCTGGGCTTCGCCCACGAGCTATCGCTCCACGTGCTGGGGCTGATGACGAGCGGCGTTTTTGACCGGTTCCCCAAGCTGAAAATCGTGATCGGCCACGGCGGCGAGGGGTTGCCGTACATGCTCTACAGGATCGATTACATGTATGAAAACGCCCGGTACCCGTTCATGAAAAAGGTCCAAAAGCTTCCCAGCGAATACATGAAGGAAAACATCTACATTACGACAAGCGGCCTGCCCTGGGCCCCGGCGATCACGATGGCCCTATCGGTGCTCGGCGCCGATCGCGTGCTGTACGCGATGGATTATCCTTATCAGTACGTTCCCGAAGAAGTGACCATGACGGATAATTTCCCGATCGGAGAGGCCGAGAAGAAAAAGCTCTTCCAGCTGAACGCGGAAAGGGTGTTTAAGCTTTAGGGCCCTGTCGGCCCCGCAGGATTCGCGAAGGAGGCGCTGCGCCGTGAAATCCCATATCCTGTTGGTCGCCATGGCTGCTGTCGCCGCGCTGCCGGGGAGCGCCTGGTCCGACGATATCAGCGGGGAGTGGGAAGTGGAGATGACGGGCCAGGACCCTTCGATCACAAGGGCCTGGTATGAGTTCAAGGCGGAGGGCTCCAAATTGACCGGCTCGGCGATGGGTTTCATGGAGGACGAAAGGCCCATATTAGACGGCAGGATCACGGGCGACAGGGTGTTTTTTACCCTGAAAGACTATGTGCGGAACCGCGTTATCGAGTACCGCTATCAGGGGAAAGTCTCCGGCGATACCATCCGGTTCAAGGTCTATAGGCTGGGAGGGGGAAACCGTTCCTGGAGTTTCACTGTCAAAAAAGCCCGCCGATGACGCACCTGCGCAGGCGAGGGCCTTTGCGTTTCCAGGAGAAAGCACAAATTCCACGAATGAACAAAACATCCCTCGTGGAATTCGTGCAATTTGCGGTTATTCCGAAGATTCCTTCTCTGCCGAGATTTCGAAAGTCAGGGATTGGGAAGCGCGGCCACCCTTCCCGCTTCTCTCATTGTCCCTCACCACCAGCTGAAACACGTAATCTCCCTTTTGAAGCTCCTCCCCCAAAAGAATTCTTCGCCGGACCGGGATCCTGTCAAAATCGCCTACGCCGGTGAGAGTAAATTTCTGCGGCTCGCTTCTGAAAAACTCGAGCCCGTCTTTGTAAAGGACAAACTCGGATTCCAGATCCGGAGCCGCCTCCTTGCCGTGTTTTGCGTTATAGACCGCCGCCGCGTATTCGAAGCCTTCGCCGGGCTGAAAGCTCCGCAACGCGGGGCTTTTTCGCGTTTCCCGCAACAGGACGGGCTTGATCCAGGTCTGGGACAGATCCTCCTTTATTCCGGACCAGATCCAGCTTGCATTCTCGTCGCGGCCGACAATGAACATGTTCGAAAGAGCCAGCTGCTTCTTTTTCAGGTCGGGAATTTCCACGAATTGGTATGCCGACCCGACTTTTCCCGAGGCGATATCCTTGACGGCCGCCCGCACGTAATACGACCCGGGTCTTTTCACGGGAAGAAGGACGGTGAACCGGATGCCGTTTTCCCTGACCCACGCCAGGTTTTCTTCAGGAATTCGGAATTCGTACCTCACGATATTCGCATCCTGAATGTACCCGTTGACATCCGACGTGACACAGACGGTTTCAAGCGAGGTGAAATGACCTTCCCCCTTCTTCTCGGTCATGGTCACATCCTGCGCGTCCAGGTGGAGCCAGGATCGAATCAGGTATCCCGCCTTGGGATCATCCACGTATCCGGACGCAAGGCGGACTTTCAGAACGCCGTATTTGAAGGGGGACAAAATGGCTTCCCGCAACGGAATCCTGGCCGCGGCGGGTTCCTCCGGGGCTTCGGCCACCCCATAAAACCCGTCCCGGGTATGGACGGCGGCTCCACGGCGTTTCACCTTGATTCTTATCCGATGATAGACGTTCTTTCGGCTGGGCTTGAAGGTCGTCTCCGGAGGGGCGTAGGAAAGGATGTAATAGCCTTTGAGCGCGTCGTTGACGTCGTCGATCCCGTTGAGGAAAAAATTGCTGTCCGTGAGAAAGAGCCCCCCTGTTTTTTGAGGCAGCGGATTCAGCGCGTCGGCGGTCTCGGCGGCGATCTGAATATATGTGGGACTCCCGCCGAAGGCGGGACCGGGAAAGGGAGCCCGCAATCCCCTTATATCCAGCGTATGGATGACGACGCCGGCCCGCAGAGCATCGTCCGCCAGACGGTTATAGGCCTTCTGATACATGAGCAGGTAGTCGACGGGATCGTCCCGAACAGGAGAGCCGGCTGGAATCATGGACTCTCTATTGCGGCTCGGCAATGCGGCTGGAATCGTCGGCTGCGCCGTCAGCAAGAGCAGGGCTTTGCGTCCCGGCATATCCTTCAGGGCCCGGATACAGTAGCGGAGCGCGGAAAGCTGGACGTCAAAAAAACTGTAAAGATTATCCGCGGAGAGATCCCGGCCTACATTCTCGCCCCATCGCACCGTGTCGATCCTGGCCTGCAGTTCCCTCCTGTCGGAAACAAACATCTGCAGCGCGCTGATTCCCCGGCTGGTCCTCAGGACGGCCACGAGGTCTCCCGGCTGCATCTGCCTTTCGACGAACCTGCTGAGGGCCATCCGCGCATGATTGATGTTTTCAAAGCCCATTGAGAGATCGTCGACGACGAAGACGATCACCCGCCGGACCTCCTCTCGGTTCAGCAAGCGTGCGGGAATCTGCGGAGCCTCTCTGGACGCTTTTGGAGGAGGAAACGGTCTCGCGGACTCGGCCGTTTGGTCGGTTATATAGACGCACGATAGAATGTCCTGAGGAACGTCGTCCTGGAAAACCTGGAAGTCGGCCGCGGTCAGATCGGGGACCTGGCGGCCCTTTCCATCCAGGACCACGACGTCCAGACGGACTTCTTCGACCGCAATCCGGACGGTGAATTCCTTCTCCTGCGGCATGCCTCCTTTTTGCTGTGAAACCTGATTTTCCCGGGCAGCCGCGGCCTGCAAGAAGCCGAGCATGAGCAACCCGATCCAGGGAAGCGCTCGGAACCCGAATGCAGGGCGTTTCGCTGCTCTCACGAATTCCCCTCCCCTCTGAAAGTCCAAAGGCGTGAACGACTCGGCGGCGCCGGTCTGCAGTCTGTAAAGAGATCCCCCATATTCTTTGATGAACCATCATAGCATGATGGTTCATAAGGCGGCGTACAAGTCTATCCAAATCCGTGGCAAGAAACCCGGGGTGCAAAGATTGCCGCAGGAACAGGAGAGCCGTGCTCACGAAAAACTCATCTGAGGGCAGGGTTCCTGAGTTATATGG
>CAYZTZ010000051.1:12124-21337 GCA_964481255.1 uncultured Acidobacteriota bacterium | reverse complement strand
GCTAAAAAGATTTGGCGGCGAATATCTCGCGCTGAATCCTTTGAGGGTCGTATTCCACGCGGCACCGGTTGTCAAAAACCATGACGGCCCGTTTCGCGGCGTCGTAAGGCTCCCAGCGCGGCAGGCCGCTCTTCGCGGTGTTCGGATCGCCTTTGCGCGCGAAGGAGATCCACGCCTCGCTCATCCCCGCCGCCAGCCTTTTGGCATCTTCGCCGCCGCCCGTCAAGATATCCACCTTCTGGGCGTTGTCGAAAACCATGGGCATCTCCAGGCCGTGGGGCGACAGGAGTTTGCCTCCCATGTAAGGGCTCTCCCAATCGAACCGGTACAGATAAGCCGGCGCCCTGCCGAGGGCGGATTTCCTCTCCGCGATGGCGACCGAGCCGGACCCCATTCTTGAATAGCTCGCGATGTAGAAATGGATCGCCGAGGGAGACAGTTTCGGGAACTCGCGGCGGTACGCATCGATGAGCCTGCCGGCGTCCGCGCCGACGAGGGCCTCCACCCTTTTCCTCATTGCAGCCTCGTCGAGCGAGAAGGCCTCCTGATCCTCAAGCATGAAAAGCGTGGATTCCGTCTTGTTCCAGCCGATCATCAGAGGCACGTCCTCCGATACGCGCGTCGCCGTGGGGTCGAAGGGGTGGGCGGGGATAACCTCCGGGTCGATGACGGGCCTGAACGCGGCGCCTGTGCCCTCGCGGGCCAGCCTGGCGGTCACGGCGAAGTAGGCCGCGAGAATGCGGTCGGTGGCGAAGCCCGAGATTTCCGGCAGGCGTTTGACGTCCAGCCCCAACTCGCCTAAAAGCATTTCGGCCGCCTTGGCCGCGCCGGCACGTTCCGCCACTCGGAGGGACGGGCCGCTCTGAACGACCGCGGAATGGAAAAGGCCTCTAGCGGGCGGGCTGCCGAGAAGCATGCAGACCTTGGCCCCGCCGCCGGATTCGCCGAATATCATGACCCGTTTGGGATCGCCGCCGAAGCGCTCGATATTATCGCGGATCCACTCCAGCGCCGCGATGATGTCGAGCTGGCCTGCGTTGCCCGAGTGGGCGTATTCCGGAAAGCCGAAGTCCCCGAAATGCGTGTACCCGAAAACATTAAGACGATGATTGACCCCCACCATCACGACGTTACCGCGGCGTGAGAGGTTGGTCCCGTCGTAAAGCAGGGCTGAAGCGGAGCCGGAGCTGAATCCGCCGCCGTGAAGCCAGACCATGACGGGGCGCTTGCCTGCAGGGTTCAGGCCCGGCGTCCAGATATTCAGAAAGAGACAGTCCTCGCTCTCCGGGGGCGCCACCCTGTCTCCGTCCGAGGCGGCTAAGATCCTGGTCATGAGGGTTTCGGACATTGGACGCCCGCGCGATTCAGGATTGGTCTGAGGGGCGCTTGCGCCGTAGCTGGTTGCGTCGCGCACGCCGGTCCAGGGCTCCGGCTTTCGTGGAGGCATGAATCGGTTTGCGCCTCCTGTGGAAGCCCCGTAGCGCACGCCGCGGAAAGTGTAGATGCCGTCATTGACAAAGCCCCGGATCTTACCACTCGTTGTCTGGACCACGGGCTCAGCCGCCCATGCAGCCACGCTCGAAAGGCCGGGTATGGAATACGCCACAGTCAAGCCTCCGGCCGCCCAGGCCGCCCTGTTGACGAAACCGCGTCTGTTCATCCTTTGCCGTGCATCATCCATAACGCCTCCCCGAAGTTTCAGGCCGATCCATATTCGATAGCAAACTTATAGCGCGCAACGGGCCGCCGTTACAAGTTGAACGTTGCAGGTTTCAAGTTTACCGTTCAACATGTAACGTTTACAGGAGGTCGAAGATTATGCGAAAAGTCCAACTTTCAGGAAGACGGGCCGCCTGCGCCGCCGCTTTATTGGCGGCTGTCGTGCTGGCGGGATGCTCCCGCGCGCCGTCAGGCGCAACTCCGGACAGCGCCGCGACCCGCCTGAAGCAGATTGAGGACCGGGAACAAATACGCCGTCTGACAATGGATTACGGGCGTTTTCTCGACATGAGGGACTGGGACTCCTTCTCCAGACTCTTCGCGGAAAAGGACGGCGAATGGGTCGGAGGAATGGGCAGCGCCAAGGGCCCGCAAGCCGTCAAAAAACTGATGGAGGACACGATCGGCAAGGGTCCGGGGCCGGCGGCGTCCGCGAGCGCCCACATCTTTACCAATCAGGTCATCGACCTGGACGGGGACAGGGCAACGGCCTTGACAAAGTGGATGTTTGTGGTCCAGGGCCAGGACAAGATGCCGAAGATCCTATATCTCGGGCGCTACGACGACACTCTGGTGCGGGAAAACGGGCTCTGGAAATTCCAGAGGCGCGTCGTCCACGCGGATATACCGCCGGACAATATCGAGCCCCCCAGATAAAAGGCGCGCAAGGTGATAGGGTGAGGGGTTCCCGTTTCGCGTTACCGGTTCCCGGGTTAATGATTGATGAAAGGGGAGGCCGGGGGTTATTGCTTGGCCTGCGTTTGAAGTTGCCGCAGGAAGGAGTCGAGATCGACCTTATCGGCCGGCGGGCTCGCGTCGAAGGCGCGGCGCGCGAAGTCGACGCCGCGGGCGTAATTATCCAGGCTGAAGTATAGGGACGCCAGGCGCTGGAGCAGCTGATAGTCTCCAGGAGCCCGGTTTAGAGCTTCAAGATAAACCGCGACGGCTTCCTGCTTGCGTCCCAGACGCTCAAGCACGGCGCCGGCGTTCTTTCGGGCCTCGATATTCCACGGGCTCAGGCGCGACGCCTCCATGAAACTCTCGAGCGCCGGATCCAACTCTCCTTTTCGGTAATGTATCTCCCCGATGAGCATGTGCGTGCGGTAGAAACGCGGGTTCATCCTCAGGGCCTTCTGATAGAGATCCTCCGCGCGATCGTGCTCTCCCAACAGAAAATGGCAGCGGCTCTCCAGCAGGTACGCCTCGGGATAATTGGGCGCCAGACGCGCGGCCTGCCGGAAAAATGGGATCGCCCGCCTCAGGCGCGCCGCCCGGGCCGCAGGCTCGGAGAGAGTTTCGCCCGTCCGCGCGTAAAAATTCCCCATCGCGCGCTGCACCGCGGGATCCAGCGGGCTGATATCCAGAGCCTGCCGGTAGGAGCTCTCCGCGGCCGCAAGCAGGGGCTCCCTGCGGCCCGGATCCTTCTCCGACATGAAGACGCGGACGAGAGCGGAGCCGAGGGATACGCGATAACCCGCCACGCGCGGGGCGAATTCCACGGCTCGTTCATAAACGGGGATGGAACCTGAAACGCTATCCGAGTATTCGTATATCCCGGCGATTCGGCGCGCCATATCGGCCCACGCGGGCCGGAGACAGAGGAAATAGGCCGCGGCGCAGACACAGCCCGCGAGCAGGACCGCCGCCCCCAGCGCGCGGCCCCGCGCCGGAGCGCCGGCCCCGCGGCTCCCGGCGTCCGCGCGCACCAAAACGGCGGCAGTCGCCGTCCATAGCGCCATAGTCGCCGCGACGAAAAGGGTCATGCGCGATTCCGCGCGCGCGGAGACTTCGACGGGCGAGGCGGCGCCCGGCATCGTCCACAGCCACGAGGAAAGGACGCCCATCGCGGTCCAGACCGCGGCCGTCCACAGGACACACGGCGCTGCAGCCTTGAGGAAACCGGCCCCGGACCCGAGCGGATCCGGTTTTATGACGTACATCAGGCCTACACAGCCGCCAAGAGTCGCAGCGACAAGGATCGCGGCTCCCGGCAGGAACGTCGCGCCGCCCTTCGGGTCCCCAAACCAGGTCCGCAGAAATATGGAGAGGGCGCCGCGGCCCGCTTCCGTGTTGATCACGAAACACCAGGCCGCCGCCAGAAAAACAAACGACGAGGCCGCCGCAAAGGGGAGGAGCGGATTTCGCTTCGGGACCCGGGCTTTAGCGGCGCGGTTATGCGGCGGTCCGACGTCCCCTTCGAGACGTCCGGCTGCCAAAGCCCCAAGGACGGCGAGCAGGATAAAAAAATAAAGGCGCGTGACCGTGACGGCGATGCCGAAGGACAGTTCGATGAAATGCGCAAGCAGGGCGGCGAGCGCCATGAGCGCAAGCGTCCTGCACTGGGCGCGAGGAGCCGCGTCCGGTACGCTGAAGCCGCTCCAAGCCGCGAAGGCGAATACCCCGGCCAGCAGGCCCGCGTGGACCCCGGCGCCCGACAATTGCGGCAGGCCCGCCGCGGCGGGGAGCGCCGCACCCGACGCACAGCCGAAAGCGACAAGAGCCCAGAAAAGCGCACCGCGGCGCCCGCGGCAGGGGAACCCAAGACAGCGCAGGGCATAAAGGACGCCCAGGGCGACCAGGGCGAGAAAGAGGGCCGCGCCGACGGCGCCGATCGAGATCAGGTTGTCGAACAGGTCGTTGTGCATCCTGTCGACCGCCTCGCCGGTGTGCACCTTGACAAGCTCCGGAGCGGCGTAGGCGTTTGCGACAAAGCCTATGCTTTCAGGGCCGTAACCGATCGCGCGGCGCAGGGGGTGAAAGGCGTCCTCGCGCCCCTCTTCCAAGGGAATAGGCCTCGCGGAACGCAAGGCGTCGACGGCGCTGCGCCACAGGGACATCCGCACGCCGGCGCTTGTGTCCGAGAATGTCGTGAACCGGCCCAGAGCGGGGATGGCTCGGAGGCCCTCCCCCGCAAGGCGCGACGGACCGATCAAGAACACGCCCACGAGCGCCGCGGTCTGCGCAAGCCATGCGAGCCAAAGAACGCCCCTGAAGCGGCGACGCTGATAGAAGCCCAAATATGCGAGGGCGATCGCCGCAATCGCGGCCGCAGCCCAGACTATCGCTCCATGAGCCCCGAATCCTGATGAGAAGCGCAGGAGGGCGATCGGCAGAGCGGGGACAAGCAGTCCCAGAACGACGGCCGCCGCGCGCGCGGCAAAGGACTGTTTCCCGGTATTCCGCTCGAGAACGAGCCATAGGAACATGCAGACGTACGCGGCCGCCGCCAGTCCCAGCGCCGGGCCCCGGCTTTTCGTAACAAAGAGGGCGAAAGCGTCCAGGGCGAGTACGGCTCCCGAGCAGATAAGCGCGGCATATCCTTGGATGCGCTTCCCCGCCCGGCGCGCGCGCCGGACGGCGCCCATAACAAGGCCGAAGGCCAAAGGGATCACCATCGCGAGATAGGCGCCCAGAAAAATCGGATTCCCCATGGAAGCGGAAGGGCGCCCGGCGATCGGATTGCTCCAGCGCAGAGGGTCTGCGCCCAAGTGCTGAAGTATTGCATAAAGGCCTATGGGTACGCTGCCTGCAACAAGAGAATATAGAATACGGTTAATCTGCTCCCGGGTGCGCAGTTCGCTTAAAACCACGCCGAACATAATGACGTAGCACAGGAATACAACCGTTCCCTGAGCCCGCGTGTAGTTCCCCAGCCAGCTGAGGGCCGGCTCGAGGGAAAAAATGGAGCTCAGAACGTAGACGGCGGCGAGGCCGGCCGCAAGGACGGCGACCGGCAGCGCAGGAAGAAATCGCTTCAGATTTTCCTTAAGGGTAAGCTTTCCCCCCGAATCAAGGCCCTGGATTCTTTTCGCCAGCCATGCGGCGCCCGCGGGCGCGGTGAGGAGGATGAGCAGGCGTGTCTTGTCGGGTTCGAAAACCTGGGCCGAGGAGATGTTGAAAAAAAGCGGCAGCGCGGCGGCTGCGGCGAGCCACGACGCTTCCATGAACGCCCTGCACCATACTTCGAGTCTGTTTTCCATTGGACGTGACGCGCCGAACGATGAGCGCTGCAGATCTCAAATACTTACATTCAAAGTCGCCTATCGAATGGAGTCAAAAAGTCATTCTGAACCGCAGGATGTCGAAATCCGAATGTCGAAGCGCATATGGGTGCGGCGGTACATCCGGGGGTATCATCCTGCGAATTTCGGATTCTTACGCCTGCATGCCTGCTTAGCCCATCCGATGCTCCATAACCCCGGCGCTTCAGGATCATCAGACTGTTTTTGCGGCAACGGGGAATCGGGTAAGATCCCTGGTCCACAGCGGACTTCATCCCGACTCCCGGCGTCTCGAATCCCGGCATGCGGGAGATGATCTCGAATTCAATCATCCTATCGGGCGCGCGGCGATTTCAAGGGGCGAAGCCCCTTGGCTTGCGTTGAACCTTCAACCTGCAACCCTCAGCGTTCATCCGGCAGATTCGACGGCGCTCAACGAAAGAGTATCCTGCGCATCGCCGGATACCGGATCACGGCGGCGATGAGCTTCCGGTACCGGTTGAAGTTGACGGTTTTTCGGATCAGAGGCATCAGGCCGTCGGTTGCGCACAGGTCGAAGATCGCCTCCATTTCATCGTCGTTCAGTCTCTGCAGAAGGAGGCGCAGGGTCAGCTGGGCTTCGATCTCTTCCATAAGGCGCTGTTGCCAGAGTTTCTGGTAGCGCGACAGCCCAGCCTCATCGAGTGCGCCGTCGCGCAGAGAATCGCCAAGCACTTGCGCGGCGATTTCGGCGCTTATCATGCCGTAATAGACCCCTCCTCCCGTCGTAGGCTTAACAAACCCGGCGGCGTCTCCGGCCACCAGCAGGCGGTCCCGGTAGGTCTTGCGGATGGGAGCCAGGGGCAGCATGCCTTGCCGAGGCCTGGCCCGGGCCGGCTCGGGGATGTCAAGTCTTCGGAGGCGCTCCAGGAACCTCTCGAAACAGGCGCCGGCGTTGCCGTCGCACATCAGGCCGATCCTGGCCTGCGGCCCTTCCGGCCGCCGGATAGGGACGACCCAGGCGAAGCCGTTCGGCGCGACCTCGCGCCCGACGTGGATTTCGACGTCCCGAACGCCCGGGGCCGGAAGTTCCGCCTGCGCGCAGTTGAGGAATACGGGAGGGAAGCCGATCCCGAGATCGCGATGCAGGGCGTAGGACGAACCCGTGGCGAGGAGGCAGGCTTTCGCGTCGCGCGATCCTTCACCGGCGCATTTCACCGTCGCCCGGTCTTTCCGGATCTCGATCTTTACCGCGCGCACGCCCATGGAGAACGTGACGCCCTCGGCCTGCGCCAGGTCGCGGAGACTCCGGTCAAAGGATCTGCGGTCCACCACCACGGCTTCCGGGCGCTCGGTGAGGTATTCGACGACGCGGCCTCGAGGCGAATGGAAGCGGACGCGCCGCAGCTCATGGACGGCGGATGACCGCGGGATGGAAAACTCCTCGAAGACTTCCGGGGCCAGAACGCCGGTGCAATGAACCGGTTCCCCCGCGGACGGATGCTCCTCCAGGATTTCCACGTCATACCCATCCGCCGCGAGGCGGCGGGCGGCGTGCAGTCCCGCGGGGCCTGCTCCGATGACGACGACATCTCTCAAATCGCTCTCCCCATCGCAGTGTTCATTCCTTCCGCCGGCGGCCTCTCCCCCGCCTTCGGGATCCCGGTAAGCGGCGCTTATTTTTTGAGCTTGCCGCCCCGGGCCTCCCATCGTCCCATAAAGCTGATATAAAAAGACAGGACAATCAGGCGCAGGTCAAGAAGGAAATTGCGACGGCGGATGTACAGCAGGTCGTAGCGGAATTTGCGGGCTCGCGTCGCGTCTCGGTCCGCGTATATCTGGGCGATGCCCGTCAATCCCGGCCGGACCGCGAGGCGCTCCCTGAATCCCCGGATCTGCTCGTCCGGGACGTCCCTGTCCCCGGCCGAGCACTGTATTTCGTTGATCGGCAGGGCTCGCGGCCCGACGAAACTCATGTCGCCGCGGAAAATGTTCCACAGCTGCGGGAGCTCGTCCATGGCGCACGCGCGCAGGAATTTTCCAACCCGTGTGACCCTGGGGTCGGAATGCGACGCCTGGACCGACCGCTCCTTTGCCGAGTCCTTTCGCATCGTCCGGAACTTGAGCGCACGGAACGTCCCTCCTCCCCTGCCCCAACGGTTCTGGCGGAAAAATACCGGAGGGCCGTCCTCTATCAGGACGGCGAGGCTTACGAGCAGCCAGAGGGGCGAAGACAGGATCAGGCCGAACCCCGACAGAAGGACATCCAGGCATCGTTTGGCGAAATCCCCGTCGTCGGTGCGCATTATCGCAAGGCTATTTCCGGAGGATTTCACGGTATACCTCCAAGGTGGCCGACACCATGCGCTCGGCCCGGAATTCCTTTTCCACCCGAAGCCGCGCGTTGTCTCCCAGTTCCATGCGCAGGCCGGGGTTTTCGAGAAGCCTGTTCAGGGCGTCCGCGAGCGCGTCCGGGTCGCCGGCGGGCACGACGAGGCCCGTCACGCCATGCCGGTTGACGGACCGCACGCCGGTGGGAAGATCCGTGGATACCACGGGCTTGCCGCAGGCCATCGCCTCAAGCTGGCCGATGCCGAATGTCTCACAGCGGTCAATCGAGGGCAACACAAAAACATCCGCCGCGTTGAGCAGAACCCTCAGACGCGATTCGGACACTTCGCCGCAAAACAGAGTCTTATGGTCGACCCCCAGGTCGCGGGCCATCTCTTTCAGGGACTCATTTTGCGTGTCCCGTCCTGCGGCGATCAGGCGCCCCCGGACACCCTTCATCGCCCGCAACAGCACGTCGAGGCCCTTGTAATAGCGGGCGGCGCCGACGAAAAGCGCGATGGGTCCCCCCGATTGGGCGCGCAGGGCGTCCACTTCCTCCTTTTCCGCCCCTCTGAGGGAAAAAGCCCCGGGCTCGATCCCGAAGGGTATCACCGTGCATTTCTCGCGCTCCCGCGGCGGGACGCAGGAAAGCGGCATGTTTTCGGGAGCGCTGAAAATGATTCTGCGCGCCTTCTTGAAAAGCAGGCGCAGAACGGGGCGGTAAATCGGCAGAAAAAGCCTCTGCCGGATGATGTCCGCGTGATAGGTCACGACGAGGGGCTTCTCTTTCGCCCCCAGAAGATAGGCGATGTCGCCCATGGGATTCGGGAAATGCAGATGCACGACGTCGGGCCGAAGTCTGCGAAGTTCCGCGGGCGCCGTCGGGCACAGAGGCGTCGAGGCGTAGCGCCCGAACTCGGGGACGCGGATGATCCGGACGCCCCGCACGGTCTCCTCGACCCGCCTCAGGGAGCGGCTGGGAGCCAGGATGGCCATGTCCGCCGTCTCCGAGAGACGCCGGCACAGCAGGCTCATATGCTGTTCGATGCCGCCCGTCGTCGGCGGGTGGCAATCCTTGAAAACATGAACAACTCGCATACCCATCCGGACCTGAGAGCATAATGGTTCGCAGGCGCGAGCGCAACCCGTGAATAAACCTGGAAGGTTGAATGTCACATTTTGA
>CAYZTZ010000051.1:0-12024 GCA_964481255.1 uncultured Acidobacteriota bacterium | reverse complement strand
TCACATTTTGAAGATCAACGGTTGAACGTCGAACGTTCGCACCGTTACGGCATCCGGCGCGCGGGGATTCCAAGGGGCGAAGCCCCTTGGCCAGTCTAAATGGAAAGCAAAACTTTTTTGCAGTATGCAGAGAAAGCGCAGATAATGAATCTACCGGCAGGCTGCACTGTTGGGTTGGAAGAGCCGCGTGTTTGCGGCTGCGAGCGCGAATAAGGGATCATCCTGATCCGGTGGGCCCGAAAATGCGGCCGCGCCTATACCCACGCTCGCCCATTCAATTGTCACTCTTCATGGAGCGGCAATACAATCTGCTGCGGGCTTCTTCTCGGCCTATCGGGCTGCCTGCCGAAATCCATATAGGCCGTTGATGCAATACAATGTTTCATTCTAAAGTGTGTCCGCGTACGAATAGATCAAACCTCTGAGCTTCGTTTTATGACGAGGATTGAACGATGAGCCTGAAATTTAAATACGACTTCAAGCCGCAACAGCCCGTGGAGGCTGGTTACTTCGCTTTTCGACCGGCTCTCAGCGTCGCTATGGAGATTGATGCGACGAAACCGGACGCCCTCGAACTTATGGCAGGCCCGCGAGCGAGCGAGCTGAAGTTCACCGCGGAGAAGAAATTCAGGGATGACTTTAGCGCGACGGTCGGCTTCGGGTTCAAGAATGAGCCGCTCGACAAGATCACTAATGCGGTGAAACTGGCCTCTCGCGAGCAGTTTGGCACCGCTCTGCAGGTCGTTCTTGAATCTTCGCTTAAAGGCAAGTTGTCCTCCAAGCTCCCGATCACCTGGGAGATCAACGCGAACTTATCGACAACTCCGATCTACATTAAACTTGCCGGCAAGTGGCAGAGTTTGAAATTTGCTTTCTCGAGCAGGGAATACACGCTGGCGGCCGCTTTCGACGGCGGCTGCGGCTTCGGTCTGACGAAGGCCGGCTGGATTGCGGTTGCAAAAAAGGTCGGGGGTTCAGGTCTCAAAACGTTCATGAGCAAAGCCCTTCCCTATCAGGCCGAGCTGGGTGCCTGGGTGGCGGAGATTACACTCGCCGAGGTTGCGGCCGGCCTGGCCGTGGGCGCCGCCATCGTGGGGTTCGAGGCCCTCGGTGCCTACTCCATCGGGACCGCACACACGAAAGGAGAGCTCCAGGGTTTGGCGACATGGTATTCGACCGCCTACTGCAAGAGGCTATTCCACCCTGAGCAGAAGACCATCGAAGGCGTGGTCCGAGCAGAAAACGCCCAGCTCGTCCAGGATCTCGTACAGTGCGCCTGGAAAGATGTCGTCAGCGACGGGAAGAAAAACCTGAAGGAGCGCGGCCTATATAGCGACACGCTTTCAGAAAGTGAGATTCTCGAGCGCTACCGTGGGGCTTTGATCAAAGCAGAAGGCTCGGCCGCGGCTGCAGAGGCAAAGATGCAACCTAAAATGAGGGATAGAGCATACGAGCTGTTGCTAAAGAAGAAGGAGGGCAAATAGCCCAACAAAGCGGAACAGCAGCGGTACGGTGCACTCCCCATGCCTCTCATCGGCGAGGAGCGGACTCACTCTGGACCCGTATTGTTTCAAAAATCGCGAAGCTGCCGTGATGCGAATGCCGAACCGAATGCGCCAGCCGGGTTGCCGGCCAAGGGTCTTTGCCCTTAGAAATCACCGCGCCCGATAGGATGATTGAATGCGAAACATTCCCCGGCGCGCGGGGATTCCAAGGGGCGAAGCCCCTTGGCTAGGCCTCAAGTCCGCTTATCCACAGCCGCCACTGCCACCCATGACAAACAGTCACGGTTTGGACGATCGGGGGACAGCGGTCATTCCGGACACCTTGAGACGCGCAACCGCGGAGCCCGTCCTTTCCGGGCTCCGTTTATCTTTGCCTGCTTGATAAGCCCATTCGCTTGCGCTATAAGGGACCCAACCGATATCAACCCAACCACGGAAGGTGCGAAATGAAAAAATACTCGTTTTTGCTTCTTGCGGCCCTCGCGATCCTGCTGGCTTCGCCGAATTTCCCCGGCAGACCCGGGGCAGCGACTCCGGAAGCCGTATCGGTCGCCGCCCCGATCCCTGCGGCAACAGCGAAGGAAGCCGCCAATCCGGCCGCTTCAAAATACGGCAACCTGATCATCAAGGAAGACAGGCTGGTCAAGAAGGGACATTTCGTGGACTCGATATTCTCCAACTTCGACAATTTGAATATCGACCTGCATGTCAACTATCACTGCATGACTAAACCCCTGTTCATGGTTCACGAGCCGCACGCGCACCCCTGCTATGAGATCCTGGCTTTCATCGGGGGAAATCCTCTGAATATCCGCGACTTCGGCGGGGAGGTCGAACTGACGCTGGGCGATGAAAAGCACATCATCAACAGCACATGCTTCGTGGTCATCCCGCCGGGACTGCCTCATTGTCCGCTGAACTTCAAGAGAGTGGATAAGCCCTTCATGTTCATGGTTATTCTGACCATGGGCAAATACGCGACGCTTCCGCAGGAGCAGCTGGGAGTCAAGGTGGACCCCAATGCGCCTCCGCCGCCGCCGCCCAAGTAGGAGCCGATGCGGGACAGGCTGCGTCATTGTCGAACTGCGGATATTCATTCGCGGGTTAACCCGGGAGCAAGGCAGCCTGTCCCCCGTCCATCGCCGTTTATCTTCCCAGAGGGACCGCGCGGAATTCGCCCTGCGTCAGCTGAATGTCGAAGTGGAAGATATCCTTCTTTATGTTCCGCAGTATCAGAGGGCAGTGCTTCAGTCCCGACGGGACGAAAACCAGGAAGCTCTTGTCGAGGATATACCTCTCGTCATCCATCCACATTTCGGCTTCCGCGCCGAGATCATCCGCGTTCCTGGCGTCGCCCCCGGCGAACCCTATGACTTCGGCGTAGGGATGCGCGTGGGCGTCCATCCTTCCGGGATCCTCCCCCGCCCAGATCCAGGAGCAGTTCACCATAATCGAGCCTTCGGCCACCTTGTTGTTCAATCCCAAAATAAAGTGCAGCTTCGGGGTTTCGAGCTTGCTGAGATCCCCTCCGCGGGCGGCCCTGGCTTCCGGCTGGGGGGCCGCGGCCCTGACGAAATACTTCGCGTATTTGTTACCGCCTTGGGCCTGTAGAATCGGCGCGCCGCCCCATGCCTCCGGAGGCCCCGCCGCCGACAGCATCGCGGCGCCCAGGGATAAGGCGAATTCCCTTCGGGATATCTCCCCCTCCCTTTTTCTGATGGAACTCATGGTTTTCTCTCCTCTTCCTTCGCGGTGATGTAGTTGGACGATTCCGAAGCGTGATTCGGATCGAACGCCTTCTTTATCCTTCGCAGCAGCAAATGATAATTGCAGGCGTGCGGCCCGTACTGGTCGTGAACCTCGTCGCTCCAGACATGGTGCGGCACGCCGAAGCGCCCTTCGATCGCCCTGCGGTTCGCCTCCTCCATCAGAGTCCCCTGCACGCCGGCTATCGATTCAGGGCTCGTGGGGGCGTAGCGCACGAGTATCTCCCCGTGCCCCGTGTGGCCGTGCTCCATCGATTGGATAAAGGGATCGACGCTTTCATCCAGCGACAGTCCCTTCCGGATCAGGTCCCGCTTGACGTCGGAGGTCGCGATTATATATTTCGTCATCACGGGAAAGGCATCCGTCCCTCCCACGACAGGAGCCACGGTCCCCGAAGCCCGAGCGGTCTCCCGGATGGATCCCACGGTCCGGATAAACCGCCACAAATAGCCTGCGCCCAGTCTGGGGTCTTCCACCTGTTTCAAGGACCGCGCGCCCGTCTCGTCCATGATCAGCTGCAGAACCTTCCTCTTGTACTCAAAATCCCTCGGCGACGTCCCCGCGATCATTATCATGAAGCCCGGTCCCTGAACGGCGCCGGCGAATTCCCGGTAATACCTGAGATCTTCCTCGTTGCTGGTCGCGGCATTGGCCGCCATCATGGCGACGTTGAAACCCATCAACTCGAAGCCTATTTCGCTTTCGCCGATTTTGCGGACCGCCTCCATCAGCTTGTCGATGGTCGCGAAAGACAAATAACGGATCAGAAAGTTGTCGGGCATGGGACTGGGGGCATAGCGCGGGCTCACGCCCTTGATCGGGAATTTCGCCGGGCCCGGCCAGTGATACAGCTTCTGCGCCGCCTTGGTGAACACGCCGAGCCCCCCCAGAGGCACCGTGTTGCCCCGGATGACGCCGCGCAGCGAAGGTCCGGGCCCGTCGCCGCTGAACCACTGGCCGGAGGACCCCAAGGAGCCCATGCGCAGGATGTCCCCTTCGCCCGTCACCCATTCGAGCGCCAGCAGATTCCGCTCGCCGTAGCTGCCGCTCTGGCTTAAATGCCCCAGATTGGCGTGCGCCGCCACGGGGAGCGCCGAACAGTTGCTGCCGGCCCCTGTGACGTTGCAGTTCAAACCCCTCTTCATCGCCTCCGCCTGCAGCTGGGCATAGACCACGTAAGGTTCGACCACGGCGTACATGTTTTTCTCGTTGATTTCCAGGATCCGGTTCATCCGTCTCAGATCGAGCTTGATGCAGCCCGGGCCCGCGGGATCGGAATAGAGCCAGCCGGTGCTCGACGCCTTAAACTGCGTCTTAAACTTGTTGCATAGCCTGATGACCGCCTGCACTTCCGCCGTCTCCTTGGGGAGAGCGACCGCCTCGAATCTCGGAAGATATTCGCCCTTGCGCGCCGTTGCCGCCTTGATGGGGAAAGCATACGACTCCGTTATCACGGGATCCTGCGAAACGTTCTCGGGTCCCAGGACGTCTTCCAGGGCCCGGTAAAAGTCTTTATTCAAAGTCATGCTCCCCCCTTTCTCAGACGGCGCGGGCCACGAGCTCGGCGATATCGTAAACTCTCAGACCGCTCCCCCCGCTCTTGATTGCGTCGATAAAGCTCCGCTTGCAGCCGGGACATGCGGTGATAAGAGCCTCGACTCCGGTTTCCTCCGCCTCGGCGATCCTTTCCCTCGCCGTCCATAAAGCGAAAACGGGGTTTGTTTCCCGGACGCCTCCCCCCGCGCCGCAACACCAGGCGTATTCCTTTGTGCGGTATATCTCGCGGAGTTTCAATCCGGGGAGGCTCCGCAGGACATCGCGCGGCGGCTGATAGACGCCGTGGGTGCCGCGGCGGAATTCCCTGGGAGGATCGAATAGACGCCTGTGCCCCGGGATTTCCCTCCCGCTCCAATGTATGTAAGGCTCACCCTTTCTCCCAAGGCCGCAGGGATCGTGATAGGTGACCAGGATAGGAGATTTTTTCTTCGGCTTCAGTCTCTCTCCTTTGATGAGCCGGTCGATATACTCCGCGATGTGAAGCACCTCGAGATCGCCTTTCAGGCCGAACTTGTCGTAGAGCACTTTGAACGCGTAGTAGCAGTCGGCGCATCCCGTCACCAGAGTCTTGACGCCGGATTTTCCGATGCGCTCCATATTCTTCCCGGCCGTCTTGAGAAAGTCCGCTTTATATCCCATCTCATAGGCGCGGCCGCCGCAACAGAGTTCGCCGTCCCCGTCGACGGCAGGGTCGACGCCTGCTTTCTGAAGCACGGCGATCGCCGCCTGAGCCGCCGGCCACAGTTCGGGGTCGCATCGTGTGCGGCACCCGGCGTGGTAAAGGACCGCGGCGCCTCGTTCCGCAGGATCCTTAACCTTCAAAACGGCCGCCCATCGGTTTTTGGCCGCCTTCGGTCCCGGCGCCATCGAACCCTGTTTCCGCAGGCTGTTGACGGCGGCGTCCAGGGCGGGGAGCGTACGGCCCTCCTCCACGCACCGGATCCGGAATTCGTTCAGCGGTTCGAGAACTTCCATGTCCATGGAATACTTGCAGGAGACGTCGCAGGCGCCGCACATCTGGCAGTTGTATACGACTTCCAGCAGCTTGTCGGAGAAGTCGATCCTGTTTTCCAGCAGGGCCACGCCCAAAACCATCCGGCCGCCCGCCGAGTAAGCGTGAAAGTTGTAACGGGATATGCTGGGGCAGACGTTCACGCGCTCAAATTGCTCGACCTTTTCAAGGGGAATAAACTTGCAGGCGGAACACCGCTGGCATAATTCCATCTCCCTGCGATAGTCCTCGAGTGCCATTGTGCGTCCTCCATAACAGGCGTCGAATCCGCAACGTCCGTTTTCATCCGAAACACAACTTGCCGGGGTTCATAATGTTTTCGGGATCCAGCATGTTTTTGACCTTCCTCAAGGCCGCGATGCCGGCCGCGTCCCGGTTCATGACCGCAAGCGTGTTTTCGCCGTAGGGCCTTGAAAAATGCGCTCCCGCGTCCATCAGCCGCCGCACGGCGGCGGCCGCCAGTTCCCGGATTCTCCGCGGCTCCCCGGCGTCCGCGGGATCGTAAAACAGGTTGAATTCGCAGTGCAGATTCGAACCCTGCACCAGCGGCTGTATATAGACCCCCATATCCGCGCCCGGATAGCCGGCCGCGGCCGCCGCGGCATCCATGACCGCGATCTGCTCGCGGAGCCTGTCGTAGATGGTCAGGAAGAATATATCCTCGCAACCTCCCTTATAGCGGAGCTTCCAGCAGGGTTCGGCAGAGGGGTGTCGGACGGCCTCCAATAAATCCGATGCCTTGACCGCGCCGAGGGTCCGCACGGGGCTTACCCCCACCCTCTGGGCGATATCTCGGACGTCCTCCATCTGGCCGTCGATCCTTTCCTCCGGCAGGTATTCATAGGCGGCCAAGTTGTAAAAAAGCGCCCAGGGGGGCAGCGAGTCCCTCAGGGTGAAATAGCCATCGGGCCAACGGTCCGCCATGATCGCCGCCAAGGCCGCCCTATTCAGCACAAGGCATTCGTTGGGGAGTCTCAACCGGATGAGCCAGTGAGTCATCTCGCAGATCTTGTTCAGGTCCGATGAACCGACCAGGAAGGGTTCTTCCAGGCTGGGGAGTATCTCGCATCGCGCTGAAGCCCATGTGACGATGCCCAGGGTCCCCTGGGCCCCCTGGATGATCCGATACCAGGAAGCCGAAGAAGGTCCGGCGGCTTCCACCTGGCCTCCGCCCACAGCCCATTGCTCCTCTATCGTGCCCGGTCCGGCGGCCGCCCCGGTCCTGAATTTTTCGCCGGTCCCGAAAATCACCTCGACGCAATTCAGGGGATCAGCGATATCCCAATGGTACTTGGGCATCGTGACGGGCTCTCTCTCCAGGAGGCTGCCCACGACGGACTTTGTGTTTCGGGGCGCCATAGGCATGTTGAGCCGGAGTCCCTCCTTGTTGACGGCGGCTATCAGGGGGCCGAAGGTCACGCCCGGTTCGAACATGACGACTCTGTTCTCCCGGTCGACCCGGATGATCCCTTTCATGCGGCCCAGATCGACGATGACGGCCCCTCCGGAACCGGGGACGGTGTCGCCCCGGAAGTGAGGCGGACCCGAGCTCACAGGCACCAGCGGTGTCCGGGTCTTGAGGGCAAGTCCGACGATTTTTTCAACGTCATCGGCGCTTCCCGGCTTCGCCACGCACATGGGTTTGACGGCATTGACGAAACTCATATCCCGGGAATATTCGTCCAGCGCCGCCCGATCAAGGATGACGTTGCCCGACCCCACAATCTTGGCCAGTCTTTTTCCCTGAATCATCCTTGCGCCCCCTTCAAAAACTCAATGCGTCATACAAACATGAAACTTCCTGTTGCTTTGGTTAGATTGCGGGCCTTTGCCCACCACCCGTGGGAGCACGCTTCTCCGCAGGCTGTCTCATAACTCCCATGCCCGATCATTCGGCGGCCGTCAATGACTGATTCTATTCAAGCGATCTTTTTAATGTTATGAGACAGCCTCTGGAGGCCCGTCCGCACATGATCCGAAGTTGAAGGCTCACGGCTGTCAGCCGGCGGCCGGCTCATGAAATCACTTCAATCGGGTTGCGGCTACGCTGCGCCATGATAATGCGCGGATGCCTTTAAATCTTCCCCAAGGCCTTCAGGACTTTTTCGGGGGTGATGGGGAAATCGATGATCCACTTGCCCGTCGCGTTGTATATGGCCGATGAAGTGATTGCGGAGACGGCGGCGCCGACGTTTTCGCCGATGCCGCAGGCCCCGTAGGAAGAGTAGCCCAGGCGGCTTTCGTGCAGGATGCACCGGATGGGCGGATAGTCGTTCATTGTCGGCAGGCTGTAGCCTATGTGATCCCAGTTCAGTCCCACGCCCGTCCGCGGGCAGTAAATTTTCTGCTCCATGGCGCTCCGTCCCAGGCCCATGATGGCGCCTCCATATTGCTGGCCCATCGCTCCTTCGGGATTAAAGACGTGTCCCACGTCGTTGACGCACACCATGTCGGTCACTGCGACGAGTCCGGTCTCCGTGTCGACCTCCACCTCCACAAAATGTGCCTGCCGGGGCATGATATACAGACGCGGGTCCGGCTTCCCCTCGGATCGCAATTCACCCAGGGCGGCCGCGGCGGGGTGGACGATGGCCGGATCGCTGTTCCAGAAATGATTGGCCACTTCGGCCACCGGTCTTCTATTTTGCGGGTTTGCCCTTTCGAAGATGAAGCTGTCCCTGATGTCGAGCTCTTCGGGTTTCGCGTTCGGGAAAAAGGGCTCCGGCGTACCTTTGCCGGCGATCCGCGGCGCGACGGCGTATTGCAGAATCTTCTTTTTCAATTCGCGCGCGGCGAGAACCAGCTGGGGCGTCGTGCCGGTTGTACCGAAGGAGCCTCCCGGACCCGGGAAAACGTATGCGTTGTTGTCGGAGCGCCGCACATGGATAACGGTATCCTCGTATCTCATCCCCAGCTCCGCGGCGACGCACTGGCGATAGCCGGATTCCGAATCAACACCCATATCGCAGCGCGTCGCGATGATGGAGACCTTTCCGTCGCGCAGCATCAGGCAGGCCAGGGGCGGCGCGGGCCCCGAAAAGATTCCCACCTGCCATTCGTTGATGGATATGAAACCCAGGCCGTGCATCCTCCCGTTGGGCAGTATCCTGGCGCCGGGGGCGTGCCATTTCTCGTCCCAGCCGATGGCTTTCTTCCCCAGCGCGATCACTTCCCTGAGACTCTGTCTCCCGGGAAAGCCGTTTTCCTTCTGATATTCGGTCACCCATTCCCAGGAGTGACCGTGGCAGCCATCGTTGACGAGCGCGACTTCGGTCGGGTCGAGCCCGAATTCGGCGGCTACGCGGTCGAACATCACATTGTGGGGGACGCAGGCCGCGGCCCCGTGCCTGTAACACTGGTGGTGTCCCTGGTTGGTGAACGCCCACGCCTCGCTGCCGCGGATATTGCGTATCCGGGTGCATTCGGGAGTCTTGTCGATGGCGGGGTTTCTCATTCCGACCATGTGCCAGTGATAGGCGGTGACGGTTCCGTCCTTTTGGGCTCCGACCTTGCAGGTGTAGGTTCCGGCTTCGTCGCCGTTGCAGTAAAACTGGCTCTCGTCGTAAAGGAAATTCACGGGCCTGCCGCCCGCCCTCTTCGCAAGGATGACGGCCAGGCGGATAAAGCCGGCGGAATAGGCGAGCCAGGTCACCCCGCCGAACCAAGACCCCTGATAGGGATAGGTCAAGGTTACCTTGGACCAGTGGGCGAGAGGTGGAAGACGATTCCTGCGGCTGGGGCCGCGGCCGATATTGCTCGGCATCGCAAAGGGGTCGTCCATATCGTCCCCGTCGAACTGGACCAACGGATCGGTCTCCGCCGTGATATAGGGGACCTGGTTGAATTGATGGTGCACCCAGAGATCGAGGAATTCCCCTCTCCACTGGGCCACGCAGGCCATGGCCTCGACGCCCGCCGTGGAATTGGCGGCCCGGGTTATCTTGTATTCGATGATCCTGTCCGCCTCCGCGAATCCCTTTTCGACGTCCCCGATCTGGACGTCTTCCGTCAGTATCGTGTTAGGCTCTTTTGCGGTGCGCCGGAGACGCTCCACCTGGCTCCAGATCTTGGGGGCGTCCGGCTTCAGCGCTTCTTCGAAGTCCAGGACAAAGGGCCTCTCCTCCCATTCTATTTCGATAAGCCGCAGAGCCCGGTCGCAGACCTCCTCAGTGTCGGCCACCACGACGACGCCCATGGGGTGCTGATAGAAATCGCCGATACCGGGGAGAGTGAGAATATTGTAGTGCGCGTCGGTCCCGGTGACGTTTTCGTCGGACACGTCCGGATCGTCGAACCTCAGGATATCGCGCACTCCCGGGAGCTTCTCGGCCCGGCTCGTGTCCATGGACACGATTCTGGCGTGGGCGTAAGGCGAAGTCAGGGTCTTGGCGTACAGCATCCCGGGAAGGTGGATGTCCCGCGTATAGATGGCGTTTCCGCTCACACGCTCGTACGCGTCCTGCCGCGTCACGGCGCGCCTCACACTCGCGCTGCCTTCGGGAATTTCCCAGGTCCAGGGTCTATATCGTTCAGCCAATTCAGGTCCCCTAAGCGCGAATCGGATACAACCTGGCGACAGTATAGCTCCGATGAGGAGCGCTTTCGCAACGGAAAAGCCGCTGGAGAAACAGGCGGCCGGGGATCCAGGGCAGGACGATCAAAGCGCTTTGCCGGAAGAACCGGGCTTCAGAAGCCGGCCGGTCATGCGTTCGACCCAGCGCACCCTATGGCTGATGCTGTCACCCTTCTCCGAATGGCCTCGGCTGCCTTCCAGAGCTCCAGCCCGAGGGCGGAAAGCGGCGCCGGCGCGGAGAATCCGGTATTCCCGCCCATTCCGTCTCTTTTTACCTGAACAGGCCATATGGCAAAATCATAGGAATCCGGGGACAGCGTAGCCTGTTCCTTATTGGCTTTCACTCGCCGTTGAGGTGAAATAGGGGCAAAGTGAAGTTCAAAACCTTTGCGAAAGGAAAGCGTATGCCGCGTCCAAAGAAGATCGCACGCAGAAAAAAGGCCGCGCCCGGATCCGCCGGGCTGGCCGCGAGTGAAATCATCTCCTCCGGAGATGCCAAGTCTCAGGAAGCGGCCCGGAGTGTGCAGGCGAGCGGGGGGGCGGTGCTGGGACGCTACCGCGACCCGTTCGGCGGCCGCGACCTGATTCTCGCCGCGCTCCCCATCGAGTGCGTTGAACCGACGCCGTATCAGCGCGACGCGTCCGACACCCATGTGAAGCGTCTCATGACGGCCATCGAGAAAACCGGCAGCTTTCTGGATCCGATCGTCGCCGTCCCCCATGACGGAGGATACTGGACTCCGAACGGCAACCACCGCCTCCAGGCGATGAAACGGCTCGGCGCGAAATCGATCACGGTCCTCCTCGTCCCCGATGCCGATATCGCATTTAAAATCCTGGCGCTCAACACGGAGAAGGCGCACAACCTGCGCGAGAAGTCCTTGGAGGTCGTTCGCATGTACAGGGCCCTGGCGGCGGAAAGCGCGAAAAAGGAGAGCGATTTCGCGTTCGAGTTCGAGGAACCCGCCTATTTGACCCTGGGCCTGTGCTACGAAAAGAAACCTCGGTTCAGCGGAGGGGCCTATCAGCCCGTCCTGCGGCGCGCGGACGATTTCCTTGAACTGCCGCTTTCCCGCGCACTGCCGGAACGGGCGCGCCGCGCGCAATCCGTGCTCGACCTGGATGAGGTGATCGGCGAAGTGGTGGCGAAGCTCAAGGAGAAGGGATTCGACAGCCCTTACCTTAAAGCTTTTGTCGTGGCGCGCGCCAACCCGACGCGGTTTTCCAAAGCCGCGGAATTCGATTTTGACGAAGTGCTCGCCAAAATGACCGCTTCGGCCAAACGCTTCAACGTGGACAAGATTCGTCCCGAGGACCTGGCACGCTCCGGCGGAGCGCCCGATGTCGAGGAATAGCGCGAACGAGACAGGACCGCATGAAGCTTTGAGCTGATTTCGGGACGCCTCTTGCAGTCTTCCATCTTCAACCTCCAGCAGAAGAAATAATTCTGCTGATAAAGAGGCCACTCTTTCCCATGGTTTCGTCAAAAACGCAGTGCACAGGCAAGGGAGTGGGGATATGGATATAGACGCCGCGACGAGAACGCACGGCTCTGGAGTGCCGTGCTCACGAAATATTCGTGTGAGGATGAGCCCTCTGGGCCGTCCGGG
>CAYZTZ010000050.1:0-21954 GCA_964481255.1 uncultured Acidobacteriota bacterium | reverse complement strand
GCCTACGGTTCCTGCGGCATCGGTGAAAATGTGGGCGCCAGCATGTCGGGGATCACGGTCTCCGCCATTCACAACGCGACCGGCAAGTGGGTGCTGGATTACCCCACCACCCCGGATAAGGTGCTGAAGGCGCTCGGCAGAGTATAGGAGGCACCG
This sequence comes from uncultured Acidobacteriota bacterium, assembly GCA_964481255.1. Taxonomy (GTDB): domain Bacteria; phylum Acidobacteriota; class UBA6911; order UBA6911; family UBA6911; genus UBA6911. The sequence continues at coordinate 21,798 of CAYZTZ010000050.1, read as the reverse complement.
ACACCGGAGCCGCGGGGGATGCAGACTTTGAGACCCGCCGTCGGTCCGGCGGCACACAATCTCCGACATGCCTCTCGTGACCCGGCGGCGACTGCTCTGACTTTTCTGCGATCGTCCTGACAGACGGGCAATCCTGCGAGGAGGATGGAAAACCAGGCCGCCGCTTTCAAGCTTCCGAAAACCATGCGGGTTCTTTCCCGGTCGGCCGTCCACGAGTTCGATCCGGTTCCCTATACCGGGTGCCGGAGCCGGTTTGCCGTCACAGGTCAACAGGACGGCAACGAGCGCTTCGGCGAGCGCCGCATAGACTGTGTCGCAGGCTGTCAAGTTTTCCGGAGCGCCTATACGCGATCGATAAGCAGTTCGTGGTCATGGCGCTCCAGGTCCAAGCCATGCAGGTTTTCGGGCGCCTATGTCGCGGTGTCCGGGTCGACAGGGATCCCCGCAACGGCCGGAGCGAAGCCTTTTTATGGAGAGGCGGCTGCCGCCTCGCGCAAGGAGTCGCACAGAATGCCGACGGCCTGATCGATCTGGCTCCTGGAAATCACCAGGGGCGGCTGAAAACGGATCACGTTGCCCCGGTAACCTCCCACGCCGATGAGCAGGCCGCGGCGCAGACAGGCGTCGCGCACGGCTTCGGCCTCGGCGGCGGCCGGCGTAAGGGCCTCGTCCCTCACGAGCTCCAGGCCGATCATCAGCCCCAGGCCGCGCACGTCGCCGATCAGCGCGTGTTGCTTCTGCAGCTCCCGAAGGAGCGACATGGCGTAATCTCCCATTTCCGCCGCGCGGCCGCAAAGGTTTTCTCTCTCAATGTATCCGATATTGGCGAGAGCCGCCGCACAGCAGACGGGGTTCCCCCCGAACGTGGAGAGGTGATCGCCGGGTTTGAAAGCGGCGGCGATCTCCGGGCGGGTCGTCATTGCGGCAAGCGGCAGTCCGTCGGCGATCCCCTTGGCTGTGACCAGAATGTCGGGCGCCACGCCGAAATGCTCGACGGCGAACATCCTGCCGGTGCGGGCGAAACCGCTCTGGACTTCGTCGCCTATGAAAAGGATTCCGTGCCGGTCGAGGATCTTCTTTGCTTCCCGGAAATAATTGGGCGGGGGCACGATGATGCCGCCCTCCCCCAGCACGGGTTCCGCAATGAACGCCGCGACGTCGCCCGAGGTGGCGAAGCGGAGGACGTCTTCGAGGGCCTGGGCGCACTCCAGGCCCAGGGCCTCCGGGTTGTCGCTCATGCGCGCACGATAGGGGTCGGGCAGCGGCGCGAAGGCGACGCCGGGGGCGTACGGGCCGCCGCCTCTCTTGCGGTTGCTGTTCCCCGAAATGCTGAGCGCTCCCCAGGTGCGGCCGTGAAAGCCCGCTTCCAGCGCGATGAACTCGCGCCGGCCGGTATAGAGGCGCGCAAGCTTGAGAGCGGCTTCGATGGACTCGGCGCCGCTGTTGCCGAAAAAGGTCTTCGTCAGACCGGGCGGGGCGATAGACGCGATTTTCTCGGCCAGATCCGCAACGGGCTGGACGTGGTACAGGTAGGAAGAGCAGTGGACCAGCTTCTCCAACTGATTCCTGGCCGCCGCCACCACCTCCGGGTTGCAGTGTCCGGCGTTGACCACGGAGATTCCGGAGAAGCAGTCGATGTAGTCTCGGCCGTCGGTGTCGGTCACCGTTGCGCCCGCGGCCTTCTCCACGACGATCGGGGCGACGGACTTCACGAATCCGGTGATGACATAATCGCGGTATTTTTCAAAAGTGCTTTTCGACACTGTCTTCCCCTGTCTGCCGGCGTTGCCCGACGCAGCCTGTCGAATCATCTCCATTTGTCGACCGAGGCGCTGGATATATACCCGAAATCGCCCGCCTGCCAGAAAAGATTCGTCTCGCCGCCCACGCATAGGATGTGGATAACGGAAGGGCTCGCGAACTGGGGGATCTTCGCGTCCCTGGGGAGCTTGATCCGGGAGGCGAACGGTTCCCTCCCCAGCCGGGCGTTGGGCAGGATGAAATTCTGCACGCTGTAGAAATCGTCGAGGAAGCTCCCGACGGTGACGAAAGTGTTCTGGTAAATCCAGTCGATCAGCTGTTCCTTGGATTCAAATCCCTCCCTTTCCTTCAGCTGCCGGACAATGGTCGGATCCAGAAGCAGAGTGACGGGGGAGAAAGGGCTCACGAACTGCAGCCAGAAAGGGATCTGGATATGAAACGGCTTCCCGAAGCTCTGGTCCGGGTGCGTGAATCCCCAGCCGTTGAAAGTGCTGACCACGCTTTCATTCGGTTTATAGCCCTTCTGGACATGGAACGGGTTCCAGCCCGGAGGCAGCTTCTCTTCATTTTCGGGCATGCAGAGGTTGTTGTAGTTGTAATTATTTCCCTGGCTGCCCATGTAAGTTTCGCCGATCTTCCCGCTGCCGCTCAGGTTCATGGAGAGAATCGTCCAAGCCCTGCCGATGACCGAGTTGGCGTAGTTGAACGGTCCCAGCGCCCCGATCCCCGCGTTCATCTTAATTTCGTTGCGCACCGGGCCGTTGACGACGACCATTCTCGCGAAGGAAGTCGTGGATGTGAAAAGAGCGGGCACGCCGGTGGATGCGAGCGCCAGAATGACGGGGAAGTGCTCGGGCTCCGCCCCCGCCATCACGGCGTTGACGGCGACCTGCTCCACCGTGTAGCTCCAGGCTTCATGGGGCGAGGACGGCTGCATTCGTCCTACCTCTTCGTCCGGTTTGCGGCTGGTCCCTTTGAGCATCTCGGCGACCCTTGCTTGCGTCGGAAGAACGATGGGGAGCCCGTCCGTCCAGCCGTTTTCCCTGAAAAGGCGGCTCAGCCTGTCCGGGGTGTCCGCGGGGACCAGACGCTGCGTCGGGCGGGTGATGAAGCCCGTTTTCCTGTCCTCGTCGGACAAAGGCTGTGTGAGCGCCGCGATGATCTCCTGGAGGACCGGTTTGCCCGTGACGGGGTCGTTGCCCTCAAGGTATTTCCTGCAGGTTTCCGCCGGGACCCCTGTGACGGGATGGGGCACGAAGGTGAAGCGCATGTTGGGCATGCCTTTTTTGAAGGCGTAGCTCGTCACAAGATCTCTAAAAATGTACGTGGATACGGGGGCGGTGGGGACTCCAAGCTTCTCGACTGTCCAGCTGTGGCCGGCGACCGACGGCGCACAGGTGCTTCAATGGCCGACCCCCATGATCATGCCGTGGCCTTTCTCCTTTATCTCAGCCCATAGCTTCCGGTCGTCGTCGAAATAGGTCCCGGCTTTGGTGCGGACCACCCATGTCGTTTTGGGGTACCGGGCGGCCAGGAGTTTCTCCATTTCCGTGAAGAACTGGTGCGTATCCGTGAAACCGATGTCGACGATATAGATGGTTTTTCCGTCCAGGGCGCTCAACCGGGGTGCCATGGGAACCCGCGTTATCGGCGGGGGCTGCCCCAGAGGGCTCAATACGGTGATTTTGGCTTCCTCGGCCTGCGATGCGCCCCAAAACATGGGCACTGTCATGAAAGACGCCGCTATCAGGAACGCGCTCAGTTTCTTTCTCATGGATTTTCCTTCCCCGGACTGTCGATTTTCCGCCCTCCGCATCTTAATCTAGCAAAATCGTACGATTCAGGGCCACAGATTTCATGGCGCGGCCGTCGGCCGCGCGAATCCGCGTCGGGAGAGGCAATCTCCTCAGGCCCGCTGAAGGCCATTGGGACTGGGAGGCTCCATCGCGGAGACCGCTTCAGGTTTTTCCGGAAAATGTCTTGGCGCGCGCGTTTCCGTAGCGCATCGCCAGGAAATATTTCGCGGTTCGGGGGAGCGGGCGGTACAAACACAAAAACAGACGGTAGCGCCATCCGGGGATCACGAACAGACGGTTTCTCTCAAGGCCCCGCAACGAAGCGTCCACCACCTCTTCGGCCGACATCCAGAGGCTTCGGGGAATCAGAGACCGGTCCATGCCGATCCGGTCGTGAAATTCCGAATAGGTGAATCCGGGGCACAGGGCCTGCACCCGGACGGGCGAGCGCGCGCTGCGAAGCTCCAGGTAGAGCCCCTCGGTGAAACTGTTAATCCAGGCTTTGGTGGCGCAATAACTGACGCCGTAAGGGGTGTGCAGAAAGCCGGCCACCGAGGAGACGTTGATGATGGATCCGCTGCGGCGTTCGACCATGCCGCGGAGCGCCGCATGCGTGAGACGCTCGACGGCGAGGACGTGCAGGCGGTGCATGCGGTCGTGGAGTTCCACATCGAGACAGGGGAACAGCCCGTTGGGCATGCCGATGCCGGCATTGTTGACGAGGAATTCCAGAGCCGGCTCCGCGGCTATTCGGTCTTCGACGGCGCGAAGATCGGATTCGACGGCGAGATCGGCCGTAAGAGTCTCGGCGTCGCCCAGCTCTCCCGCCAGCTTTTGCAGGCGCTCCCTGCGCCGCGCGACCAGCAGGAGGCGGCAGCCTTTCAGGGACAGCCTGCGGGCGAAGACTTCGCCTATTCCGCTGGAAGCGCCCGTGACCAGCGCAGCGGGTTTGGCTTCATTCATGTCTTTATCTCGACAGGGCGACGGCCGCAATCGCGATATTGGCAATTTCAGGGCTTTGCGCCGCCGGTCTTCAGAGGTTTTCTCATCACTGTGAAATTAAAAAGATCGCTTTAATAGAATCAGTCATTTACGGCCGCCGAATGATCGGGCATGCGAGTTTTGAGACAGCCTCTTCAGCCCCGGCGCCATGTGCGGGCGGATCTCCGGCTCTCCAGAGGCTGTCTCATAACCAGGAAATTTAAAAGATCCCGCTAGCAGAATCATTAACTTGCGCTCACTAGAGGAGGAACGTCGGTTTTGAGACAGCCTCTCCGGATCCGTCCGGTCCGGCGCCCCGGGACCATATCGGCGGATGCTGTTTTACTGAAGCGCCGCCGACCACTTCTGTTCCCGGCCGTTGACTCTCTCGACGCCCTCGATCTTATTGCCGTTGACACGGCCCGAATACTCGCGGTCGCCCGAGGAAAAGCTGATCCGATCCCCTTCGAGTTTCGCGTTCTTGAATGGAAGCTCCTTGCCGTTAATCTTCAGTGTTGCATTGACGACCTGGAACTGCTGGGCGGCCTTGAGCTCCGCTTCCCCCGCGTCCTCTTTCCATTTCCACACACCTTCGACCCTGGCCGGGACAATCCATAGATAGGCGGTGCGGTATTCCATTTCGACTTTCTGATCGGCCTCCCATTCCCCCATCGTGAAGGCGTGCGACACGATGCGGGTGCCCGGCTTCATTTCCAGCAGCTTCGGCCGCAGTTTGAGATTGAGATGCGGGAGCAGATACATGGTGATCACGGTGGCCTTGCTGAAATCGCTCTCGAACAGGTCGGAGTTTACGAATGTCGCCTTGTCGGCCACCCCGGCCTTTTCGGCGTTTTTCCTGGACAGCGCCACCATATCAGGGTTGTATTCGAACCCCATGGCGCGCACGCCGCGCTTGGCGGCCGCGATCACGATGCGTCCGTCGCCCGACCCGAGATCGACCAGAAAATCGTCCGGAGTGACTTTGGCCATGTCGAGCATGGCCTCCACGAGCTCCTCAGGCGTCGGCACCCAGATGACGTCCTTGCCTTCCTGCCCCACGCTGGGCTCAAACTCCTGGGCGGCTGCGAAGCCTGGAGCCGCAAGAATCAACAGCACTGTGAAAATGACGCTCCCCATACGGTTCCATGTAGTCATATGCAACTCCTCATGATAGCGGATAGCGGTCAGCGGTCAGCAGGTTCTAATATGGATGCGATGAGCGGATAGATGAGAAAGGGTGATTGGGTTTTCCTGAAGCAACCCTGTTTCGGCCTGAACAATATATCGCCGAGTGATATCCGCTGCTAACCGCTGACCGCTAACCGCTGACCGCTAGCCGCTGACCGCTCCATTTCCCGCTGCCGGATTATAACGGCGGGCGCAGCCGAAGGATGCGTATGAGCGAGACCTATGCGCATGTCGAGCGCCGTCGCATCCTCCGCTATGCCGCCTGCCGCTTTGCCGGCAACCATATCCCATCCTCTGCAACAAATAAAATGGTCTGTCTATCGCATAACGAGGCCGCAGACAATAGAAAAATCAAAACAAAAGGGGAAAGGGGCCCGGCTGCGCCTCTTGAAGACTCCGCGCGCCCGATTGGACGATGGAGTTCGAAGCATTCTCCTGCGCGCGGAGATTCGAGAAGTCGGGAGCCGGGAGTCGGAATGAAAGTTGCCTGTGGGCCGGAGGATTTTCCCCGATTTCCCGTTGCCGCAGAAACGCTCCTTGTATATTCTCGTGGGAGCCCGAGAGCGGACGTCATCGTTAATTATGAATGCCAGCATTAAGAATGATGCTTGAGTCGCGCTGCGGGACAGATGGCGTTCCCCGGCGCCCGGAATGGGTTTTCAGGGAACGGGGGATCGGGCCTGCGCATCCCGTGTCGGGGCTGCGCGCTCGCAGGCGCGCCTGAGATATCCGTTTATCGCCGTTGCGCGATAAAGAGATGATCGATGAAAACTACGGCTATGGCGGCGAAAAGAAGGATGGAAGCGGCCGTTCCTGAAAAGCCGGCGCGCAGTGCGCCGGAAGGGCGATGGCGCATCGGCGTTCTGGCCGCAGTCATTCTGGCGGGGACATTCATTGTCCATTCCGGTTCCCTTGGAAATGATTTCGTCCATTGGGATGACGACAAGTATGTTTACGATAACGAGGACATCCGACAGCTCGACGGCCGCTCCGTACTGCGATTTTTCACCAGCTCCTACCTGAGAATGTACCAGCCGGTGACGATGCTCAGCTACGCCTGGGACTATCGGATCGGGGGACTCGACGCCCGGACATACCATCGAACCAATGTCCTCTTTCACCTGCTCAACACCCTGCTGGTGTTCTGGGCGGTTTCTCTGCTGACGCGTCAGACGGCGATCGCGGCCGTTTCCGCCGTCTTTTTCGGCGTTCACCCGCTTCATGTGGAATCGGTGGCCTGGATATCCGAACGGAAGGATGTTCTGTACTCTTTTTTTTATCTGGGTTCCTGGATCGCCTATATCCGTTACCGCCGAAGCGGCAACCGGCGAGGGTTTTATTTTGCGGCGCTGTTTCTTTTTCTCTTATCCCTGTTCTCCAAATCGGCGGCGGTCACGCTCCCTCTGGTCCTCATATTGACGGATTTTTATCTGGGACGCAAAACGAGGATTCAAAACCATCTCGACAAGATTCCTTTTTTCATACTGGCCGCGGTTTTTGGTATTGTTTCGCTCCTGACCCAGAGGGTTGTCGGGAGCGACTGGGATTACGTGACAGGGTACAGCCTTGCGGACCGTCTGTTTTTGGGGGCCTATGCATTGACCTTTTACATCGCAAAATCGGTCTTTCCCGCCGGCTTGTCGGCCATTCATCCGCTGCCGTTGAAGCCGGAGGGTTTGCTGCCGATCCGCTATTACATCTCCGGGCCTGTTTTCATTGTATTGCCCTGGATATTGCTGAAAGTGCATCGCTCGAAAGCCGGCGCACCCCTCAAGAAAGACGTCCTGTTCGGCGCGCTGTTCTTCATTTTCACCATTGCGCCGGTCCTTTTTATACCGGTCGGCCAGGCCGTGGCGGCGGAAAGATACACCTACGTCCCCTACATAGGGTTGTCGGTGATTCTTGGCCGGCTCTATCTGGCTGCGCGGCAGCGGCTGAAGTCCTGTTCGTTCGGGGTTCGGCACGTCCCCACGGCGGCGCTTGCGATGATGCTTGTTGTCTTTGCGCACGCGGCTTACGCGCGAAGCGCCGTTTGGAAAGACACGCGGACGCTCTTTTCAGACGTGATTGAAAAGTACCCGGAGACGGGCATCGCGTACAACAACAGGGGAAACGTGCGGAGGGACGAGAGGGATTTCCAGGGGGCCATGGAGGACTATAACAGGGCGATCGGACTGAATTATACGGATGCCTACAACAACCGCGGGATTCTCAGGAACAGAATGAAGGACTACGGCGGCGCTATCGAGGACTTCACCCGGGCCCTGCAAGGCAAGGCGGGCCGCGACGTCGCCTATTACAACCGCGGCATCGCCAGACTGAACCTGGGGGACTTCCAGGGGGCTGTGGAGGATTTCACCCGGGCCGTTGAGATCAATCCGCGGCATGCGGACGCCTACAACAACCGGGGTTTCGTCAGGTACGAAAAACTCTCGGATTCAACGGGCGCCATCCGGGATTTCGACGCCGCCATCCGTCTCCGTCCGCGGGAGCCCGAGATCTATTACAACCGCGGCAATGCAAAGGCCCTCGCGGGCGATTACGCGGGCGCGATAATGGATTATACTATGGCGCTCCGGATGAAGCCGGAGTATGGGGAAGCGTATTTTAACAAGGGCGTCGCCCTTCTAAGATTGAACGAGACGGGCCCGGCGTGTTCCGACTGGAACAGGGCGTCGGAATTGGGAATCGCGCCCGCCGCGAAACTGATCCAAGCCTATTGCAGGCCGCAGGGTCTGCCGGGGAAGCCATGACGTCGCACGCGCACAACGATCTCGAGCAGCTCTACAAGCGCCGGTGGGAGCCGAACGCGGGCTACCGTCGCGCCGTTTGGGAGGTTCTGGTCTCCGACTTTTTCTCCCGCTTCATCGCGCCGGACGCGGCCGTGCTCGACCTCGGATGCGGCTACGGCGATTTTATCAACGCCGTCCGGGCGCGGGTCCGCCTCGCCATCGATATCAATCCCGAGGCCGCGGAGAAGCTCGATCCGGAAGTCCAGTTCTTTCTGCAGGACAGCTCGAGGCCCTGGAGCGGCATCGCGGAGAACTCCCTGGACCTCGTCTTCACAAGCAACTTTATCGAGCATTTGCCGGACAAGGCCGCCGTCGCCCGAACGCTCCGCGAGGCGTTCCGCTGCCTCAAGCCCGGGGGCCGATTCATCGCAATGGGCGCCAACATCAAGTATGTTCCCGGCCGTTACTGGGACTTCTGGGATCACCAGGTCCCCTTCACCGAGAAATCTCTCTCTGAAGGATTGCGCGCCAACGGATTCTCCATCGATCTCTGCCGGGGCCGCTTCCTTCCCTATACGATGTCGTCGGGCCGGCAGTACCCCATCCTGTGCGTCAGGATCTATCTGGCTTTGCCTTTTCTGTGGCATGTCTTCGGCGGCCAGTTTCTCATTGTAGCCCGCAAGTGAGAGGGTTTGCGGACCGGCGGGAGCGCGCAAGACCCTGTTGTCGCCTCCCGATCGGATGTAGAATGCCTGATGAAAAAAACCTCAAGCCGCGGGACGCCGGACGATTTCAGGATGATGATCCAACCCTCCATTCTCAGATAAGCGGAAACAATGATTTTTGAAAATGTTCAGGTTTTTGCCCTTTCGTACGGTGCGGGCGTCGTATCGGCCGCAATGAGACGCGGTTCCCGTCAGCGGTCCCGGGCGAAGTCCCGCGCCGAGGCTCCGGGCGCCGGATCAAGCCGCAGAATTGAGCGCAGGATAGTGGGACGGGATGGAAGCGGCTCTTCGGATATGAATGCCGCGCGCCGGCCCTTGCGGAGAGACATGATCCTGCTGGCTTTGGTCACGCTGGCCCTATGCGGGTTTTTCCTGGGGAAAGCCTACCATATCGACGACCCGCTTGTCGTTTGGACGGCGCAGCGGATCGCCGGGCACCCGGCGGATTTTTACGGCTTTGAAGTGAACTGGTTCGGATTTAAGGCGCCGATGGTTCAGGTCTATCTGAATCCGCCCGGCGCCGCGTATTACTCGGCGGTTTTCGGTATTCTCTTCGGCTGGAGCGAACCGGTGATGCATGCCAGCATGGCGCTGACAGCGGCGGCGCTGGTTCTCGGAGTCTATTGGCTCGCGCTCCGGCTGAAAGCGGACCCGCTTCCGGCGGCGGTTCTCGCGCTTGTGTCGCCTGGAATCCTGGTGTCGATGGGGACGCTGATGACCGACCTGCCGATGACGGCATTGTGGGTCTGGGCGGCCGCGCTCTGGCTCCACGGCCTGGAGCAGGAGCGTCCGGCGTCCGGCGCGCTGTCGGCGCTGTTGATCGGGCTTGCCGCGCTGACGAAATATTTTGCAATCAGCCTGGTCCCTCTGCTTCTGGTCTATACGCTTCTTTCGGGAAAGCGGCGCTGGGCTTGGGCCGCATGGCTGATTCTTCCTGCGGTCCTGTTATGGTTGCTCGATCTCTACACCAGCCGGCGATACGGCATGAGCCAGTTTATTGAGACGGCCGGGGTGCTGAAAGCATTCCACGAGCAGCACGCGCTGGACATCGGACGGAAGATTCTGACCGGGCTGGCATTCCTCGGGGCGGGCGCAGCCCCCGCATTGTTCATAGCGCCCTGGCTCTGGGGTCGGCTGGGACGCATGGCCCTGTGTGCGGTGGGCGCTTGCGCCGCGGCCGTGACGGTGTTTCTGGCGCAAAGCGGCTGGCAGCCGGGCGCGCCGGCGACGTCCTATTCGTGGTGGTTCTGGCCGCAGTACGTGCTCTGGATCGCCGCGGGGCTGCATATCCTGGCCCTGGCGCTCTCGGAGGTTTGGAGGCGGCGCGACCGCGACGCCGTGTTCCTGCTCCTGTGGCTTGGGGGCACGCTTCTTTTCGGCGTGTTTGTCTATCATTTTGTGAATATCCGGGTGATCCTGCCGGCTCTTCCGGCGGTCGCCCTGTTGTGCGCGCAGCGCCTGCGCGCGCGGAGAGAGGCCGGCGAACCGGCGCCTCGGCGGGCGGTGTGGCTGGGGATGGCGGCGGGACTGGCCCTGAGCCTGTGCGTCGCCTACGCCGATGTGCGCCTGGCCAATTCCGGCCGCGCCGCGGCGGAACGGATCGCCCCGGAAAAGCGCCAGGGGCGCACGTGGTTTACGGGACACTGGGGATTCCAGTACTATATGGAGGCCCGCGGCGCCAGGCCGATCGACGTGGCAAAGCCGGATATCCGCAAAGGCGACACCGTAGTCACCCCGATGAACGCAAGCAACCGGATCCAGCTCGGACGCCGCGGCGCCTACATCGATGAGAGCTTCGAGATCCCTGTCTGCAGATGGCTCACGACCATGCGCGCGGAGTGCGGCGCGGGATTCTACTCGGACCTCTGGGGGCCTCTGCCGTTCGTGTTTGGTCCGACGCCGCCGGAACAATATGAAGTCGTAGTCCTATGAGTCCCTTGATTACTGCCTCGGAAGCCCTTTTGGCGGAATCCCTGTTCATCCTTTGGAAGCGGAATATGGGCGCGCGTAAACCGGGAACATGCCGTCGGGAGTCCGTGGACGGGTCGGAATAGGGTTAAAGAAATCGATCCATGACGAAGCGCCGTATTTTGTTGATGAAGAGCTATTCCCTGGATCCTGCGACCCGCAAGCAGGCCCATCACCCGATAGGGTTGATGTGCCTGGCCGCATATCTGCGGGAAAATTATCCGTATGAAGTCAAAATCGTGGATCTCCGCATAAGCGGGAATGATCGGTTCGACACGGAGGCGGCGATTCGGGCCTACGCCCCCGACATCGTCGGCATCAGCGCCTTGACGCACGAATCCGACGCCGTTGCACGGATCGCCGGATGCGCCAAGAGGGTGAACGCGGCTGTGCCGGTGCTTCTGGGAGGCCCGCACGCGACGGCGTATCCGGAAAAGGCCGCGCAGATCCCGGGAGTCGATTATGGGGTTGTCGGGGAAGGGGAAATCCCGACCGGGCAGCTCATCGAACGTCTGTTAAGCGGAGGCGATGTGTCCGACGTCAGGGGCATCGTCTATAGAAAGGGCGATCGGATTGTTTCCGCCGGGAGGGGGGGATTCATCGAGGACCTCAACGATTTGCCCATGCCCGCGTACGATCTGATCGACATCGAGGCCTACGGGCGTTTCGACCGCATGAGCCGGACCGGGCGCGGAAATTATATGTGCATTTTTTCCTCCCGCGGCTGCCCCTACCGCTGCACCTACTGCCATAATATTTTCGGTAAGACCTTCCGGAGCCGCAGCGCGGAGAACCTTTTCAGGGAAATCCGGCATCTTTACGATGCCTATGGGATCCGCGATTTCGAGATCATGGACGATGTCTTCAATCTGGACCGGAAGCGCCTGATCGATTTCTGCGATCTCATCATCCAAAGCGGCATGAAAGTCACCTTCGCCTTCCCCAACGGGCTGCGCGGCGACATCCTGGATGAGCTCCAGCTGGTCAAGCTGCGTCAGGCGGGCACCATTTTCATCGCCTTCGCCGTGGAAACCGGATCGCCGCGCCTGCAGAAGCTGATCAAGAAGAACATCCAGCTGGATAAAATAAAACGCAATATCGAGATCGCGCACTCGCTTCGAATCCACCCGCATGGGTTTTTCATGATAGGTTTCCCCGGCGAAACGCTGGAGGAGATGAAGATGACCGTGGACTTTATACTTTCCTCCAAGCTCCACTCGTTCGGCATGTTTGCGGTGATGCCTTTCGAAAACACGGAGCTTGCAGCGATCGCCGAAGAAATGGGCCATCACCCTGTGAGCGATTTTTCGCTAAACTATCATTCCAAAGAATTCCTCAATATGACGGAGGTGCCGTCGAGGAAGGTGAACCGCATCCGTCGGCATGTGCTTTTGCGGTTTTATCTGAATCCTGTCCGGCTGTACGTATTGGCCAGGGATTTCCCCGACAAGAGGGCGCTTGGCAGGCTCCTGCGGGTGTTTTTTCGCCGCCTTTGGTGGCATGCCGGATAAGGATTTGCGGTGATAAAATGGGTACTTGCTCATCCTGAAAAGCGCCGGAGCGAAGGCGCAGGCCGGCTCGGATCGCGGGCGCGTTGGATCGACAAGGCACGGGATATGGCGGAATCGATCGAAGCACGGGCGGACGTGGCGCAGAGGCCGTGCCGCATTTTGTTTATCAAAAGCCCTCAGAATGATCCTTCCTGGAAGCAGGTCAGCCATCCGCTGGGCCTGATGAGCCTGGCCGCGTATCTGCGGACAAACTATCGATACGAGTCCAGGATTCTGGATCTGCGCCTTGATGGGAACGGGCGGTTCGATCTGGAATCGGCGATCCGGGACTACGCTCCGGATGTGATCGGCATCAGCGCCCTGACGCATGAGTCCGACGCCGTCCCGCGCATCGCCGGGTGCGCCAAGCGGGTGAATGCAAAGGTGCCGGTGCTGCTGGGAGGCCCGCATGCCACGGCGTATCCTGAAAAGGCCGTGCAAATACCCGGGATCGATTATCTGGTTGTCGGGGAGGGGGAAATAGCGGCCGGACGGCTCATCGAGCGCCTGCTGAGCGGAGGCGATGCGTCCGATGTCAAGGGCATCGTCTACAGGAGAGGCGACCGGGTCATCTCAACCGGCAGGGGGGAATTCATCGAGGACCTCAACGATCTGCCCATGCCCGCATACGATCTGATCGACATCGAGGCCTACGGGCGTTACGACCGCATGAGCCGAACGGGTGGAGGAACATACATGAGCCTTTTCTCCTCGCGCGGCTGTCCCTACCGTTGCGCTTATTGCCACAATATTTTCGGCAAGGCCTTCCGCAGCCGCAGCGCGGAGAAACTTTTCGAGGAGATCCGGCATCTTCACGACATGTATGGTATACGCGACTTTGAAATCCTGGACGATGTCTTCAATCTGGACCGCAAGCGTCTGGTCGATTTCTGCGATCTTATCATCGGCAGCGGGATGAAAGTAAGCTTTGCATTCCCCAACGGTCTGCGCGGCGATATACTGGACGAGCAGCAGCTGATCAAACTGCGGCAGGCGGGCGCCGTATTCATCGGCTTCGCGGTCGAAACCGGATCGCCGCGCCTGCAGGAGCTGATCAAGAAGAACATCCGGCTGGACAAGATAAAACGCAACATCGAAATCGCGCATTCGCTCCGCATCCACCCGCACGGGTTTTTCATGATAGGTTTCCCCGGCGAAACGCTGGAGGAAATGAAGATGACGGTGGACTTTATGATCTCCTCCAGGCTGCACACCTGCTCCTTTTTCGTCGTCATGCCTTTCGAGGGGACCGAACTTGGCGAGATCAGCAGGCACATGGGGGAAATTCCGGTGCATGATTTTTCCATGAGCTACTACACGAGGGAATTCGTCAACCTGACCGAGGTGCCGTCGGGAAAAGTGAACCGGATCCGGCGGCAGGCTCTGCTCAGGTTCTATCTGAACCCTTTCCGGTTATACGTATTGGCCAGGGATTTCCCCAACAGGAGGGCGCTTGTCAGGCTCTGCAGGGTGTTTTTGCGCCGCCTCTGGTGGCGGCCGCAATAGGGAACGCCTCGGCCGCGCCCGAGGCGGCTTGAAACGGCCGCCGACCATCGCGCGCAAAATCGTTTTTGAAATGAAGAACCGCGGCAGTTTTTGATACACTGCCCCGGACAGGCATCAGCCAAACAGGAAGGAGTCCCGAAATGAGAAAAACCTTTTGTGCAGTACTCTCGATCCTATTTATATCCGCCGTCTCGACCGCCTTGGGGGCTGATTTCTGGGAGACAAAGGAGTACACAAAATGGTCCTCCAAGGAATGCGGCAAAATGCTCGGAGATTCGCCTTGGGCCAAGGATTTCAGCCTTGTGGCTGCAGGGCTCCAGCGGTCGGCCGGGGCGAGCGACGACGGCCAGCAGTTCTATGTCAAGTACCAGCTGCAATTCCGCTCGGCGCTGCCGGTTCGCCAGGCGCTGGTCCGCCAGATGCAGATCGCGCAGAAATATGACAGTCTCAGCCCCGAACAGAAGCAGCAGTTCGACAAGAGCGCCGAGAGCTTCCTATCCTCGAACTTTCCCGAGGCCGTGATCCTGTACGTGACGTACGAGACCAATTCCCAGACCATAGCCAGGGAATTGGACCGCCACTGGCAATCGCGGACGGCGGATCTGCTCAGGAACACGGTGTTTCTGCGCAACTCGAGGGGACAGCAGGTGGCCCTGGCGCAGTTTGCCGTGTCTCAGGGTTCCGAGCGCAGTTTTCAGTTCATATTCCCGCGCCAGGTGGACGGCCAGCCTTTCCTAAAACCTGAGGACAAGTCCCTGCAGTTGGAATTCAGCTATCCGGTTGTCAGCGCGCCCGGGGGCGGCGGCACTTTGGGCGATGGCAGGGGTTTCGTCGAATTCAAGCCGCAAAAGATGATATTCAAGGGCGATCTCGTCTACTAGGGCGCGAGGCGATCAGACCGCCTCTCAGTCTCACCACCCCTCAAAGACTGCGGGGAAAAAACTCTTTGCGGTCTTCGTGGTTGAAAGGGTCTGCGAATAATGGGTTGAAAAGGCCGTCCGGGACGGCGCATCCGGCGGAAAGGGCCGCGGCGGCAGTTCTTGAACCGCATGATGCCGGCAATAACAATATTGGCGCAACGCTTCAAACAGCGGCCTGGAGCTTGCGGCGGCGCCCGTAAACAATAACGAAAGACCAGACCAAAAGGCAGATTCCCCCCGCCGCGGTGACTGCCAGGCCGATATAGAAGCCGGAGGGCAGGTAGACAAAACGGATCGTGCTCGTGCCGGGACCCGCCAGAACGCCCCGGACCGCATGGTTGACGCGCAGGATCGGGACTTCGACGCCGTTCACGTAGGCGCGCCAGCCGGCATCCCAGCGATCCGCCAGCAGGACCAACCCCCGTGTCTGCATCTCGGCGCGAAGAGTAAGGCGGTGGTATGCGTCCTTGAGAATCTTCACCGTGCCTGCGCCATCGCCGGACAGCTCGATCGGCTGCTCCACGTACGCGATATCCCCCGGATCGAAGTCCGGCCGGTTCATGGCATCCACGCGCGCCTGCGCTTCGGGTATTACCTCGACGCGCCGCGGCACGTACGCGCGCGGCATCGCCCTCTCATTGGTCCAAACCCAGTAATCGGTATCGACGAAAGAGGCCTGGATGTCCGGCGGGGGCGTGCCGCGAAAGATCACATACCGGACGTTGAGCATGTCCAGCACGGGAGGGATGCGCAGGGATCCGGTCTCCGGATCCCGGTACAGGACCGGCGACATATACTGGGTGGCCGCGTAAGGCATCTCCTGGGCAGGGAGATTGCGCGCGGTCTTCAGAAGTTGAACCATGGCCAAAGGGTCCACCCCGTCATAGCCGCGGACATCCTGCAGCCATGCCGTCTGGGCCAGATTGGCCGGGAGGCAGTTGAACCCTATAATGCGGCCCGGCGGCGCCGCGGCGAGGCGCTCCAGAATCGGCAGTTTGGGATAATAGAGCGCGGGATCCGTCTGCGCGGCGACGCCGTAGCCGAAATGGACAAGCTGGACGCAAAGCAAGGCTGTCAAGGTCGGCGCGAGCCACGCGGCGGCTCCGGACCCCATTATCAGAAACAGCCAGATGGCCGCATCCGCCCCGCAGAACACGGCGTTGACGGCGTAAGCCTTGCGGAAATTCCTCTGGATTTCGACCACTTCCCGCGGCTCGTCGATGTAACCGACCGGCGCCTTCTCGACCGCTGCTCCCAGCTCGCCGGCTATCGGCTCCGGCAAGTTGAGGGAGCGATAGATGCACCAGCCGCATAAAACCGCCAGAAGCATGACGGGAATTCCAAACCACCAACGGCGGCGGACTTCGCCCTGCGATAATGCCTCGAGTCCGACGGCAGCCAGCGCGATGAATACGAAAGCGGCCACGAACGCCAGGCGATTGTGCGACATCATGTTCAGGACCGGCAGGCGCAACAGCGTCACGACGAAGGGAACGTTGAGAGTCCAGCTGAGCGAGAACAGGGCGAGAAAAACCAGCATCGCGATAACGGAGCGGCGCTTGCGGCTGAACCATGACAGCGGGGCGAGGACGAGGCATGACACCGATCCCGCGTAGGCTATGGCGGAGCTTTCCGCGAGCGTCAAAGCGCCGATCCGATAACTGCCTCGCTGCGCGGAGCCGTACATGTCGGGGAGAACGATCTGGGGAAGGGCCTCAAGACCCACGGGAGGCCGTTCCTCGGACCCGGCGCTGCGCAGAATCATGCGGGAGCCTCCGGCGGCGTATTCCGCGCCGGGGACCAGGAGCCAGCTGCTGCAGGCGAATCCCAGAACCCACGCCAGCGCCAGGATCCCTGCGACGCGCAGTCCCGTGAGGGACAACGCCCGCGAACCGTATTCGTCCCAAATGCACCAGAGGGCGTAAAACCCCGAGACCAGCAGCACTTGACCTGCGATATCCATCGCGCCGCCGAGCAGAAGCATAGCCGTCACGAGGCTCAGCGCCGGCCCGCCCCAGCCGCGCGGGCAGCGCACCGTCCGATCCACCGCCGCAAGCGACCAGGGGAGTCCGCACATGACGGCGGGAATCCACTGGCCCACCCAAAGGACGTACGACCCCGTCAGCGGGTAGCACCACGCCGCGATCACCGACGGCCAGAAGCCCACCCCAAGGATGCGCCGGCAGTAGTAATACATCCCCAGGCCTGCGATCAGGGCGACGAGCAACTGTGTCCACGCCAGGACGACGGGCGAAAGTATGAGATACGACGGGATCCAAGCCGGCGAGAGACCCATTCTGAAAGCCGGCGTGCCTGCAAAGATAAAAGGCGACCAGAGGGGAGCCCGGCCCGCCCGCAGTTCCGAACTGAAAGCCTGGCGCGCGGGCTCGATGCCAAGTATCAGGTCCGACTGGGTGACATTATGCGGCTCGATATTCTTGTAAGGATCCACGAGCGGCAGATAGACGCCGGGCATGGCAAGCAGGTCGAGGGGGAGAAGGATTTTCTTTCCTATCAGCGACGGTCCATACAGAATGGCCTGTCCCAGGAAAATGCCCAGCGCCGCAACGACCAGTCCGCCCCTGAAGCTGCGGAGCCGGGCGTGCGACGTCCCGGGCTGCACGGCAGCTTTGCCGCGCGCCGGTCGCTTCGATTTTCTCTTCTTGCTGCTCAATGCCCTTTCCCTCTGCGAGACACCGAAGCGCCAATTATTTTCCCGGTTCCATGCAGGAAGATTCTCAAGCGCCGGGGCGAGCCCGGGCGGCGCCTTGAAAATGCCGGGAGTGTGATTATATGCAACGGGAAGCCGGTGTCAAAAGGCCCTTTCTAAAATATCCCGGGCCCTTTCAAGGCGACGCGGGCTCTAGATGCAAACCGCGAAGACTCCCAGGAAAAATTCTCGCGGTCCCGGCGGTCTTCGCGGTTGGATGGGAAGTATCCATGGATGGGTTGAAAACTCGATGCAGACGATGTATCAGGAAGCGACGGCTATTGAGCCAAAGCCCGGTTCAGGTTCTCCTGCGCTCTCCGGTTGCCGGGATCGATGCGCAGGGCTTCCGTGAAATGGGCGACTGCCTCGTTACGGCGATTCTGCCTCAGCAGGATCACGCCCAGGTTGTTGTACGCGTCCGCGTATCTGGGCCGGATCCGGATCGCCTCGGCGTATTCCGCCGCAGCTTCGCTCCACATCTCCTTGCCGGCGTAGGCATTTCCCATTTGGAAGTGCGCGTCCGCGTAATCAGGCTTAAGCGTCAGAGCTTTCCGATAATGGGACATTGCCTCGTCCAGCTTCCCGAGGTTGGCCAGCGCGAACCCGAAGTTATACTGGATCTCTGGGCTTTCCGGACTGATTTGGAGAGCTTTTTGAAATTCGACGAACGCCTCCCCGGTATCCCCCCTCTGCGCCAGAGCCATCCCGCGGTTGCTGCGCGCTTCGGCGAATCCGGGCCTGAGACGGACGGCGGTCGTGAACCGTTCCAGGGCTGCGTCCGGCCGGCCCAGCTTAAGCAGGGCGGTTCCCAGGCCGTTGTGCGTCTCCGCGGATTCCGGACGTATCCGCAGAGCCTCGTTGAACTGGGCGACAGCCGCGTCTAGGTCGCCGCCGGCCATGAGCGCGAACCCCAGATTGGTGCGCGCGAAATAATTCTCTCCCGTCTTCTCGACGGCGTGCCGCCACAGAGAGAGATCGCTCTCCCAGTATCGGACCAGATTCCGGGCGCCGGCGGCCAGAACGCAAACCAGGATGCAGGCCGCGGCCGCGAGAATGGTCCTGTTGCCTTGCCGGCCTTCGAAGACAAGGGGAATCCCCCATGCCGCGATAATGAAAATCCCGATGAGCGGAATGTATGTATATCGATCCGCCCTTGCCTGGCCTCCCACCTGGATCAGCCCGATGACCGGGACCAAAGTGATCACGTACCAGAACCAGCCCATGAAAAGGAACGGCCGGTTGCGGGAAAACCGGATCACGAAAGCGGAGACGGCGGCCAGTATCAAAGCGCACCCGAGGACGATTCCTGCGGGCAGAGGCTGATAGGGATAATAGGGAGCGAGATTCGCGGGCCAGAGCATCCGGCCGAGATAGGCTGCATAGGAAACCAGGGCGTTCGCCGCGCGCTGATGCATCGGGAGAAGCTCAAAGTCCTGGACGGCGCCCCCCCGCCATTGGGCCAGGATGGTTGCGGCGCTGGACGCCGCCGACAGCAGAAACAGCGGCATCTTTTCGCGCAACAGCTCCGGCCAGACCCGCCTTGAACCCGCCTCGAAGCGGACCCTGTTCAGTGGCCACAGGTCCATGAGAAGAAGCACCAGCGGCAGGGTGACCAGCATCGGTTTCGACATCAGTCCAAGCGCGAAAACCGCCATGACGGTCAGGTACCGGCCGGGATCGGGCTTGCGGACATAGCGGACATAGGCATGCATCGTCAGCATTCCAAAAAGCGTGCTCAGGACATCCTTCCGCTCCGCGACCCAGACGACCGATTCCACATGGAGAGGATGAGCGGCGAACAGGGCGGCGACCGCTGCGCTTGGTCCCCAGGCGCCTGTTGTCCGGCACAGCAACCCGAACAGCAGAATCGCGTTCGCGATGTGGAGCAGGAGGTTCACGCAGTGGTGACGCCCGGCATTCATGCCGAACAGGCTCACGTCCAGCATGTGCGACAGCCATGTCACCGGATGCCAGTTGGACGCGTGGCCTGTGATGAAGGCCCACCGGACGCCCTCCGGGGTCAATCCGCGGATGACCTGTGCGTTTTGGCTGACATACGCAGGATCGTCATAGGACAGAAATCCGTAATGGCACGCCGGCGCATAAATGAACACCGAGACCGCGGCCAAAACCGCAGCGATTGCCAGTACGGCCTTAGGAGATATCGGGGATGGCGGGCGCCGGGTGCGATCCCGCCGCCCGGCCTCCGCGGATCTTCTGTCGGCGCCGGCCGCTGCCTGCCTGGGCCCGGATACGGTTCGATCGACGTGCCGTTTGCCTCGTCCCATTTCGATATGGTGAGACGTTTCGGGAATGAAAGGAAGCCGTCTTCACGAAAAAATGAATTGTTGCCGAATCGCGACCTCGGCTGTCAACCAAAAACCGCAAGACCCCCGAAGACCCCCAGGAAAAACAGATACTCCGCGATTGTCGCGGTTGAAAGAGAGGTGTCGGGTAATGAGCAGAAAGCGTCATCCGGGCCAACGGATCAAACTGCTTGACTTGCCACCGTTTCGGCGCGCTAAAGTTAGCAGTGGGATGAAATCAGGGAGTGTGCCCGAATGAGATTTCAGAAGATCTTTCTGGGGGCTGCCGTATCTGTTTTGATCTTCATGGTTCCCGTCCCGGCGCAGCAGCCGAAGGAGGAGACCTTCACGGACATTGACGTCTTGATCAAGGCTGCGCTGCAGGGCGACGTCAAGGCCCAGACGGAGCTGGGGACAATGTTCCTCCAGGGCAGAGTGGGACCGGAGGACTATGAAGAGGCGGCCAAGTGGCTTCGCGCGCCTGCAGAGAAAGGCGATGTCATCGCCCAATTTTTCATGGGGTGGATGTATCTCTATGGGAAGGGAGTCTCTCAGGACTACGCGGAGGCGGCCAGGCTGCTCCGCAAGCCCGCGGAGAGGGGAAATACCGTAGCGCAGTTCTATATGGGGGAGATGCATTGGCGCGGTAACGGAGTTCCGCAAGACTCCGCAAAGGCGGCTCAATGGTTCCGCAAGCCCGCGGAGCAAGGGAACGCGGCGGCGCAGTCCTACCTGGGATTGATGTTCCTCAACGGCGATGGAGTTCCTCGAAATCACGCCGAAGCGGAGAAGTGGTTTCGCCTGGCGGCCGAACAGGGCGACGTCACGGCGCAGGCCAATCTCGGGTCTATGTATTTCCACGGCACCGGAGTCCCGCGGAATTATGCGGAGGCAGCGAGATGGTCTCGAAAGGCGGCCGAGCAGGGAAACGCCATAGCGCAGGCCAATCTGGGAGCGATGTACCTTCAGGGCCGGGGCGTGCCTCAGGACCTTGAAGAAGCCGCGAGATGGTCGCGCAGGGCGGCCGAACAGGGCGATGCCGTCGCACAGGCGAATCTGGGGGCGATGTATATGGAAGGCAAGGGGGTCCCCCGGGATTATGCCGAGGCTGTGAAATGGTTCCGCAAGGCGGCGGATCAGGACTACGCCCCAGCCCAGGTCTCCCTGGCGTCCATGTACATTCAGGGCAGCGGCATTCCCCGAAATTATCCGGAGGCGGCGAAATGGCTTCGGAGAGCTGCGGAACAGGGTGATCGAACGGCTCAAGGCATGCTGGGATCCATTCATGCCGAAGGCCTGGGCGTCCAGCAGGATTACATTGAAGCTTACATGTGGCTGACCCTGTCCGTTGAAGAATCGAAAGACAGGCAGAACCCGTTTTTCCAGCAGGCCGCGGACCTGCGCGATTCCATCGCCAAGAACATGAATCCTCAGCAGATAGCGGAAGCAGTGCAGCGCGCCAGGGACTGGCGGCTCAGGAAAGCGAAGTAATGCCGGATCTCCATCCCGCGGCCTATCCTATTCCCTTCGTGAGCACGGCTCTCCAGAGCCGTGCGGTATGGGGTGCCCGCTATTTGTGCGAGCACGGCTCTTTAGAGCCGATGCAATAGGCTAAGACAGACGGACGGGTCAGGAGACCCGTCCGCACACATATT
>CAYZTZ010000049.1:0-22058 GCA_964481255.1 uncultured Acidobacteriota bacterium | reverse complement strand
TATCAACTGATGCAATGCAGGGAAATTCCCTGTATGGATGTCAGCAAGGTGCCCGATTTCAATCGACTGCTGAACAGCTCTCCCTGCGATCGCATCCTGGTGTCGCCCGGAGCGCGGGACAGGGTGCCGGCGGTGCTGCCTCCGAATCCGCGAGTTCTTAGGCTGCAAATGGAACTGGGTCCGGAGGACCTGGAGATCGCCAGAATCCGCACAGGTGTGATCCTGTAGACGTCGTGCACGAAACTTTCCGCTCCTCCCCGAGACAAGAACCCATGAACATGCACCAATGGGAGCCCTGTCTATGAAGATCAAAAAATAATGCGCCCCAATCCAAAATGCGATAAGGATTATAAGGCGTGACGGCAGGATGGAGTTCTTTCCCGGGATCCCCGCCGAGAGCTGGGCGGAAATGATTCTTTGGGGCATAGCGGCCGAGCCGGTTGTTTCAGGGCAGATCAGGGGACGACGCGGCGGCGTTTTCTTTTGAGAGGAGCGAATGTTGAGGTGAGCTTCCTATTGCGTTTCCTGGGGATGTCCCTGCTTTTCTCCGTTGCCGTCTTTTCCCAGGATTCCGTGTCCTCCGACGCGGTCGGCAGGGCGGTGGAACTCCGCAACAATCAGCAATTCGGCGCGGCCATTGCATTGCTGCAAAACCATGTCGCCGGGCATCCCGGCGACGCGCACGCCCAATTCCTGCTGGGCGAAACTCTCTACTGGACCGGGGACTGGAGCGGCGCAAAACGCCATTTCATCCGGGCGCTGAACCTTGACCCGGGACACGTTGAAGCGCGCCGGCAGCTCGAAGAGATCCGGCAGGTCACAGCACCCTGGTTTTCTCTAACGGCGGCCCATCGCAGAGACGACCAGCCGCTGCAGCGAAGCGCGGCGATGGTGGAAGCCGGTGCATTTCTGACTCCTCTCCAGCGGCTGATTTTTCAAGCCGAGCCCCAGCGTTATGGCGCGGCGGAGAACCAGAACATCTTTTCCGCAAATGCGGACTGGCTCGCGTACTGGCCGGGTGCGAGATTGGATACGGAATTGGGGGCGGGATACATTCTCCGCCAGGACACAGGAGCCTCGGATTGGACCGGGCGAGCCTCCGTGGGGGCGCGGCTTCCTAAAGGAGTGGCTTTGCGGGCCCGGTCCGAGAGGGCGCCGTATCTCTGGACCGCCGCAAGCCTGGAGACCCCGATCATGTCCGAAATCTTTGAAGGGGTCGCCGAATGGAATTGGAACGGCTGGATGGCGCAGGCCGCCTATGGGATAGAGCGGTTTCCGGATTCGAACCATGTGCGCAGCGCCCACGCTTGGCTCCTCGCGCCGCTGGCCCGCAGCCGCACCGCCATATTCCAGGCCGGCTATGCCCTGGCCTTCCGTGACTCGGATCATACCCGCTGGGTTCCTGCGGCTTCCGAAGGCGCCGCCGGACGTTACATCCCCTATTACACACCGGATGACGAACAGGTGCATCGTGTGGTCGTCTCGGGGGCGGTGCCTTTGGCCGATTCCCTGATATTCCGGGCAAACGGCGGCTTCGGATTTTGGGCGACGGAATTGGCCCCGCCTCCCATGGCGGGCCAGCTTCCAGCCGTTCGAAATTTCCATCCTTGGAACGGGCGTGCATCCCTGGAATGGGCTCTGACCCGGTCTTTTTCCATGACGGTTTCCGGAGAGCATCAAAAGACCGCTTTTTGGAAGATGCATCAATTCAGCGCCGGTGTGACTTACCGGTTTTCGCCGCGCTCCATTTCGAATCCGTACCATGACTGAATCGCGGCAGCGCCATCTCTGGGTTCATAGGGGCGCGCGAGAGGTGCTTTTGCGCGACCGCGTTTTTCTTGTCGTTTTGGTTTTCGCGGGGGCAGCGGCCCTTTTGATCCTGGCGAACTGGTGGTTCCGCCGTGAACATGTGGGTCAGCCGGTCCTGTATGTGCTTCTTTCGCTGGCCTTCTGGTACGGTATCATGCGAATCGCCATAGGCTGGATCAACTATCTCGGCATCCGTCGGGAACCGCACAGGCCCGCGCCGGAAGGTCTTTCTGTGGCCGTTTTCACAACCAGCACACCCGGGGAGCCTTTGGAAATGTTCTCCAAGACGCTGGCGGCATGTTCGCAGATCCGCTATCCGCACACCACCTATCTTTTGGATGATACGCGCGACGAACGCTTCCGGCAGGAGGCGGAGCGCTTCGGCGCGAGATGGCTGGAGCTTGTCGGGATTCCGGGAGCCAAGGCGGGCAAAATCAATCGCGCGCTGGAGCTGACGAAGGAAGATTTCATTCTGGTGCTGGATCCCGACCATATCCCTTTCCCGTGCTTTCTCGACCGCGTCCTTGGACACTTCGCCGATCCTTCGGTCGGTTTCGTACAGGTCAGCCAGGCCTACTACAACCAGAATCGATCCTTTGTTGCGGCCGGCGCGGCAGAGCAGACCTACGGCTTTTACGGTCCGACGATGCTGGGATTGAACGGACACGGAGCCGCCGTGGCTATCGGGGCGAACTGCACCTTCCGGCGAAGCGCTCTGGAATCGATTGGCGGGCATGGAGTGGGTCTTGCGGAGGATCTGGTTACGTCCATCCGTCTTCACGCCGCGGGATGGCGCTCGGTTTATGTCCCCGAGATCGTCAGCCGCGGGCTCGTCCCCGAAGATCTCGGTTCGTTTTACAGACAGCAGCTGAAATGGACTCGCGGAGTCTTCGAGGTTATGTTCGCAGAATTGCCGCGCCTTTTCCGGCGCCTCACGTGGCGCCAGCGCTTCGCCTACACCGCAATCGGGACCTACTATTTGTCCGGGCTCACGACTCTGGGATACCTGATCATCCCTTATCTGTATCTCTGGACGGGAGTTCAGCCGATGGCTGTGCGTTTCGAGGCGTTTGCCGCGGCGGGGGTTCCGGTGGCTTTATTGGGGCTATGGATTTATCTTTTCGCCCAGAGATGGCTGTGCCATCCTGAGGTCGAACGAGGGATTCATTGGCGCGGGCTGATGCTCAAAATTGCCTGCTGGCCGGTCTTTCTGGCAGGCACGGTATGCGCGATCGGGCGCGCGGAGATTCCTTATATACCGACGCGAAAGGAAGCGGTGAGGGGCCGGTTTCTTCAATTGGCATGGCCGCACCTTCTGGTGATCGGAATTTTCTTCTCAACCTTGTTGCATGTTATCTTCCGGCGCGTTTTTTTGACGCCGGAAACCACGTTGCTGCTGACCAGTGAGGCGGTTTGGAGCATGGTGGGGTTTGCCTCATTTGCCGTCCTTCTGACCTCCGGAGCGCTGTACGCGGCCTGGCAGTCCCGCTCAACACCGCACGGAAGCTCCTGGGACGATGTTCCGGGCGAAGGAGAGATTGGCCATGACTAGAATGCGGCGCGCGATGTGGTCCCTCCTGGCGCTCGCCAGCTGCGTTCTGGCCGTTCTCGCCCTGACCTCGCTGGGGTCGCAGATTCAGGGTCCCTTCGAAACTGTTCTGACGCGGATCGGGTCGGGTGTCAGCAGGATAGAGCTCCTGCTCCTTAAGCCTTTCCGAGGCCCGGGACGCTCCTCCAAACTGGCCTGGTTCCAGCCGCATCGCTTCGATATAGCGTGGCTCAAGAACCCCGATCGGATTCTGCTGGGAGCCTTTGACGACCGGATACCCGAAACGCTCGATGGAATAGTGGAGCTTGAAGACGCCCTTGGTGCGCCTATGCCTCTGGTGCATGTCTATACGGCCTGGGGAGACAGGCCCGCTCAGCGCTTTCCCCGAAGCTTGTTGCGGGCAATATGGGAAATCGGGTCCGTTCCGGTCGTGACCTGGGAGCCGTGGCTCGTGGATTTTCAGAGCCGGCTTCATCCCGGCATTCCTCTTGTGAAAGACCGCGACAGAGGCGGAATGGCATCCATAGCGAACGGGGATTATGATTTTTATATCGACGCATGGGCCAAGGAGGCTGCGGAATTCCGATACCCGCTTTTCCTCCGCTTTGGACACGAAATGAATGATCCCTACCGTTACCCCTGGGGCCCCCACAACAACAAGCCCGCGGATTTCGTCGCGGCATGGCGCCACGCGGTAGGCCGCTTTCGGGCAGCGGGAGCGGATAATGTCCTCTGGGTCTGGTCGCCTCATCTGGCCTATGAAGGGGCGGAATGGTTTTATCCGGGCGATGACTGGGTGGATTGGACCGCTACCGGAGTGCTGAATTACGGCAATATCGCGCATTGGTCCCGGTGGTGGACTTTTCATGAGATCTTCGGACAGAAGCAGTCAGTGCTGACCCGTTACGGGAAGCCCGTCATGATCGCGGAATTTGGGAGTCTGAGCACGGGAGGCGACCGAATCGCGTGGTTCGAAGAAGCCCTCAGGGCGATGCCTGACCGCTACCCTCTCGTTCGGGCACTCCTGTTCTTTAACGTCCGTTCCGACAGCACCGTCACTCATCAGGCGCTGGATTGGACGTTCCTCAACGACCCCGATACCAGCGCACGCGTGGCGAAGGCGATCGGCGAATGGGGCTCCGGCAGGGCTCAGGAATATCCGCAGAGGAAACCGCAGCCGTATTCTACGCCATAGCCCGCATTTTGCAGGAAACTCTCCCGGTGTTGACGCTGGTGGCGGGGATCCCGGCGGCCGCGCGCTCTCAGCCTTCCGCATTCAGCCATCAGATTGCGCGCAAAAGTGTTGGGTACTAAAAGGAATGCGAAACTTCTCTGCAAAATGCAAAGAGGTCATGGGCAAAGAATCCGCCCTTTCTTCCCATCTTTCGACCAGATTGGCGCGGTGCCTCCATTCTCTGAAATTTGCCGCCCGCCGCCAGGACTGGGAAGGGATCGGACAAGAACCTGATACCCCCCTGTTCCGTCGCGACATAAGCCAGCGCCCGTCGGGTGAAATTTCAGCACCAGCCGCTGCAGCCACCCCTCTTCGGCGGGGACCGCATCCTTAACCTCCCTCATCGCCTTTCTTGGTTCCTGCGCAAGGGTACTTTATACTTTCAATGCCCTGTAACCGGAGTGCGTCCCGGGGCATCGCCGGCAAACACGGCACGAATTTCCCGCACGGCTTGGATCGATATGAGGTTTTTTCGGTTCGGCCCCGAATTTCGTCCGGCATGGCGACTGCAAATTGCGGATGCCGTTATTCTGCTCGCCCTCCTCGGCGTTATTTATGTCGGCGTCCTCATGGCCGTCCATGCTCCGGCGGCCGTTTCCGGGCCGGACGTCTCTCTCGCTCCGGGCTTTGCCCTGGTATGCGTCGCTGTCCGTGGGGCGCATGTGTGCGGCCTATATCCTGTCGCTTCTCTTCACGCTGGTTTACGGCTATGTCGCCGCGCACCATCGAACCGCGGAAAAGATCCTGATGCCGCTTCTGGACGTTCTGCAAAGCGTGCCGATCCTGTCCTTCCTTCCCGTGGTGCTGTCGAGCTTCAGCGTTATCCTGCCCGAGGGTATCGCCGCGGAAATGGCGGCCGTGGTTCTGATTTTCAACTCGCAAGTGTGGAATATGACATACAGCTTATTCCAATCGATGCGCACGGTGCCGCGCGAGCTTCAGGAGGCGTCCGCGATCTTCAGGCTGAATCCGCGGCTGCGGTTCCGGAAAGTCGAGCTGCCGTTTGCGGCCGTCGGCCTCATCTGGAACTCCATCATGAGTTGGGCGGGGGGGCTCATGGCCTCGGAGATTTTCACGGTCGGGGCCAGGGATTTCCGGCTGGCCGGAGAGTTCTCCATGGAGCTGGACGATCTCCTGCCCGTGATCGGGGCGGGAGAGCTGCTGGGATTTGTCAAGGTGCTGGAAGGAGATCTTCTGTTGACCGAACCGGTACGCGCCTATGCCGAAGCCGGCGTCCTTGGGAGGAAGGAAATGCTTGCGAGCCGGATCCTTCGTCTGCCGGTGATCGGCTGGATCTACGAGACCCTGCAGAGGGATGACGATCAGCGGGTCGCCAAGGACTATTTTCTGGATCGACTGCGCCCGGAGTTTCATGATCGCAGGGAAAAACAGCTGGACCGTGCGATCCAATGGGGACGTTTCGCCGAACTTTTTGCCTATGACGACGATACCGATGAGCTCTACCTGGAGTAATCGAAGCGGAACGTCCGCTTTTATTTCGCCGTCGCGCCGCGGTCGTCCTTGGAGGAACAGCACCGCCGGACCGTGAGCCCTGCAGTGCATTAAGAGCCATCCTATGAGAATTCTATGCTACATTGATCCCTGAGATGAGGAGGCAGCATGGAAAGAAGGGATTTTTTCAAATTGGGGATGGTCGCGGGACTGGGCGCGATGACGCGGGCCAGGGACGCGAAGGCTCTGGAGTATTACGCCACGCCGAGCGATAAAAAATGCGCCGTGCTTTTCGCGACATGGTGCGGGAGTTCCCGCGACGCCGCCGTTTGGATCTCCGAAGGGATGGGCGGCATCGCCGAGGTTTTCGATGTGCGCGAGAACCCGGACCTGCAGAAATATGATCACATCGTCATAGGCGGTTCCATTCGTTCGGGTGTCACGCGCCAGGAATTGCAGAGCTACATTGCAAAAAACAGGGCGTTGCTGAAAAGCAGGATCCGGGGCCTGTTCGCCGTATGCGGCAACGGAGAGAGGCCGGTCGGGCCGGAACAGGTAAGGCTGCTGATCGACAACCACCTGGCCCAATTGTGCGAGGTTCGCAATGTCCCCTCGAGGGTGTTCAACGGCAGGATTACAAAGGCGCTGCTGGAGCCCCCGACGCGCAAAATGATGGAGGACAGATATCCCGAGATAGCGGGCAAGCCGCTGGCGGATTACGATCTTCTCAAACGCACCGATTGTTTGGCGTTCGGACGGGAAATCCTGGCCGGCATTTAGCGTATCTCTCGGGGACGGGAAAAGCCCCCGGCCTTCAGGGCGAAGGCTGTATAGCGATCGTGCGTACCCGCCGGGAAGCAGCGAGACGCACGCCCGCGTGATCCTCGAGGCCGAGCATGAGACGATGGAGGGGAGGTGCGGGAAATGGCTGAAACCGGATACGGGAAATATATCGTCACAGATCTGAACAAAGCGCCCGATGCGCTGGGAACCCGCGTCTATTGTCTTCACGGCGGCGTGTTTGAGGGGGCTCCCTACGTGGACTGCGCCTGGTTCTGGCCGCAGCCCAAGGAAGTGGTGGTCGTGGATAAGGCCCATACCCACGACTTCGGGGAAGTGGTGACCTTTTTCGGATCCAACCCGGAGGATCCCACCGATCTGGGGGGGGAAATCGAGTTCGGGCTGGGAGGCGAGGCGCACACGATCACAAAGAGCTGCGTCATCTTTGTGCCCCCGGGGGTCCCGCATTGCCCCCTGGTTTTGAAGAGGGTCGACAGGCCGATTTTTCATTTCGCCACGGCCACCGATAAAAATTACCGGGGGCCGCACGAGATGTAGCCGGGCGCCGGGGCGGTTGTCTCATCCGCGCAGGCGCGCTGCGAGTTTCGTTTGACCGCCGGCGGCGCCGCCTCGCGGGCCTGGGCCCCCGGCTTTCGTCCAGCCGGCACGCGGATAGGGCTGCGGAAAGGTGGCCGGATCCGCACGGCGAAAACTTGCGTGATCAGCCTGCGCCAACGCTTTTTCGTTCCGGCGGGAACGCCGTCGAACCTCGGATCCGGGAATGCGCAACTGGCACGAGAGTCTCAGGTCCCGCCCCCCGGAATTTTTAAAGCGCTTCTCGAAGGATATCCGTCAGTTCTTCCGGCGTGAGTTTCACGGGATTGGTTCGTATGCTGCTTGATTTCTGAGCCTTCTCGACGATGGCAGGGAAGTCCTCCTCGCTCAAACCGAAGCTGGAAAGGGCGGGTACGGCGAGATCGGAGCCTATCGCGTGCAGCCACTGCATGCCTTCCTTAGCCCCGGCTGAAGGGCTGCCTGTCACAAGGCGGGCGATTTCGTCGTATCTTGCGAGCGCGGGTGAAGACGGGGCCCGGACCTCGAGCGCCCTCCTGTTCGCCTCTGCGACAAGGGGCAGAAGACGCGCGCAGACGACTCCGTGCGGAATAGGGAACATTCCGCCGATGGGAGCCGCGAGGCCGTGCACGGCGCCCAACCCCGCGTTCGCCAAGGCCAGACCGCCGAAAAGGCTGGCCAGCGCCATGTTTTCGCGGGCTTCGGCATGGGCGCCGTCGGCATAGGCCGTCCGCAGCCAGAGTGCGGCGCGCCGGATCCCTTCGCGGCAGATGGCGTCGGTCATTGGATTCGCCGCTGTGGACACAAAGGGCTCGATCAATTGGCAGAGCGCATCCATGCCGGTGGCGGCCGTGACGCCGGGGGGAAGCGAGTGCGTGAGCTCCGGATCGACCGCGGCCAGCAACGGAAACATGCGGGGGCTGCGCAGACTGACCTTGACGCCATGCTCGGGGGAGACCAGCACGGCGTTGCGCGTCACTTCACTGCCGGTTCCGGCCGTCGTGGGTACGCAGATGCAGGGGGCGCAGGGGCGCTCCAGCGGACGGCCCTTGCCGACCACTTCCAGATAATCGAGCGGGTCGCCCGGATTCGACATCAGCGCTGCAATGGCCTTGGCGGCGTCCAGCACACTGCCCCCGCCGCACCCGATGACCATCTCGCACCCTGCGTCCCGTGCCGCGCGCACTCCCTCCAGAACGTTCGAGACGGTCGGCTCCCCGGGGACCGAGAAGAGGGTGCATCGCATCCGTTGCTCCCTCAGCGCCTCGAGGAAAGCGCCCAGGCGCGCGGGGGTGCGGCCGCAGACGACAAGGGCTTCGCGCCCGAGGGCGGCGGCGGTCGATACCGCGTCCTGAACCCGGCCCGGCCCGAAAACAATTCGGGTCGCGGTGCCGAAGTCGAACCGCAGGGCGGTCCTGTCGATCCCTGTCATTCGCTGCTGCTCCTGTTTAGACCCGGGAGCCTTCGCCCGTTGCCCTGCGCCGCTACACAGCCTTTTCTTTTGCAAGTTCCTTCCAGATCAGAGCGCTCGCGCCGAGAACCGCCGTGTCCCCCTGGGTCATGCCGGACGGGAGAAGCTTCACCTTGTTCCGGAAAACCGGGAAAAGATGCTGCTCCAGCGAGCGGCGGGTCGGCCCGAATATCAGGTCGCCCGCGGCGGCCATTCCGCCGAAGAGGATGATGGCTTCCGGGCTCAGGTGAGCCACGGAGTCGGCGAGCTTGACACCCAGGACATAGCCGCAGGACTCGAAAGCCGAAAGCGCCAGACGGTCCCCGCGCCGGGCGGCTTCCGAGACCATGCGCGCGGTCAGGTCCGCGTAACTCACGCGGCGGAGCTCGCTCGGCTCCGTGGTGTCGCAGAGGAGCTCCTGCACGGTCCGGCACAATCCCGTGGCCGAGCAATAGGTTTCCAGGCACCCCCGTTTGCCGCACCCGCATTGCCGCCCCTTCGGGTCGACGGTCGTGTGGCCTATCTCACCCGCGAATCCGTCCGCGCCGTAGACCAGTTCGCCGTTGGATACGATGCCGCTCCCCAGACCGGTCCCCAGAGTGATGACGATGAAATCCCTCATCCCCCGCGCCGCGCCGAAGAGCATTTCCCCCAGAGCCGCGGCGTTGGCGTCGTTGGTGACGGCGACCGGTATGTCGAAATACTTTCCCAGCTCGGCCCGCACGTCGACATAATCCCAGCTGAGATTGGGCGGTTGCTCGATCGTGGCCTTGTAGTAATTGGCGTTGGGCGCTCCGATGCCGATGCCGACGCAGTCGCAGGTTTCCCTGAGTCGGCCGAAGAGGAGCCCGCTTTTTTCCTGCAGCCGCTCGAAGAAAAGCGAGGCCGGCTCATGGGCGTTGGTGTCCATGGATGCGTCGGCGAGGCAGTTCCCGGCCCGGTCGACATAACCATACTTCGTGCTGGTGCCGCCGATATCCACCCCCAGTACAACTTTCGTTTTCGCCATAGGCTTTCCCTTGTTCGAGAACCGGAGCCTCGGAAGTTGGTCAGCCCCTCCCTTCAATAGGGTCGAATCGAACGGGGGTCAGGGAGCGCAGGCGTTCCTGTTCCTCGACGCCCTGAAGGTAGAGGCGCTCCTGGACGCGCAGCGGCTCCGACCGTCCCGCGGACACCCTTTCGTAGCCGCCGTCCGGCCTGAGGAGGCGGGCCTTCTGATTGTCCGACATTTCCGCCCTCAGGATCCGGATCACTCTTTCTTTAAGGTCTTCCTGCAGAACCGGGAACATCAGTTCCACTCTCCGGTCGAGGTTTCTGGGCATCCAGTCGGCGCTCGATAGAAACACTTCGGGACTGCCCCCGTTGCCGAAGACGAAGGCGCGCGCGTGTTCGAGATAGCGGTCCACGATGGAGACGACGCGTATGGTATCGCTCATGCCCGGGACTCCCGGACGCAGACAGCAGATGCCGCGCACGTTGAGCTGTATGCGGACGCCGGCTTTGCCGGCCGCATAAAGTTCCTGGATGATTTTCGGGTCGACCAGGGAGTTCATTTTGGCCAGAATCTCCGACGCGCCCCCCGAGCGCGCCCAATCGGCCTCCCTGCGGATGAGCAGAAGAATCCTGTCCCGCATCTCCGTGGGAGCCATGACCAGGCGGTTGAAGGGAGGAGGTTCCGAGTACCCGGTGATCGTATTGAAGAATGCGGACGCGTCGCCCCCGAAGTCCTCGGTGCAGGTGAACAGCCCGAAATCCGTATAACCTCGGGCGGTGCGCTCATTGTAATTGCCGGTGCCGAGATGCACGTAGCGGCAGATGCCCGAGGGCTCGCGGCGCACCACCAGCGTGATCTTGGCGTGCACTTTCAAGCCGGCCAGACCGAACAGAACGTGGGCTCCGGCCTCCTCCAGGTCCCGGGCCCAGCCTATATTGCGCTCCTCGTCGAACCGCGCGGTCAGCTCGATCAGCACGGTCACCTGTTTGCCGCTTTCGGCGGCGCGGATCAGGGCGCGGACGATCGGAGATCCTCTGCCGCTGGTCCGGTAGAGCGTCTGCTTGATCGCGAGAACGTCCGGGTCCTCCGCCGCCGCCTGAAGGAACCAGACCACGGGATCGAAGGAGTCGTAAGGATGGTGAAGCAGGATGTCCTTTTCACGGATGGCATCGAAGATGCCGCGCTTCTCTTTTATCTCCAGCCGCGCCACCGGCAGCTGGGGCCGGTAGCGCAAATGTTCATAGCCCGGCATCTCCACAATGGAGAGCAGGGGCCGGGGATCCAGGGGGCCTTCGATGCGAAACAGCTCGGAATGCTGAAGTCCAAAGGCCGTCTGAATCCTGTGAAGAAGGTCCGGGGACATCGGCTCGTGTTCCAGGCGGATCGGTTTGGCCCTCTGCCGCTTCTTCAGTTCCGTTTCCAGCATGCCCATGTAATTGCGCCGGTCTTCGTCGCCCAGTTCCAGTTCTGAATCGCGCGCCAGCCGAAAGCCGCCGACCTCCAGGATGCGGTGCCCGGTGAAAAGACGGGAGATCCGCCTTCGAACGGCGTCGCTCAGCCAGCACAGCTCGAGTCCGCCGTCTCCGGGAAGGCGCAGCAATCCCGGGAGCCGGCCCGGCACCTCCGCCACGGCCATGCGGGGAGCCTGCCCGTCTTCCTTCTCGGATTGAACGAGGACCGCCAGGTTGGACGTCAGCCCCGGCAGCCAGGGACGAGGGCGCGACGCGTCGACGGCGACGGGCGTAAGGACCGGGTAGATTTCCTTCTCGAAGTATTCGTCCAGGTATTCTGCCTGCTCCGGCTTGAGCTGCTCCATGCGGCGGATATGGATGCCTTCCTTCGCGAGAGACGGGATCAGCTCTTGCCAATACAGCGCGCAGCTTGCCTCGTAGGCCTGACGCACGCGCGCGTCGATGCTTTCCAGCTGCCGGCGGGGCGTCATCCCCGAGGGATCCGCATCGGTGTCGCCCTCCTCGATCCGGCGGTGCAGCGACGCCACGCGGACCATGAAGAACTCGTCCAGGTTCGAATGGAAAATGCAGAAAAAGCGCAACCGTTCGAGAAGCGGATTCCGCGGATCCTGAGCCTCCTCCAGGACCCGGAGGTTGAACTGGATCCAGCTGATCTCGCGGTTCAGGAATGAGTCCGCCCGTCGTGCGCTCATGGCGTTTTGGCCGCCTCTCTGAGAAGGATCTTCTTCCCGAAGATTTCGTTGAACAGGTCGCTGCGGCCGGCCAGCGCCGCCTTTAGCATCGACAGGTCGGAAGCGCCCGGCGCGGTCAAGACGATCTGGTCGCCTTCCCGGCTGATTTCGAGATCGATGGCTTTCTGCGGCTGGTCCTTGTCGAGCGCGTTGGCCACGCGGAGTATGGCCGCGAGCTTGGACACGATCATGCGCTGCTCGTGGTCCAGCGAGACATAGGCCGGGTGGGAGCGCTGCGGCAGGGCGCGGCGGTGGTAGCGGGCGATATTGGCGATCAACTCCAGCGCGGGCCTGCGCAGGCCGAAGATCTCCGACGAGGATATCAGGTAGTAACTGTGCTTGTGGTGACTGCGCGCGCCGACGAACAAGCCGATGTCGTGGAGCAGCGCCGCGATTTCGAGATAAAGACGGTGCGTGTTCGTCAGGCGGTGCTCCGTCCTGAGTTCGTCGAAGAGGCGCACGCAAAGCTCGCGGACCCTCTCGGCGTGGCCTTCGTCGTAGCGGTATTTGCGGCCGAGACTGCGGGCCGCCGACAGGATCTGCGTCGCCCATTTCTCCAGCTGTTTCCCCTGCTCGGCGGGCGCCAGGTCCTGCAGGATGCCCGCCCGGATGCTGGCGTCGCTGACGATGATGGCGGCGGCTTTCGTCTCTTTCAGCAGATGCAGATAAATCAGCAGGGCCGGCGCAAGCGTTTCGGCGTCGGGGTAGGGTATGGAATACTTCTGAAACAGCCCGTCGACGGTCAGACGCGAGACGGAATCCACAAATTCGGCGAACGTGTTCGAGGGAATGGATGTGAGACGCCTGTTGGGGTCCGACTCGTTCAGAAGCCTGGCTGCAAACCGGATGTCGCCGCCCAGGGCAATGCAGTGGACGGCGTCCTTAATGTCCATTTCCCGCTTGATCGTGGAGACCAGGTCGGCGATGTGCCGCTTCATCAGACGGATCTGCTGGTCCTGTTTCGCCGATCCCCCGGCCGCCTGGGTGCGGAGCCGAATGGATCCCAGCGGGAAGGTGCCCGATTGCTGCAATTCCCCTTCGCTGAGAAGCGCGACGTCCGTGCTCCCGCCTCCGACCTCCACCAGGATGCTTTTGGCGATCCCCAGGTCCGATTCGCCGCGAAGGGCGTCCAGGACCGCCGAAAGCGTCAGGCGGTTCTGTTCCGGGCCGTCGATCACCTCCACGTCCAGTCCCGTGCTCATCAGGAGGCGGTCCAGGAACATCTCGCTGTTGCTTGATTCCCGGACGGCGCTCGTGGCCACGGCACGGTAGCGGTGCACGCCGTAGGTGTCCATCATCTTTTTAAAGTCGCGCAGCGCCTCGCACGCCGCCCGGATGGTCTCCTGGCTTAAATAGCCCTGGGTGAAGGCGTCGCGGCCGAGCTGCACTCCTTTTTTCAGAGAGTCGAGGATGTGGATGTCGCCGTCCGGGCGCAGTTCGGCGATATCCATGCGGATCGCGCTCGACCCGATATCGATGGCTGCCATTAACAGGTTGTCCGATGGATTCATTTTCATCGTTGCCCCTTCCTGATAATATAGCTTATGGACTATCCGGATATTAGAGGAAAGCTGCGATGAGACTTTACATCGTCCGGCACGCGGTCGCCGTCCCCCACGGCACTCCGGGCGTCAGGGAGGATGAGCGGCCGTTGACGGAGGAGGGCGGAAAGAAGATGCGGCAGGCAGCCATGGGGCTGAGCCGCTTGGGTTACATTCCCGATGTTATCTGGACGAGCCCGCTGCCCAGGGCCCTCCAGACGGCCGAGATCCTGCAGAAGGCATTCGGCAAAGGGATCGCGGTGGAAACGCTCCCGGCTCTCGCCCCTTCGGGGGCCCGCCATGAGCTCTATCGCCATATCCGGGTTTGTGAAAAGAAATTCGAAAGCCTGATGCTTGTCGGTCATCAGCCGTCGCTCGGTGAAATCGCAGGCGAGATCGCATGGGGATCCCCCGAGTGCTGTCTGGAGCTCAAAAAGGGAGGCGCCTGCGCGATCGACCTGCATAGCGTTCAGGATATTCCCAGAGGGGTGCTGATTGCGCTTCTTCCCCCTTCCATCCTGCGCGCGTTCTCCTAAGCTCGATAGATAAATTGTCATTCGTAATTCCCTTTGCCTCCCTGTTTCTCTTCGTGATACACTCAGGGCATGGTGAATAAAAGGTGAATCCTATGGTCTCCGATCCTGCCAAGCGAAACGGGGCATTAGTTGAAATGCATGAAATCATTAGGGAACTGGCGCCGGGAGAAAGGGCCGGCGACGTGGTCACGGCCGTGGAGCGCCTTCCGGCGAGAGAGGCTCAATGGGCGGCCATGCCGGACTGGGTGAGGCCCGAGCTGGCGGAGGCCTATCGCGCCAAAGGCATCACGCGCCTCTATTCCCATCAGGCGGAGGCTGTCGATAGAATACGGCGCGGTGAAAATGCGGTGATCGTCACGCCGACGGCCTCGGGCAAGACGCTCTGTTATAACCTCCCGGTATTGAACGCGGTGCTGGAGAATCCCGACACGCGCGCTCTGTACCTCTTCCCGACAAAAGCCCTCGCCCAGGATCAGCTCGTCGAACTTGAGGACCTGGGAAAGAAACTGGGGGACGCTTGCGGCGTTTTCACCTATGACGGGGACACTCCGTCCGATGCCCGGCAGGCCATACGGCAGAGGGGTCACATTGTTCTTACCAACCCGGACATGCTGCATACGGGCATACTGCCGCACCACACGAAGTGGACGCGCCTTTTCGAAAACCTGCGGTATGTCGTCATCGACGAGCTTCACATGTATCGCGGCGTTTTCGGCAGTCATCTGGCCAACGTTCTGCGCAGGCTCAAAAGGATCGCCCGGTTTTACGGGTGCGCCCCCCAGTTCATTTTCTCTTCCGCGACCATCGCGAACCCCGGGGAGCTCGCCGGCCGCCTGATCGGTTCCGATGTGGCGGTTCTGGACGGAAACGGCGCGCCGTCGGCTGAAAAATATTTCATTTTCTACAATCCCCCCGTGGTGAACCGCTTTCTGGGCATTCGCCGCAGCTATATCAACGAGACGTTTCGCATCGCCCGTGCATTCGTCCGGCGCGGCCTCCAGACGATAGTTTTCGCCAACAGCCGTTTGCACACGGAGGTTCTCCTGACCTACCTGAAGCAGGATAATCCCCGGCCTCCGGGCGCGCCGGAGACGGTGAAGGGCTACCGGGGAGGCTATCTTCCCCTTGAGAGGCGGGAGATCGAGCGCGGCCTGCGCGAGGGCCGCGTGCGGGCCGTGGTGGCGACCAACGCTCTGGAACTCGGGATCGATATAGGCTCCCTGGATGCGGCGGTCATGGCGGGCTATCCCGGGACCATCGCTTCCACCTGGCAACGCGCCGGAAGAGCGGGGAGGCGCAGAGGGAGTTCCTGCGCGGTCCTGGTGGCGTCCTCCCGTCCGCTGGATCAGTTCATCATCCGGCACCCGGAATACTTTTTCGGCGGGTCTCCGGAACACGCCTATATCCAACCCGACAACCTGGAGATTCTGGTCAATCACCTGAAATGCGCCGCCTTCGAACTCCCGATCGAGTCCGGCGAGGCTTTCGGCGGCGTGGATCTTGAGCTGTTGTGTTCGCGCCTGGCGGAGGCCGGCTATCTCCATCGCAGCGGGGATTTCTGGTACTGGACGCAGGAATCCTATCCTGCGGACACGGTGAGCCTCCGTTCGGTCTCATCCGACAACTTCGTGATTATCGACGAAACGGATGCGCCCGAAGTCATCGGCGAAGTCGACTTCTCCAGCGCTCTTTCAACCGTGCATCCCAGGGCCATCTATCTGCACGGGGCCGAGCAGTACCACGTCGAGCGTCTGGATTTCGAGCAGCGCAAGGCCTATGTCCGGCGCGTCAACGTCGATTATTTCACCCAGGCGATCCGCTACACGCGGATCCAGAGGCTCAAGGCGGAGGACGAGGTTCCCGTCCCGGGGCCCGCGGCCAAAGCCCACGGGGACGTCCAGGTGCGCTCGCAGGTGGTCGGGTTCAAGAAGATCAAGTTCTACACGCTTGAAAACGTGGGTTCCGGGAACCTCGAGTTGCCTGAGAACGAAATGCACACGACGGCCTACTGGATGACTCTGGGCAGGGAGCTGCTCGACGCGCTTCCCTACACGGTTTCGGAAAGGCAGGACGGACTGTTCGGCCTGCTTCATGCGCTGGAGTCGGTCGCGGCCCTGCTCGTGATGTGCGATCGCATGGATCTGGGGGCGGCCGTCGGCGAAGGCGCGCCCGATTCGGCCGCGCCGGAGGCAAGCCTGCCCGGCGCATCGGGATTCGAAGGGAGGATGTTTTTTCAGCCTACGCTTTACTTGTACGATGATTATCCCGGAGGCATCGGTTTAAGCGAACCGCTGTTCCGCATGCATGACCTGCTGGTCCGCCGGACGCGCGAGCTTATAGCGGACTGTCCCTGCGAAAAGGGATGCCCCTCCTGTGTGGGGCCGTCGGGCGAAACCGGCGATCGGGCGAAGGAGGTCGCGCTCGGTATCCTGGACCGGCTGCTGGCACGCGATTCGGGGTTCGGGATTCGGGATTGAAGGAATGGACACGACGCTTGAAAAACTCTCGCGGATATCGGCGCTGCGGCCGCGGGATCGGGTTTCTCGTCCGGGCGCAACGGCGTCGCCGCATTCGGACAAACTGGTCGAACTGCTGGACGGCGAAAGGCGGATCAACGGATTCGGCAGCCACATCCTTATACGGCGCAGCTTCCCGCAGAATCCTCCGGGAAAGATGAGCGATCGGGCGTTGCGGCTTCTCGCCCCCGACGCCGCCGAGGAGATCGCGGATCCCGCCCTTTGGCTGTTTCTTGACACCGAGACGACGGGGCTGGCCGGGGGAACGGGGACATGCGCATTTCTGGTGGGACTGGGCCGTTGGGATGGAAATGGTTTCGTGACGGAGCAGCATTTCATGCGGGATTTCAGCGAGGAAACCCCCATGTTGTCGGACATCCTGGAGCGCTTGACCCCGAGGAGCGTTCTCGTGACTTTCAACGGCAAGAGCTTCGACTGGCCTTTGCTGCAGACGCGTTTCGCGATGCGAAGGCTCGGAGCGGCGCCTGCGCCTGCGGCTCACCTGGATTTTCTTTATCCCGCGCGCCAGCTCTGGCGGTTCTGCTGCGGGTCGGTCGCCCTGACGGAACTGGAGAGACGGGTGCTCGGTTTAAACCGCGCGGGGGATATCCCGTCGGCGGCGATCCCTCAGATCTACTTTGACTTTCTCCGCGGCGGCCCCGCAGAGCCGATGGCCGGCGTTATTCGACACAACCAGATGGATCTCGTCGGGCTCGCGGCCCTGGCCGTGCATGTCCTGGACCTGCTGGCCGATCCTGAGACGAGCCGCGGATGCTCCGAGGAGCTTTTCGGCGTTTCACGCCTCCTGCAAAGACGCGGGGAGGAGCGTCTTGCCGGACGGATATACCGGCGGGCGTTGGAGGGCGGCTTGCCCAGGGCCGCCGAGCGGATCGCTTGCAGGGAACTGGCGCTATTGGCCAAGCGCGAAGGCGATTTCGAACTCTCCAATGAGCTTTGGGGAAAGCTTCTCGACGATACGGCCGAGGGTTTGAAAGCCTATGAGCAGCTGGCGATCTACTATGAGCATCGCGCGCGCTCGCCGGAGAAGGCGGCCGCGCTCTCCCGCGAAGCCCTGGTCCGACTCCAGGAAGCATGGCGCCGCGGCAGCGTTTCACCGCTTCAGTACAGGCGATGGCACGCGAGCCTGCAGCACCGGCTGAACCGTCTCGCCCTGAAACTGGCCGGTCCGCGATCAGGCGCCGCTGCTGCGCGGGCGGAAGACCCCGTTTAGTTCTTCCGCGAAGCTTGCGGGCTTTGTCGATCCATGCCGAAGATGCGACCGGCAGGCTGCCGCGAAACAAGGTGAGAACAGGCTCCCGCATTCTACAGACGTCACAAACAGCGAGTTGAGTTTCGCGGCGGATACTATCCGGGCAGCAACGGGCGAAGGAGATGCTCCAAAAGCGCTCCGAAAAGCGCGGAGCAGGGGATTGTCAGGATCCAGGCCCAGACGATGTTGCGGGCGATACCCCACCGGACGGCGGACCACCGCTGCACGGAGCCGACCCCGACGATCGCTCCGGTAATGGTGTGGGTCGTGCTCAAAGGGATTCCCATCAACGAGAGGAGCACGATCGTGACTCCGCCTCCCGTTTCGGCGCAAAATCCCCCTACCGGATGAAGCTTCGTCAAACGCATCCCCAGGGTTTTGACGATTCTCCATCCCCCGAAATAGGTCCCAAGGGCTATGGCGGCGTGGCAGGAAAGAATGACCCAAAGGGGGACATGCGCCCTCGCCCCCGCCGATACGGCCGGCAGATAATTCGCTGAAATGAGCAACGCCAGGATGATGCCCATGGTTTTCTGGGCGTCATTCATCCCATGGCTGAAACTGAAAATGGACGCCGAAACAAGCTGGCCCCTGCGGAAGAAATGATCCACTTTGCGGGGGGAGGATCTTCGGAATATCAGAATGACCAGAAGCATCATCAGGCGGCCCAGCACAATTCCCACGAGGGGGGCGATCACGATGAAGGGCAGCACTTTTAAGAGCCCCTGGGGTTTCAAGGCGACCCATCCGGCTCTGGCCACCGCCGCCCCTGCAAAGCCTCCGACCAGGGCATGAGAGGAACTCGTGGGCAGCCCGAACCACCAGGTGATCAGGTCCCATAGGATGGCTCCCAGCAATCCGAACATGACCAGAAAAGGGTCAAGGAACCGGGCATGGACGATATCGTGACCGATGGTGGCCGCGACCTTGGTTTCGAGCAAAAAGGCCGCCGCGAAATTGCACACCGCGGCGAGCAAGACAGCCGCCCTGGGCGACAGAACCCGGGTTGAAACGACCGTGGCGATGGAGTTGGCGGCATCGTGAAATCCATTAAGGAAGTCGAACAGAAGGGCGACAGCGATCACCACCACGACCAGGATCAGCGGACTATCCATACCTCCATCCCCTGGCGCCGGAGCCCGGCGGAGTGTGACTCGCAGGCCCAAAGGCACGGCGTAAATTCCTATTTGCGCCGCTACTTATACCAGAAGGATCCGCGACGTCCCACAGGAAAAAACGGCCCCATGCGAACCCCCTTCCGACAATTAGCGGACATGGATGTTGCGGGTGCCCTTGAAAACCCGATTCGCGATTCCTCGCGTCAGACCGGGAATCTTCTTGATAAGCGCAAGCTGCACGAATTGCACGAATTCCGCGAATGAAACGTCCTTCGTATAGCCCGTCCCTTTCGCGGCTGCCGGCGAAGGGTTGAATCCCCCGGAATGCGGAGGCGGATTGTATGGTAGTATAAAGCCGCCGGAGAAAGGGTTCCCGGGAGGTTTGCTCGTCGGGGAGGGCGGGTCCGCGCCGCCGATGATGGGATTTTCCGGCGGGGACAGGAGCCTCTGCATCAGGCACGGATCGCGGGAGTTGCGCGGGTGCCGGATCCGTGAGTCCCCGGGTTTCATTGCAAGGATCCATCCATGCGCGTACTTATTCTTGGGGGCGGTCAGGTCGGCGCGCTGATCGCGCGGCGGTTGACGCGGGAAAACAACGAAGTCGCCCTCGTCGAAATCAACGAGGACCGTTGCAGGGAGCTCGAAGAGGCGCTCGACGTCAAGGTGATCTGCGGCAATGCGCGCAGCATCGATACCCTCCGGCGCGCGGGTCTTGACGATGCCGAGATGCTGATCGCCGTGACGGAAAGCGACGAAACCAATATTCTGGGCTGTCTCATCGCCCAGGCTCTGTCCGGAGTCAAAATAAAGGTCCTTCGCCTTCGCACGCATGAAGTCGACCATTGGCGCTCGATTTGCGAAAGCGACATGCTCAAGGTGGACCTGGTGATCCATCCGGACAGGGAAACGGTGGACCGGATCCTCAATGTTCTCGGGATCGTGGGCGTATCGGAGATCTATCAATTCGCCGACGGCCGCTTGAAACTCTTCGGCATGAACATCGAGGCGGGCAGCTGGGTGATCGGCAAGACCATCAAGGAACTGGCCGCGATGAACCCGGTGCGAAACGCTCTCATGGCCATCATCTTTCGGGGCCACCGGGTAATCATCCCTCACGGCGGGGATGACCTGCGGGCCGGCGATCACGTCTATATCATGGTTCCCTCCAGCGAGTACGCGGCGATGGCGGAATTTGTGCGCTTGCCGCCGCCCCGGAATATTCAAAGGGTCTTCATCGTGGGGGGGCGGCAGATCGGGATCGAGGCGGCGCTGCGGCTTGAGAAGCAGGGGGTCGCGGTCAAGATTTTCGAACGCGATTTGCGGCGCTGCGAGCTGATATCGGGGATCCTGAAAAAGTCCGTGGTCGTGCACGCCGACGGCATGGAGCAGAGAGTCCTGTCGGAGGAGAACATCGAGGGAATAGACGCCTATCTGGCGCTTTCGGCGGACGACGAGGACAACATCATCGCATGCCTGCTGGCGCGCCGGCTCGGCGCGAGCAAGGCGGTGGCGCTGGTGAACCGGCTCGAGCTGCTTCCGATGGCCCAAATGCTCGGCATCAATTCCATATTCAGCACCCGTCTGGTGGTGGTCGACCGCATCCTGCAGTTCGTCCGAAAAGGCAAGGTCTTTTCCGTCACGACGTTCCGCAACGAGGAGGTGGAGGCGCTGGAAATGGTGGCCGCGCCCCGCTCCAAATTCGTCGGGAAGCCCCTGCGCGCGCTGAACTTCCCGCGGGGCGTCATTGTCGGAGCAATCGCCAGACCTTCGGGCGAGGTGACGGTGCCGAGCGGCGATGCCGTTATCCAGCCGGGGGACCGGGTGGTTTTCTTCTGTCTGGAACAGGTCGTCAAACAGCTGGAATCGGCGTTTCTTGCTTGATATTTTCGAGCGCTCCCGTGATACGCTGGACTGTTGTTCTAAGATTCCTTTCCTTCGTTCTGCTTGGCGAGGCGTGCTTTTTGCTTCCGCCGCTCGGCCTGGCGCTGGCTTACCGGGACGCCGGTCTCGGACCCTTGCTGATTTCGTTGGCCGCGACCGCCCTCGCAGCGCTGGCGCTGCGCCGGATTTCGAAACCCGCCGATGAAGAGCTGCACCACAGGGAAGGCCTGTTCCTTGTCGCAGTCACATGGCTGGTCGTCTGCGCTTTCGGGGCTCTTCCTTTCGGACTATCCGCGTATTATCCGAGTTTCACGGACGCCTTCTTCGAATCGGTCTCCGGCTTTACCACCACGGGCGCGACGGTCCTGGCGTCGGTCGAAGCTTTGCCTCCCAGCCTTCATCTCTGGAGGTGTTTCACCCACTGGGTGGGGGGCATGGGCATCCTTCTTTTGGGAATCGCCATCCTGCCCCTTATCGGCGTCGGAGGAATGGAGCTCTACAGGGCGGAATTTTCCGGCGCCCGGTCGGAAAAACTCACCCCCAGGATCGCCGAAACGGCCAAGGCCTTGTGGAAGATCTACCTTTTGTTCACCGTCCTGGAGTATGCCGCCCTCCGTCTTGCCGGAATGAACAGGTTCGAATCGGCATGTCACAGCTTCTCAACCATGGGCACCGG
This sequence comes from uncultured Acidobacteriota bacterium, assembly GCA_964481255.1. GTDB lineage: Bacteria > Acidobacteriota > UBA6911 > UBA6911 > UBA6911 > UBA6911. The sequence continues at coordinate 476 of CAYZTZ010000049.1, read as the reverse complement.
AGGTTTTTCGACCCGTAATTTGAGCGTGGAAGCCTTCCACAGTGCCGCCATCGAGGCCGTCATCATCGTGTTCATGCTTCTGGCCGGCATCAATTTCACTCTGCACTACCGCCTGCTGATGGAGGGGAAGGTCCGCCGGGTCGCACAGGATTCCGAGCTGCGATTCTACCTGCTCGCCGGCGCTTCAACGGCGGCGGCGGTCACGCTCTCACTGGTCTTTATGGCCGGAATGAGCCCCGCGTCCGCCGTGCGCAAAGCGCTTTTTCAGGTCGCCTCGATCATGACCACGACAGGATTTTCAAACGCCGACTTTGAACTGTGGCCGCCCTTCGCTCAAATGATCCTCCTGTCTCTTATGTTCATAGGCGGGTGTGCCGGCTCGACAGCCGGCGGGCTGAAGACATCCCGCATCGCTCTCTTGATGAAGGTCGTCCGGCGCGAATTCTACAGGGTCGCCAACCGCCGCGGAGTCTTCG
>CAYZTZ010000048.1:0-22249 GCA_964481255.1 uncultured Acidobacteriota bacterium | reverse complement strand
CGACGTAATCCGTGCCGAGCTCCTTGAGGCTGGTGTCCAGATCCTTGAGGATCGCGTCCTTTTTCCTGGAGGGGGACTTGGTGGCGATAATGATCCTATCCCTTTGCCTTCCCTTAATGATGCCTCCGAAGATCTTTTCACTGTCTCCATAAACACGGGATGTGTCGTAATAATTGATGCCCATGTCCAGGGCTCGTGTCACGAGCTCGGGATCCGGAACGAAGCCGATCCCAAAGCCGACGCCGGTAACCTTAAGCCCGGTCTTGCCCAGGGTTCTGTAGACGACTCCGGGCGACGATCGGGGCGACGGATCCGGCGCTTGCGATGGAAGCAGGCCGGCGGCAGGCAGGGCAAGCCCGGCCTGCAGAAACTGCCTTCGGGATGGATTGAGGCTCATGGGACCTCCGATGCGTTGATGTTGTGGATTGGTTGGTACTCTCATAGGATCACGGCTTGGCCGCGCATCCCACATTACCGCACCTTGCGTGGATTCGCAACGGCTTTGCGTCCGGGGCCGGAGTCTTCGGGATTATAGGCTGGGTTTTGTCGCCGGATTATGGCAATCATTATATCGCGTGGCGGTCCTTCCATTGCGGCCCGCCGGCGGGAGCGGCTCAACGATGAACAGTCCAATGGCGCTCAAGGCGATTCTCAAAGGCGCGGCGATCATGGCCGTCGCCGGGATCTTCTCCCTGGCTGTCCCTCAAGACAAAAAGGAGATTCCGGATCACACGGGCTTCACGTCGTGCAGTCCATGCCACGCGGAGAAGCAGAGCATGTGGGAAGCCTCCGGCCACAGCAAGGCGATCGGCCGCCTTGCGAACGCCAAATCCACGGCCGATTGTTACGCCTGTCACTCCGCCGAAGGTTTCAAGGCAAAGCTGCAGGGCGGCAAGGCGGACATGACCCGAAAGGAGAGTTTTCACACCGTCTCATGCCTGGCCTGTCACGATCCTCGCGGGAGCAAACTGCCCCAAAAGCTGGTTGCGGACCCCGAATCGCTCTGTGAATCCTGTCATATGCAGCGGTCCGTGCTCAAAGGCGAAGGAGCCCGGGGCGTCGGCGAAATGAGGAGCATCCATTCCGGCGTGCCGTGCATTTCCTGCCATATGACGGAAGGGAATCACCGGATGAAGGTGCTGCGGCCCGACGACCCGGATCTTTCCGAAGAGCGCGCCGACACATGCACCGTCTGCCATAAGGGCAACACCCGCAAGATGCGCGCTCTGCAGATCCAGGAATGGCAAAGCGACTATCAGGATAAGATGGTTGTTCTTCAGGCGGACCTGGGCCGGATAGACGCCCTGTTCAAGGCAATGCCGGACGCCCTGAGCGCGCCGTTGAAGTCCAAGCTTCAGGACATCCGGTTCAATCTCTCCATTCTCGCGCGGGACGGCTCGCGATCCGCGCATAATCCTGATTTCGCCCTGGAAATTATGTCCATCGCATCCAAGGACCTCCAGGAGATCAGCAACGCCGTGCGGGAAAGGGGACTGTCCCCGGGGTCTTCTCATTGATGCGACGCTGGCGGCTGTCCACTCCATGTGTGACGACCATGGCTGCATACAATAGGCTGGCGTTTGTTCGAGATGCTGCAAAGAAGGGAAAACGATATGAAACCCTGTCAATCCTGGCTTGCGATCCTGCTGTTCCTTGTGTCTTTTCAATTTCTGCCGGCGGCTTCGCGGCCCAGGCCTCTGTCTTCCTACGACCCTCAGGTCCGGGAGCTGCTGTCCGCAATGACGCTCGAGGAGAAAATCGGGCAGATGATTCAGGCGGAGCAGGGGCCGGTCCTCGCCAATCCGGGGGACATACAGAGATATTTCATCGGCTCCGTCCTGAGCGGCGGCAGTTCGGATCCCGCCGAAGGGAACAGCCTCGAAGCGTGGACCAATCTCTACGATCGGGTTCAGGCCGAAGCCCTGAAGACGCGCCTCGCAATCCCCGTCCTGTACGGCATCGATGCGGTGCACGGACACAGCAACGTGCTGGGCGCCGTCATATTTCCGCACAACATCGGCCTCGGCTGCACGCGCGACCCGAAACTGGTCGAGAAGATCGGCAGAATCACGGCCGAAGAGGTGCGCGCCACCGGGATTCAGTGGACCTTCTCCCCCTGCGTGACCGTCCCTCAGGATATCCGCTGGGGAAGGACCTATGAAGGTTTTTCAGAGGATCCGGCGGTTGTCGCAACGCTTGGGGCAGCTGCGGTTCGAGGCTTGCAGGGGCTCAGTCTGAACCGGCGGCTCTCGATCCTGGCCTGCGCGAAACATTACGTGGGGGACGGCGGCACGTCCGCTACGACGGCGGGACGGCCCGGCGTGCCCCCGGGAGACAAGGGTCGACTGTGGCTCGATCAGGGCGACACCCGAGTGGATGAAGCAACGTTGCGGCGCATCCATCTGCCGGGCTACATCGCCGCCGTGAAGGCCGGCGTCGGAAGCATCATGCCTTCCTACAGCATGTGGAACGGCGTCCGCTGTTCCGCGAGCAAGCGGCTGCTGACCGAAATACTGAAGCAAGAACTGGGATTCGAAGGTTTCCTGATTTCGGACTACAACGCCATCGGCCAGATCAAGCCGGGCGACTACAAGGGATCCATTGAAATCTCCATCAACGCGGGAATGGACATGGCGATGGAGCCTAACCGCTACCGGGATTTCTTCGTAAGATTGAAAGAGCTTGTGGATGAGGGCCGTGTGCCGATGTCGCGCATCGACGACGCGGTCACGCGCATCCTGCGCGTCAAGTTCGCCATGGGACTGATGGACAAAAACCGCTCGCAGAAGGCGGACCGGAAGCTGCACAGGACCTTCGGCTCGGCCGCGCACCGGGCGGTCGCTCGGGAAGCCGTGCGCAGATCCATGGTGCTGCTGAAAAATGAAAACAGGACGCTCCCCATCTCCAAAAGGACCGCCCGCATCCACGTTTCCGGCAAGAGCGCCGACGATATCGGCAACCAGTGCGGCGGCTGGACCATTCAATGGCAAGGGCAGAGCGGCAAGGTCACCTCAGGCGGCACCACGGTGCTGGAAGCCGTCAAGGCCGCCGTGTCCAGCCGGACCAAAGTAACTTATTCAGCGGACGGAAGCGGGGCGGGAGGCGCTTCCATCGGCGTCGCGGTCATCGGGGAAAAGCCCTACGCGGAAGGGGTCGGCGACCGCGCGGACCTTACGCTCGGGGAGGAGGACATCGGCGTGGTCCGTAATCTGAAGAAGGCCGGCATCCCCGTGGTCGTGATCCTGATATCCGGCCGCCCGATGATCATCAACGACGCCCTCGCCGACGCGGACGCCTTGATCGCAGCTTTCCTTCCGGGCACGGAAGGGCAGGGGATCGCGGATGTGCTGTTCGGCGATTACAAGCCGACCGGGAGACTATCGTTTTCCTGGCCAAGGTCGATGGGCCAGCTTCCGCTCAATATCCATGTCCCGAAGGACAAATATGATCCTCTTTTCCCCTTGGGTTATGGATTGAGCTACTAGCAACGGATGCACGCCGAACGTGACCCGTTGTCCGGGTCAGGCCTCGGTGCCGTAGGAGACTTCCATCCGGCGTATGGCGAGACAGCCGAGCCACAGCACGAAGACCGTCACCGCGAGCAGTCCCAAAACCGCGCCCGCACGCGACGCCGGGGCGGCGGGCGCAAGAAGAAGCTGAAGAATGGCCGGCAAATCCTTGTCGACAGGAGCCGGTACGGGGCACAGGGATTGCAGGTAGTGCAGCACGCTCAATTTCTGCAGGATTTCGGGCAGAAAGCCGTTGATACTTTCCCACGCGAGGAGGGCGGCGGCGGGGACGATGGGATTGCGCAGCAGAAGGCCGGCCGCGAGAAAAACGCTGCCGTATCCGACGCAGGCCAGAGCGGACGCGGCGGCGTACAAGAAGGCGTGCGCCATGCCGGCGCTTAGCCAGTAGGCCTCGACCTCGGCCGGGGCGTGCGTCCCAAGAAGAACCGCAAAGCACACGAGGGCCCCGCCCACGAAAATGACCGTCGAGGCGATGAGTCCGGCGCCGTATTTGCCGGCCAGCAGCACCTCGCGCCGCGCAGGGAATAGGAACCAGAAATGGAGCGTCTTGTCCAGGAATTCCCCGCGGAACAGATTCATGAAAATGCCGAGACAGCCGAAGAAAATCGCGAGACGCAGATAGAAAAATTGAAAGACGCCGGCGAATATCCGCCGGTCTTCCTCGAAGTCGAGCAGAGGACGGATGTCCCTGGAGACCAGTTTCCCATCGGCGAACTCCAGGCGCGCCTCGCGCCGTCCGTCGAAATAGGTCATCCTGCGGCGCGATACGATCTCATCGGTGAATCTTGTACCCGTGGGATTCACAATCGTTGTAAAGACCCTGCTGTCCCTGCTCGCCTGGATATTGAACAGCAGGGTGTTGAGATCCTCGCTTTCCCCTGCCGCGCCGGCATGCTTGACGACAATGCGCCGGATCGTCTGCACGTCCCCGAGATCGACCTGCAGAAACCGGTTGCGCGCCGAGGAACACCAGCAGTCCTTCTTCCCGCCGCCGACCGCGCCGTCGAAAGCCTTGTCCGGTCCTTCTTCGGCGCTGCACGCGGCGCTGCCGGCGGCCGGACGATGGAGCGCGAGGTTGACGGGGCCGTCTCCATAGACCTCCAGCTCGCAGATCCTTGCCGACCGGTCGCCCGTGTGCGTGGGAACGAGGACGTTGAGCCTGATGAAACGCGCCTCAAAGGCGGGTTCTATCCGATGCGTGGTGACGCCGGGGTCTTCGCCCTTGTTGGGGACACGCCGGCGGCTTTCCCATTGAAAATCGCGCGGCGGCTCCCCGAGCCGCTTCAGAACGGTTTCCGCCGGCTCCCCGATGGAAACGCCGTCCATGAGAGCCGGCGGCGTCAGACCGCGGGCGGAGAGGCTGTCGCGCCGGAATCGCACCTGGACGCTGTGGCCGAGGAAGATGAGAGATGGAAACAGCGCCAGCCCATAGACCCAGAGGGCGCGTTTGGACAGAAAGGCGCGCCGCATCTCGATCCTCGCGATGATCCAGGCCTGTTTCAGGCGGGGCGGATGATCCACGGGCTTTTCCTACCTCCCCTCGGGGATCAGATATTCATAAAGGGCGTCCACGTTCTCGTCCGCCGGAAGGACCGCGTCGATGTGAAACCCGTCGAGGGCGATGCGCCCGATCAAGCGGGAGAGCCGCTCGCGGTCCCGCGTCATCACCAGGAAGCCCAGACGGTCCTCGTGCATGCGGATCTCGGTGATATGCTCCTCGTTGAAAAGCAGAGACGCGACACGGGACGCTTCGCGGCAGCGGATGATGAACTGGCTGGGACGCTCGCGGATCTCCTCGCGCACGTCGCGGATCTTTCCCTCCGCCACGATCATGCCGTTGGAGATCAGGATCACCCGGTCGCTGATCACGTCCACTTCCTGCAGGACATGGCTGGAAAGAATGACATGCCTTCCCTGGGCGGCCCATTCGCGGAATAGCGCGATGGTCTCGGCGCGGATCAGCGGATCCAGCCCGTTGAGGGGTTCATCGAGCAGCAGAAGATCCGGTTCGTGGGCGATCGCCTGCGCCAGGCGGACGCGCTGCCGCATTCCCTTGGAATAGGCCGCCATCCTGCGGTGCGCCGCGCCCGTGAGGCCCAGGCGCTCCATGGCCTTCCATGCCTTTTCCTCGGCTTCCGCGCGGCCGTATCCGAACAGCAGCAGACCGGAAGCGATGAAGCTGAAGCCGGTCGCCCAGCGGGGCGAAGCGTCATACTGGGTTGCGTATCCGGTGACGCGCATCAGGCGCTCGGGGTCCCTGGGGGAAACGCCCCGCATCAGGATCGAGCCGTTGTCGGGGTGAATCAACCCCGCCATGAGGTTCAAAAGCGTCGTTTTGCCGGAGCCGTTCGGTCCGACGAGGCTCGTGATTCCGGGCGGAATGTTCAGAGTGACACGGTTGACGCCGAGCACCTCGCCGTAGAACTTCGAAACTTCATCCAGAATGACGGCTGTTTCGGTCACGAAATCACCTCAACGGGACGGAGCTTGCGCCCGATGATGAGAGCGAGAAGAAGAATGATCGCCAGCAAAACCAGGGCACATGAGGGCGCCGCGGGTCCGGAGGACGGCTCGATGCCGAGCAGGGAGCGCCAGATCTGATAGGCTGCCCTGGTCGGACTGAGCGCGTTCCCCCACGTCACGCGGAACACGCCGTTAATAATCCCGGCCGCGCCGCCCAGGATGAAGAAGAATCCGAGCACCAGGCCCCCGGACACCGCCTTCAGCCGCGCGTACGCCGAGCTTGCCAGAGCCACCATACTCACCAGCAGGACCCGAAGGACGAAACCCGCGAACAGGCCCGCGCCCAGCTTCCAGTTCGCGCGGAACCACTGTCCGCCCGCCATGCCGGCCTGCATTCCGAACAGCGCAAGTCCCGGGATCCAGGTGACCAGGGAAAGCATCCCGACGAGCGCGGCGAGTCTTCCAGTAGCATATTCCAAGCGGGTGAGGGGGCGGCTGAAATAAAGCTGCAGGGCGTTGTTCGCGAGATCGGGCGCTATCAGCCCCGGGCCGGCCAGGGCCGCGAGAAACAGGGCGAAGAATGACTGAACCGTCATGAATATGAGGAAGAAGTTGCCGTCGATGTTCAGGAGGCCCTGAAACTGCTTCCCGAGTCCTTTCAGCAGCTCCGCATTGTTGGCCAGGTAAATGAAAAAGGCGCAAAGCAGCGGCCATGTCATGGCGACGACCGTAAGCGCAACGACCAGGCGCTGCTGAAACAGCCGCCTCCAGGCGAAACGGGGCAGAACGGCGCGCCGGGCCCAGCGGCTGCTGAGCGCCCCCTGATACCGTTGATAACCGCGTCTGTAAACCGCCATCCGTCGTCTCCCGGCGCTACAACCGCTTCCTGTTCCTCGGTCGCACGGCGCACAGCCGTCCTAACGGGACGCACTCTCCCCCGGCGTGCGCGCGATGCAACCCATCGCCCTCAGGAATATCTCCTCGAGCGTGTCGCGGCGGTGCGTCAGTTTCCGCACCAGAAGGTTCTGTTTCCCGAGCAGGTCCCACAGCTTTTGGATCTCGACGTCGGGCTGAAGCACGATGCGCCAGCGGCCGTCTCCCTCCGCGATCCCTTCGGCTCCGATCCCCGGCAGCGCCTCGCGCAGGCCCCCGTCGTCGCCGGAAACCTCGAGCTCGACGAAACATTTGTTGGAGCGGCGTTCGGCTTCGAGATCGCATTCGTGCACGATGCCGCCATCCTTCATGATGACCACTGCGTCGCATACCTGTTCGACGTCGCCGAGCAGATGCGAGCTCAACAGCACGCTCATGCCCTGCTTTCCCTTCATTTCACGGATAAGGTCCAGCATGCGCAGCCTCGCGGAAGGGTCCAGCCCGTTGGTCGGCTCGTCCAGGATCAGCAGTTCCGGCCCATGAACGATGGCTTGGGCGAGCTTTGCCATCTGTTTCATCCCGAGAGAGTATGTGCTCAGCTCGCGATAGCGCGCTTCGCCCAGCCCGACGTGAAAAAGGGCCTCATGGGCCTTCTCGAGGGCGCTTCTTGGAGGAAGACCGGAAAGCTCCGCCATCAGGCGCAAAAAGGACACCGCCGTCATGTCGGCGATATAGGAATCGGTTTCGGGCATGTAGCCGATACGGGCACGGATGTCCCGCATCCGTAGCCGACAGTCGAAGCCCAGGACGCGGGCTGTGCCCGAGGCCGGTTTGTGAAATCCGAGCAGAGTCCGTATGAGAGTTGATTTCCCGGCGCCGTTGGGCCCCAGCAGCCCGATCGCCTTCCCGGCGCCCGGAACGCCCAGACTGCAGCTGATGCCGTGAAGAATCTCACGCCGTCCAAGACGGACTTTCAGATTATCCAGTTCAACGACCGTCGGCGCCATTCAGATTCCCGGCCCTGCCTTCTCGATAGGAGCGGGACAGTTTCCCGGAGCGCGCGGCTGTCGCCGGCCTGCCGTGCGTCAGGCCGTCCGGAGCCGCTTGCGGAAGGAGTCTGCAAAAACACCGGGATTACGATCAGGACCCAGTCCGCGATCTGCCCAATCCCTCCAACAGCATAACATGCATCAGCAGTCCTGATAACCGTGTACGACTGACGGCGCGGATTTGTTCCGTCGCTCCGTTCATCACAACAAGCACGGGGTCCCGTTCGGCGATCAGTCTCTGGATGGCGGGATTGGGGATCAGGGCCGCGACGCCCTGCAAAGCGCCCCGGGTGTTCAGCCAGGCGAAGCCCGGTGGATGGAGTCCCGCCGTCGCGGGCAGCTGCTGTCGGAAAGCGTAGGACCAGACGAGCGGCGAACCGCCGTTGCGCGTCGCGATGGCGCGCACGACGGCGCCGCGGTCGGGCCCCGCCACCATGTATCCGCGGTCGTAGGTCCAGAAAATGGACGAGGAGGACGAAGAGGATTTGAGAACAGTCCATGCGCGGCCGTCCGCCTCTTCCTGGTCGAGAAGGATACGGCCGGGCCGGCCTTTCGCCTCCATTTCCGCGTTCCGGATTTCGGCGAGCCGGCGCAGGGAGTCTTCAACCGCGGGAGGGTCGTTGACGAGGACGGCGGTCACCCACAACGGCCCTGATGCTGCAAGGCCCTCCAGCGCAAAGGCCGATTCGGTGCCGAAGGCGTTGGCGAGATCGGCGGTCAGGCTCATCCCGAGTTTCGCCTCAATCTCGGCCAGATGGCTTTGGAAGGAGGGCTCCGACCGGGAGAACCGGCTGAAGATCTCTTCCAGCAGCCCGCGCGGCTCGCGCGTCGAAACATAGACCGCGGCGATGGCGTCGCTGGAAATATATTCCGCGGCGCCGCCGGATCCCGAACTCGCGAGCAGCGATGCCAGACCCGATCGAGGCCCTTTGAAGGCGATCGTGACCTCGTTCTCTTCAATGCCACGGCCTCGGAGCTGTTCGAAGAAGATGTGCTTTATCTGCTGCGAATCCGCAAGAGAGGCCCCGGCCGTGGGGCGCAGGGACAGCAGCGAATCCATGTCGATCCCCAGCAGCCACCCGGCTCCGTCCCGATAGCGGGCCGCGATCTCTCCGGCAAATGGGGATGAGACGCCCCGTCCGAGATTGTCGAGCAGCCACTGCAGCCGCTGCGGGGTGTCGGAGGCCGCCAGCATTTCTCCGGTCAGCCGATACGAAGGGGGGGACGCGCCGGCCCCCAGGCCCATTTCCCTCAACACGGCTTCCAGATCGGACTGTTTGCCGGATCGCACCTCCGCCAGCAGGACGGGGATCGTCTCCTTGACATCGGGGCCGTTCACGCAAAGTCCGAAAACAATCTCCTCGCCGAGCAGGGGCGCCACGGTCTGCAGGCGCTCGATCAGTTTTTTCAGATCCTGTCCCCTGCCCGAATTCCACCACTCTTTGAACGTCGGATTTTCCGCGGATTGCTGTTCGGCCAGCGCGATGGCCTGACGGATCGTGTCGCCGTAATTCGGGACCGCTCCGTAGACAACCATGTTCGGCGGCATACGTTCCAGGAGAATGGACTGGCTTCGCAAGGCGGGAGAAGGTATTTCGGCCGCCTGCTTTTGGATCCGGGACAGGGATGCGAGTATGCTGAAATATGTCTCGGCATCGGGGCTCCAGGCGACCGCTTCGCTGACGGAGCTCATCAGAGAGGGATTGGAGGCCGCTTGCTCCCCTGCGCCCACATCGAGTTCCGTGCCCTCCCGGGCCACGGCCACGGAGCCTTCGACAACGGAAACCAGCGTGCCGCCGATCCCGGCGGACACGGCGAACACGGTCCCCTTCACCGAGGCCACGGAATCCCGCGTGTGCACGCGCAGGTGTCCGCGGCGCTGTTTGGCGGCCTGCACGATGATGTCGCCGCGCTCCAGGCGGATGGATCGTCCGCTCCACACGGCATGCAAAGACAACTCCGTGCGCTCGTTGACGTCCACGATGGAACCGTCCGCAAGACGCAGACGCGCGCGGGAGCCGGGCCCCGTGCGGATGACTTCGTTTTCGCCGACAGCCGAGCCGGCCTTTAGAATCCCCTGGGGAAGCCGGTACAGGTCTCCGGCGAGGGATGCGACTGTGGCCCGGGGGCCGCGGGGAGCGAACCAGTTGTCGAGAGTATGCCGTCCCGCGTAGACAATCCCTGCAAGGAGAGCGGCCGCGGCGGCCCACGCCACCCATCGTGGCAGCCTCGAAGTCCGCGCAAGCCGCATGGGAACCGCCTGCGCCTCTTGGTTGCGCTCGGCAAGCTCCTTCCGGCAGCGCGGACAGCGGCTCAGATGGTCTTCCATCAACAGACGCCGATTCTCCGCAAGCCGTCCGTCCGCGTAATCCTGAAACTGGTTCCGGAACTCGGCGCAGACAGCGTCGCCGGGATTTGTCAGCTTCTCGCGGATGCGGATTCGCGACTCCTGGAGCCTTTCCGGGCTCACGCTTTCGTTCCTGATAGCCTCCAAAGCTTTTTCCAATCGGTCTTCCGACATCGCCCACCTCCCAAGCCGCCGGACGAGCCCCGAGGTCCGTCCGCGCGTGTATGATCCATGCAGGTTAACGCTCCATTTCAGCCTGGAGCGCCAGCCGGATGCGATGCAGCCGGACGGCGACGTTGTTTTTCTCCTGGCCGAACATTTCCGCCAGTTCCGCGTTGGACATCCCTTCGACGAAGCGCAGAAGGAATAGCGACGCGTCCTCCGGATCCAAGGCGCAGATCGCGCGCCGCAATTGTTCCTTTAACGCCGCCGTGTTCTCCTGCGCCGGGTGCGGCGTTTGAGCGTCCAGCAGCACCTCGCCGCGCGTCATTCTCCGGCGCAGCAGATCCAGAGCGGCGTTGACCGCCGCGCGGCGCAGGTAGGCCTCGGGCGACCGCGCGAAATCAAGCCGTCCCCCTTGGCCGAGAACGCGGAGAAAGACGCTTTGCAGAACGTCCTCCGCGTCCGCCGGGTTGCCCGTGACTCGAAGGGCGCTCTGATACACGGCGGCGTAATGCCGCTCATAGAGTTCCGCAAATTCCGTCGACGAAACCATGGGGACAGGCTGCGCGTTCCAAGGGTTGCCGGCTGCTCCCATTCCGTTTGCCTCCATAACCTAAGACGCGCGGGCAGGGCCATTATTACACAAAAAGGCGAAACACCGCTTTCCCCGCACGCCGGTGATTCGTTTCCGATTCGGAATACAGCTCCTGCAGGCATGAGCAGCGGTCGGAAGACTGTGGGCGCAGCGGCCCTTCGGGCTCACCCCGACCTTTCAGGTCCGCGCAGGCCTTCAGTCAAAGAGGCGCATTGCGCGGGCACGCTTGAATTCACCCGTCGCTTGGTCAAGGGGGAATAGTATGCCTGACTGCGGGAAAACCGGGTTATTCCGGATTTTCGAGGGGATTCTTGCTGCCATTGCGGCGCCCGCAGCAGGCGCGAAAACCGCCGCGCCGGAGGCGAAGGAGCCCGCTCCCAAAGCGAAAATGACGGGGACGGGATTTTCCAGCGTCTCGATCATCGTCACGGGAGGATCGAACAACAAATATTACAGCGTCGGCGGCCTGCGCTGCATGTAGAGCGTGCAGGTCGACAAGCGCCGCTAGTCCGCCGAACGCCGGAAAACAAAAAAGCCACGAATCCCGGAAGTCTGCATCCGCGGAGATTCGTGGCTTTTTTTGAACTTACCGCCAATCGTCGACCCGGGTCCCTCGGCCGACGCGGAAGTCCGTGACGAACCATGTCGTCTGAATCCCGCCGCCCGTCACGATGACCTGTATGCCCTTGGCGTTAAAGGGCTTGATCAAAGTATCCGGGGGCGACTTGATCCATGTTGCCTGGGGTTCCAGGCCCTGGAGGGCCATGGCGGCCGAAAATGTCGATATGACGCCGTTGCCCCAGTAGGAAGCAACGGTCTTTTCGACATTGTCCGCAAGCCAGGCGCTGAGTTCGCCCTTGGTTTTGAATCCCTGCGTGTCCTTGAGCAGCGCCGCGACGGTCGGGTCCATAATGACCGAAGCTCCGCCCATGGCGGCCAGAGACCGCATGTAGTCCCGCATGAGATATTGCGCCGGGTAGGACCGCTGCACCTCGCCGACGCTTGAAATGTAAGTCCAACCCGTGCCGACGGAAACGACGCTGTCGGTCGGCTTGAAACCCATCTGGACGTGGACGGGGTCCCATCCCGCAGGGAGGGCTTCCTCGTTCTCCGCGATGCAGAGATTGTTGTACTGGAGATTGTTCCCGAGGGAACTGAAGGTGGTCTTGCCCGCGTGCAAGCCGCCGGCCGTCTTCGACATCAGAGTATAGACGCGTCCCAGCACGGCATTGACTTCGCTGTGCGGTCCCATGACGTTCCCGCCGTAGTTCATTTTCACCTCGTTCCTTACGGGCCCGTTGACCAGAATCATGTTCGCCATGGAGCTGGTGGAATTGCCGAAAGGCACGGCCGTGGCTACGGCCAGGATAAGGGGGAAATGCTCCGGCTTGGCTCCGGCCATAACGGCACAGACCGCCGCCTTTTCCACGGTGAAGGAGCGTGCCCCTCCGGGCCAGGTGATGACCTTGATGACGCGGTCCGGCTTCTGGCTGGTCCCTTTGAGCATTGCGGCCACTCTTTCTTCCGTCGGAAGAATAATGGGATTGTAATCGGTCCAGTCTTTGTCCTTGAAAAGCTGCTGAAGATTTTCCTCGGTGTCGGGCTTGAGCAGACGCGGCTCGGGAACCGCTTCCGGGGGCTTCCCGGAGAATTTTTCCTTTTCTGTCAGCGGCTTGGTCAGCGCATCGATGATGGCCGTCATCATGGGTTTGCCGCTGACCACGTCGTTGCTTTCGAAGACGTAGCGGTGATGCACCGACTTGGGCTGGCCCGCCACGGGGAACGGGAATCCGACATAGCGGATAGGCATGCCGTTGGTATATTCGAAATCGTAGCCCATGGCGTATTTCACGATGTTGGCGGCGGCTGCGCCAACCGTGGGGATGTTCATTTTCTCAAGGGATTTTGCATGTTGGCTCACGGCCGACGTGCACCCGTCTCAACCGGATATGCCGATCAGGGCGGCATGTCCGTTTTGAGCGATTTCCTTCCACAGCTGCGGGTCGTCCTGGCTGTAGGGTCCCCGTTTCCGCTTGAGGACGGTTTTCACGCCGGGCATTTTTTGCGCGAACCAGGCCTGAATCTCCTCGAATACGCTGTAGGCGGCTTCCGGGCCGCCCCATCCGATGTCGACCAGGTAGAGCGTCTTCCCCTCGAGCGTGTCAAGACGGGGAGACAGGGGCAAGCGATCCACCATCCGGCTCTCAATGGCCGGGTTAAGCACGGTGATCTGCGGTTTGGCGTCCCGGGCGCGCTGAGCCTGAACCGGCGTCAGCCCGGCAAAGACAAGGGCCGCCCCGATTATCATCACAGAACCTGTCATCCATTTGTTTTTCTTCACTTTTTCCTTCCTTTTCCGGTGTGTGCAAAGCCAGTTTCCCATAACGTTTTCACGGCCTAAGATGCCTCAAAATCTCGGCTGATTCTCGCATAACCCCTGCATTCGGCTCAAGCGTAAAGGGGAAGCGCGGGGGCGCATGGCATCGACTGTGGCAGAGAACCGCAAAGCCGCGGATTCCGGGGATGAAAGCGCTCTTTGCATTCCCATATAGGGGCGTCGGATGCCATGGAAAACACCTTCGCAGTGTCGGTGTAACTTGCGTCTGTCCGGGCGGCCTTGGATTGAACCCCGGGGTTGCCGGCATAACAGCGTGACGCGTGCGCGCCCCCCGTCAGCCTGCCGGCTGAAGATGCTTTTCCATCTTTTCTTCCGCGGCCTCCAGCAGGCGCTCCAATCCTTCCCGCTTCAGGGCGCTGACGGCGACGGCGTCGTAGCGCCGGCAGAGCGCTTCCGCGGCCGGTTTCCCGATCAGATCCGTCTTGTTCATCACGATCAGTCTCGGAATGGACGCGAGGTCCAAATCGGTCAAGACGCGTTCCACCGCTTCCATTTTATCTTCCACGCGGGCGTCCGAGGCGTCGACGACATGGAGAAGCAGGTCGGCTTCCGAAAGCTCTTCCAGGGTCGCCCTGAAAGCGTTCACAAGATCCGGGGGGAGATCCCGGATAAACCCGACGGTGTCCGTAATGATCGCGTCCCCCTGCCTTGGGAAGCGCAGACGGCGCGAGGTGGGGTCGAGCGTGACAAACATCTGGTCCGCGGTCGCGATGCGGCTCTCGGTGAGTGCGTTCAGCAGAGTGCTTTTTCCCGCGTTCGTGTATCCGATGATGGAAAGCACCGGAAGCTCCCGGCGTATTCTGCGGCTTCTCCGGACCCCTCTCTGTCTGGAAAGCCTCTCGATTTCCTTCTCCAGACGCCGGATGCGGTCGCGCGCACGGCGGCGGCTTATTTCCAGTACGGTCTCTCCGGGTCCCCGACCGCCGATGCCGCCGACAAGGCGCGAAAGCCCGGCGTCCTCTTCCGTCAGGCGGGGGAGTGAATATTTGAGCTGTGCCAGTTCGACCTGGAGTTTTCCGTCACGGCTGCGCGCGCGCTGCGCGAAGATGTCGAGGATCAGTTGTGTGCGATCCACGGCCTTCAGGCCTGTCATATCCTCAAACGCCCGGGCCTGGGCAGGCTTCAGGTCGATGTCGAAGATGGCGACGTCGGCGCCGAGGCGCATCGCCGTAAGCGCGACGCGCTGAAGGCGTCCCCTGCCGACGACGGTGCGCGGATGTATCTTGCCGCCCGAAAAGGGCATCACCTCGGCGATTTCGACTCCGGCCGCCCGCACCAGATCCGTAATTTCGGACCGGGATGTTTCCCCGGGGGTCAGCGAGAGGATTAGGGAACGTTCTTTTTGAGTCTCGCCCGCGGCTCTTCCCGTCAGCCTCGAGAATTCGCTTTCCAGCGCCCGGATTTCGCTTTCAAGGTCGAACTGGAGATGGAAGATATCCCGCGCCTCGATGCGGCGGAAAGGTTCCCCCGTCCGCCGGTCTCCGTCGATTACGGGGAGGATATGAGCCAATTCGATCTTTCCCGCCTCTCCGTCCTCTCCGGCCTGAATCGCGGCGACCAGATCCAGGCGCAGCAGCGTCAGGTCGCTTAGATCGTCCTGAGTCAGGGGCTCGCCGCGCAAATGCGTGTGGACGAGCCGCAGCCCGCGGAAACGGCCGGTTCCGCCCCGGAGCCTGCCGATTGCCGGAAGTTCAAGATGCGTTGCGCTGCCCAGGATAACTCTGTGAATGATGCCTTCGCGGGAAAGCAGAACTCCGACCTGGCGCCCCATTTCCCTGGAAATGAGGCAAAGATGCCTGGCCAGCTCCGCCGAAACGACTTGCCGGGGAGGCACGCGTCTGCGGAAAGTGCGCTCCAGCGCCCGCCTTTGGGACGGCTTGATGCCTAAAACATTTCCTTCTATCTGTTGGATCGGCCGCGCTCCTTCAATTTTGGGTCCCTTTCTATTATATCAGCCTCGCTTCCCGGCGCGCCGTCTTTCCCCGTGGACGCCGGTCGTTTTCAGGCCGAAATTTTTTTGGCTCAAATCCGGCGGAGGCCATTGGACAAGGCGAAAGGAGCCCGCCGGCCATGCTTTTCCGGGTCCAGTCGGCCGCCGTCTTCGGCATCAAGGCCTACCCGATATGCGTCGAGGTCGATCTCAGTTCCGGACAGCGTCTTAACCTGATGACCGTGGGGCTTCCCGATACGGCGGTCCGGGAAAGCAGCGAGAGAGTCAAGGCCGCCCTGCGCAATTGCGGATTCTCCCTTCCCGCGCAGCACATCACGATCAACCTCGCGCCGGCGGACCTGAAGAAGGAGGGTTCGGCGTTCGATCTTCCGATGGCGGTGGGAATCCTGGGGGCATCGGGCCGCGTGCGCACGCAGAATCTGTCGGCTTTTCTGTTCATGGGGGAACTCTCGCTGGACGGGTCCGTCCGGCCGATCAAGGGCACGCTTTCGATGGCCGCGATGGCGCGCGAAAGAGGATTGCGCCACCTGATCGTTCCCGAGGCCAACGCCCGGGAAGCGGCCGTCGTCGACGGGGTTCGGGCCTTTCCCGTGCGGACCCTGTCGCAGGTCGTGGAACTGCTCAACGGCAAGCTGCCCTGGATCCCTCTCGCGGTGGACCGCGAGCAATTGCTGGCCGAGCGCAGCGTTTACGACGTGGATTTCAAGGATGTCAAGGGGCAGTACCAGGCCAAGCGGGCTTTGGAAGTCGCCGTCGCCGGCGGGCACAACATCCTGCTGATCGGACCTCCCGGATCCGGCAAAACGATGCTCGCGCGTCGTCTCCCGACCATCCTTCCGCCCATGAGCTTCGAGGAGGCGATCGAAACCACGAAAATCCATTCCGTGGCCGGGCTGCTCTCCGACCGCGCCGGTTTGATCGCGGCGCGTCCCTTTCGGGCCCCCCACCACACCATTTCGGACGCCGGCCTCATCGGCGGGGGCACGGTGCCGCGCCCGGGCGAGGTCAGCCTGGCGCACAACGGCGTCCTGTTTCTGGACGAATTGCCGGAATTTCAGCGCCATGTGCTCGACGTGCTGCGCCAGCCTCTGGAAGACGGCGAAGTCTCCATCGCCCGCGCCTCCATGTCCCTGACCTTTCCCGCCCGTTTCATGCTGGCGGCCGCGATGAATCCCTGCCAGTGCGGCTACTTCGGAGACTCCCTGCACGAATGCACGTGCACGCCGGCCCTGATCCAAAGATATCTGGCGCGCGTGTCCGGGCCGCTGCTCGACCGCATCGACCTGCATATCCAGGTGCCCGCCGTCAGGTACAAGGATCTCGCGCAGGATGAAAAAGCGGAGGAGTCTGCCGTTATTCGGGAACGTATCCTCGCGGCCCGCGCGCTTCAGCACCGCCGTCTCGAGCCGTCCGGCATCTATTGCAACGCCCAGATGACTCCGCGGATCATCCGGCGTTTTTGCAGGCTGGATTCGGAGTGCGAAAAGCAGATGGAAAACGCCATCACGCGTCTGGGCCTCTCCGCCCGCGCCTACGACCGGATCCTGAAGGTGTCGCGCACGATGGCGGATCTCGAAGGAAGCGACAGAATCCAGGCGCGCCATGTGTCCGAAGCCATCCAGTACCGGACACTGGACCGCGCCTATTGGCAATGACGGCGGCAAACGGAGGAGGGGTCAAGAGCGGCTCCCCTTGCCGGACGGTCAGCCTCTGGAATCCGGTGTCTCCCGGAGATTCCGCGATCCAACGCGCAACGGGTGTTTCTGGAAGGGCCGCAGAGTGTTTCTAGGGCGCTCTTCGGACCGGATCGATAATCCCTAGCTATACAGGAGAATTCCATGAGAAGAATCGCACGATGGATGCTCTGCGGAGCGATCCTTTGGTTTTTCCCGCCTTCGGCACTGAAGGCGCAGGAGGGCACGGCTTCTTACAGCCAGCCCGCTTCCGTTATGGACGCCGTGGCTGACGAGATGATCCGGATCACGTCGGACGCATCCCGGAACGGTTTCAAGGCGGAGCATTTCCGGCGCTACGCCGCCCTTGTCAGGGCCTTGGATGCTGATCTTGAGGAAAACGGCACCAACCGGGAAATCGACGGCAAACTGGACGAGGACGACGCCGCCAGGCTGAATCCGGCTCTCGCCGCCCGGATCACGGCGGAATACTGGAAAAAGAAAGGGGTCCGGTTGGACGAGCAGGAGCTGAGAGCCCGCCTATTGATGAACGCGAAAAGCTATCTGGATACCAAGGCGGCCATCAAAAGGATGGGCGGGGTGCGGGCTCTTCACAAGGCCATTGCCGACGCTTTGGAAGAGAAGGCGAAAGAGATCGAGGCGGCGGCGTCCCGGGTCGATCCGGTCCTTCACCGGGACCGCTTTGCCTACGGCGCGCGGATTCTGGGCATCCGCCCGGAGTTCACGCCCGCCCAATATGATCTTTCCTATCTCGTAGGGGTGAACGTGGACTGCCTTTGCAAGGCCATGGTGACCGAAGGAGTGATTCTGACGATCTTCTGCGTGGCATGCCCCGCGTGCCAGCCTGCCTGCGCATCCGCGGCCTTTCTCCTTGCTCTTGAGAAACTTATGGAAGCGTACGGGATCTGCGACCCCAGCAGATGTTGAAATTAGGAGGGCATATGAAGCATCGGAACATGATTTGGGCCGGGCATGTTTTCCTTCTGATCCTGCTCGCGGACGGCGTTCGCTGGATCCTGGAGAATATGCGCGCGCTGTCGGACTATCGGCTTCTGCTCGTGATGGCCGCGATGACGGGCCTTGTGCTGAATCACTGCCGCTGGTGGATCTTGGGAAACAGGATCGAGGACAAACAGTTTCTCGACAAGATCGATCCGCTTATCCTGGCCAACTACTGCATCATGGTCCTGGTTCTCCAGCTGTTCCACCTTTATAGCTGAAGCCGGCTTCTCGGCTTTCAGGGCCATCGGGCCGCGGCCTGCCGGGTGATTCGCGGCGGGCCGCGGAAACCAAGGCCGCGCGGGCGAGACGTTCGATTCTTCGCTGCGGGAGGATGGGTCGCAAGGAGTGCAATCCTGATGGCGCAGCATCGGTGCATCCGAACCAGAAGCAAAGCGCAGAGTCGCTGAAATCGTTTCAGGAGCCGGCCGGACCACGAAGGGGACGAGTTCCGGGAAGGAAACGTCCGTCGTGGGATTCCTCCAGGAGATGCGCGGTTTCTTTTATTTCCGGGGCGATCGCCGAGGGCCGCGGCGGATCCGGGCAGGGCTGGGAATCGCTATGGCGGGTCCGGCGTCACGCCACGTTTTTTTCAACGTTGTAGGGACGATGAATGAAAAAGGCCTCGTCCCGGTCCCGCGATATCTGATACACGGCGTCCCGGCATATCCTGCAGGATTCCAGGTGGTCCAGAACTTCCAGCTTCTCGTCCAGAGTCAGCTGCTTGTCCAGCAACCGTACCAGCTTTTTAAAACTGCATGCGGTCATAACGCCTCGCGATGCGCGCCCCGCCCGCAGGAAGGCCGGGCGCTTCAGGTTTCAGCCCGCGATGAAAACTTGTGTGCATTTCCGGATCGGATCTGGATGTATCCGGATTTTACTATTCTATAGCTATTCGATTGCAGGCTCAATACGCCAAACGGCTCAACTCCTGCGACCTGTTATTAACTATCGGCAGGCCGGGCTTAGAGTGTGACAAAAATCTCAGGAGGACACGGGAGGCCGTGCAGGGAAGGCGAAAGGTTCAGGAAGCCGGTGATTCCAACAGAATGGAGCCTCATGGCTGCGTTGGGCGGGAGGGGTGGTCCGCGAAGTTGGGGACCCTGATGTCCGATCGCGGGCGCCCAATGACCCGATGGAGCCTGAGCCTGAAACAGGCACACGAACGCCCTCGCGGCGAACCCGTCCTTAAAAAAAAGAAGCTCACAGGCCGCTGGCTTGCGGCTTGTCGCTGTGAGCTTCCGGCGGATTTATTTTATGAGGGACTAGAAACTCTTGTCGGGATGCAGAGCCTTGGCTTTTGCCAGCAGCTGTTCCTTGGATTCGGCTCTATCCGGATCCTTGACGCAGGCGTCCGTCGGGCAGACCGATGCGCACATCGGTTCATCATGGAAGCCGACGCACTCCGTGCATTTTTCAGGGGCTATGTAATAGAAGTCCTGCGACAGGGCCGGAACGGTCTTGCCGTTGAATTCATAATCCTCGCCGCCGACAAAGATCGCCTCATTCGGGCACTCCGGCTGGCACGCGCCGCAGTTGATGCATTCATCCGTGATCTTAAAGGCCATTTTTCAGATTCCTCCAACAAATTTACAGATCCAGCTTCCTGCTGAGGCACGAATTCTAGCATGCTTCGTCCCTTTGCAATTAATTTTTTCTTCATTTCATCAGGCGGGTCCGTTGCATCCCGGCGGGCTCCGGTTCTCAAGGGCCTTGTCGCGTACAGCCGATAATCCGGTCCTTCAAGGCAGGCGGGAATTCGTCGCAAGGCCCGTAAATGCTTGAATCCCGGGGCCATGCTTTCGCCAGGACACCCTGCGCCGAGGCGCTTTCTTTCGTGGCGCTCCTGAAATCCGTCATTCCTATTCTGCCCGCGACAATCCCCTCGGCTTTTGATTTGGATGCGTCGATAGACCGCACTATGGTAGTCTAAATCTTCGCCGAAAAGCGCGGTCCGCTTCTATGGGGAACATGGAATGAAAGCCGCCTTGCTGCTGGAACCTGAAAGAATCGCGCTAGGGGATATCCCGGAACCCTCTCCCGGCGAAGGCGATGTCCTCCTGGAGCCGGTTTGCGCCGGTATTTGCTGAACGGATGTGTCCTTTTATCTGGGGCACCGGGAAGTCCCACTCCCTTTCGTGCTGGGGCATGAAATGATAGGGCGCGTGGCGGCCCTGGGACACGGGGTGACGAAGCTGCATCGCGGACAGCGCGTAATCGTGGAACCCAACTACCCGTGCGGATCATGCCGCTTCTGCCGCACAGGCCGGGGAGCTGTGTGTCCCCGGAAGAAGAGCATGGGCGTGAATGTTCCCGGCTGCTTTTCGGAGCGGGTCCTGGCCCCGGCCGAGTTCGTGTGGCCCGTCCCCGATTCCGTTTCGGACCAGGACGCGGCCGCCATCGAGCCTCTGGCAGTATCGGTGCGCGGGTTGCTCCAGTCCGGGGCCCGGGCCGGAGACACCGTTGCGGTCCTGGGATGCGGCGTGGTCGGCCAGCTTCTCATTCACGCGGCCGTTGCCTCCGGGGTGCGCGTTCTCGCGTCCGACAGATACCCCGAAAAGCTCGAAGCAGCGCGTCGGCTCGGAGCGTCGGCCGCCCTGGCGAATGAGGAAGCGGCAAGGCTTTGGGAACCTGAGGGCGTGAGCGCCGTTTTTGAATGCGCGGGTGCGCCCGCTGCCGTGGAACTGGCGCTCCGGGCGGCGCCCCGGGGGTCCCAGGTCGTCCTTTTGGGGCTTCCGTCCGACCCCGTGAGTTTTTCTCCGATGCGTCTCGTACGGGAAGGGATACAAATCCGGACGTCCATGATCTACGACCACCCCGGCGATTTCGCCTACGTGATCGATCGGGTGGCGCGGGGCGTGCTTCAGCCCGGGCGCATCGTGACGCACACCTATCCTTTGGAACGCATCGGCGAAGCCATGGAACTCGCCGCCGCGGGAAGAGCGGGTAAAATTCACATCAGGATGCCGTGACGAAGGCGGAGGACCGACCATGTTTAAGATTCTTCTCATTCATGGACCGAACCTGAACCTGCTGGGGAAGCGCGAACCGCAGGTGTACGGGACTCTGGGGCTGGAGGAAATCAACGCGCGGATGAAAAAAATCGCCGAAGAGTCTCGGGCGGAGCTGCGCGTGTTTCAGTCCAACAGCGAAGGAGCCCTGATTGACGCAGTTCAAGACGCCGCCGGATGGGCGGACGGCATCGTGATCAACCCGGGCGCTTACGGCCATTATTCCTACGCGCTGCGCGACGCCCTGGCCGCCGTCAACCTGCCGACGATCGAGGTCCATCTTTCGAACATTTACGCCCGGGAGGACTTCCGTTCCAAATCGGTCCTTTCCGCGGTCGTTTTGGGAACCATCTCGGGGCTTGGCCGCCACAGCTATGAATGCGGCCTTCAGGCCCTCCTGCGCATACTCGAGGAACGCCGGCGGACATGAAGCCGGATGGGCTTATAGGTTTTCGCCCTGTTCCCGGAGCCGTTCGACGAGCAGCCGGGCGACCTCTTCGATGCTGAGACGCGATGTGTCGACGGCGATATCCGCCATCGCATAGGCGCCTTTGCGCAGCTCCATGAGTTCCCGTATCCGGCCCCGCTTGTCCGCCACCCGGAGCAACGGGCGGTCCTCCCCGTCTCCGATCCGGGATAAGACGGCGTCGGCGTCCGCTTCCAGCGCTATCACGACACCGTTGCGTTTCAGTGTTTCCAGGTTTTTGGGATTCAGGATTGTTCCGCCCCCGGCGGCGATGACGCACCCCGAACGCTCCGCGACGCGCTCTACCATCCGGACTTCGAGAGTCCGGAAGGCCGGCTCGCCCCTCTGGGCGAATATCTGCGATATCGGCATTCCTTCCTCAGCCTCGATCATTGCGTCGAGATCCAGGAAGTCCCGGCCCAGGATCTCGGCCAGGCGTTTGCCCACCGACGACTTGCCGGTCGCCATAAATCCGCAAAGCACGATATTTCTCTTGGTCTCCAAGATCTGGGCCGCTCCTTCCGCTGCGGGCTATCATGAGTCGTCATTCCTGAGTCGTCAATGGATTCATGACAAAGCGGACGTAATCAGGGATAGGAGTAGACGATGGAGCCCGGGCGCACGGCAGCTGTGCCGCCGCAGCAGATCCTGCGAGGATCCGAGGCGTCGGCGTGCTGCGGTGGTCCAGGGGAGTCCGCCTCGGCGCGTTGC
>CAYZTZ010000047.1:21011-22273 GCA_964481255.1 uncultured Acidobacteriota bacterium | reverse complement strand
GAGCACGGCTCTCCAGAGGCTGTCTCAAAACTCGCATGCCCGATCATTCGGCGGCCGTAAATGACGGATCCTATTCAATGGATCTCTTGAGTTTCCTGGTTATGAGACAGCATTTCCCGGGGCCGCGCGTCCAGCGGCGGGCGCCGTCCGGAAGACGCCTCCAGACCGGAACGACCGGGTAGAGTATCACCGACTGCAGGATCAGCTTCCGGATTTCGGAGCGGCCGAGCTTGACGCGGCGGCTGCCGTCCAGCACATTGGAGGCGCGGAGGCGCTCCAGGGTCTTTATGCCGATAAGTATCGGCCAGGCGCAGGCGAGCCGCACGCGCGCGCATGCGTACGGCAGCATGAGGGTATAGTCCCACCCCTCGGACAGGTAATCCTCCGCCCGCCGCAGGTAGCTTTCGTAAAGCGGACGGAACCGCCGCATGTTCGCCGCGTCGAGCAGATCCGGGGCTTTCAAACCATGATCCGCCAGCCTGTCGGCGGGTATGTAGCAGCGCCCCTGGCGCAGGTCGAGCGGCAGATCGCGCAGAATGTTCACCAGCTGAAGACCTTTGCCGAAGCGGACGGCTTTGTCCAGAAGCGCTTTCTCGTCCAGGGGCGCCGAAGGAAAAACGTGCGCGCGGCACATTCCGGTCCAGAACTCGCCCACGCAGCCCGCCACGCAATAGATGTATTCCTCCAGATCGCTGTCGGAGAGGAACGCTGCGATCCTTTCCGCCGAGGCCTCGCCGAACCGGATCAGGTCCAGTTCCTGCCCGTGCGTGATCGCGTCCAGCACCTTTTGAATTTCCCGGCGGTCTTCCTGCGGATAATTCCGCAGGGCCCGAAGCGCCAGGGCCAGATTCGCGATCAGCTCGCGCTCCGCCGGAGTCCCGCGTCCCGCGATGACGCTGCGCGCCTCGGCGAGCTCTCGGAACTCCGGAGGCGCCGGATCGCGGCCTGCACAGGCCTCATGAATGGATTCGCGCAGCTGCAGCAATGCCGCGTGCCTGCGCCCCGCGTCCACCATGTCGGTGTCCGCGACCGTGTCGGACGCCCGCGCCAATAGATAGGCGCAACTCAGCTGCGGGCGGACGGAGCGCGGCAGTATGCGGAGCGTCAGATAAAAGGACCGGGAAACCTGCCGGAGCAGGGCTTCCATTTGCAGGAGACCGGATTCCATGATGCCCGAATTGAAGCATAAACCCCGGCGCAGGGGTTAACAAAATCTGTCCGCGAGTGCGCGCAAGGCAGGGGAATAACCGGGGGAGATCCTG
>CAYZTZ010000047.1:0-20911 GCA_964481255.1 uncultured Acidobacteriota bacterium | reverse complement strand
GCCGCCCCGTCCGTCATTCCATGATTGTGGAAACCGCCCCGGCCTCTGTAGAATCCCTGAGAGACGGAGTAAGCCGGATGACCTTCGATATGCTGATCGTGCTGCTGGTTCTGCTGCTCGCCGTCATTCTCTTCGCCACGGAGAAGATGCCGGTCGATCTCGTGGCAATCCTTGTCATGAGCATTCTCCTGGTCACAGGCATCATAACCCCCGAAGAGGGGATCGCCGGATTCAGCAACACCGCGACGGTTACGGTGGGGGCGATGTTTGTGCTCAGCGCCGCTTTGTTGCGGACGGGGGCCGTCAGTTCGGTCGGCGCCCGGCTGGCCGCGCTTGGGGAACACAACCCGCGGCTCAGCCTGCTCGTCCTCATGCTGTCGGTGGGTATCATTTCGGCCTTCGTCAATAACACCCCTGTCGTGGCTGTCTTTATTCCAATCGTGCTGGGCATGGCGAGGGAAGGAAAGGCGGACGTTTCCCGCACCCTGATGCCCTTGTCTTTCGCGTCCATGTTCGGAGGCGTCTGCACCCTGATCGGGACATCGACCAATATCCTGGTGAGCTCGATCGCCGAGAGACATGGGCAACGGCCGTTCGGCATGTTTGAGTTCGCGCCCCTCGGATTGATTTTCTTCGCCGCCGGCACGGCGTATATGTTTCTTGTCGGCGTGCGCATGATCCCGGAACGAAGGGCCGGCGGCGATCTGATTCAGGCCTTCGGCATGAAGGACTATCTCGTGGAGATCGTGCTTCAGCCCGAGACGAAATCCGTCGGCCAAACCCTCCGCTCGGCGCCGATGGTGCAGGATCTGGACATCTCCATCCTGGGCCTGCGCCGCGACGGGCGATCCATGGGGATTCCGGGTCCGGATACGGTGCTCATGGCCGGGGACGAACTGCTGGTTCGCTGCAGCGTCGAGAAGATCAGGAAACTGCAGGAAAAGGAGGGGGTGTCGCTCAAGCCGCGGCTTCTGCTGCGGGATCAGGACTTGAACCGGGAGGATATCCGGCTGGCGGAGGCTATTATCGCGCCCAACTCCATGCTGATCGGCAGGTCGATCAAGGAATTGCGGTTCCGAAACACATTCGGAGCGCTCGTTCTTGCCTTGAGGCACCGCCAGGGGGAAATCCTTCGTGAGAAGCTCACGGAGGCCCGCCTCCGGGCGGGAGATGCGCTCCTTGTCGAAATCCAGAGCGACCGCTATGAGAGGTTCAGGAACAACCGCGAGTTCGTCGTCGTGTCCGAAATCGACATGCCCCATTACAGAAAAGGCAGAATCCTGCGGGCCGTCGCCATCACCCTGGGCGTTATCGTGACAGCCTCGGCGGGCATTCTGCCCATCGTGGTGAGTGCCGTCGCGGGGGCCGTGCTCCTGGTCCTGACCGGTTGCCTCCGCCTGGAGGAGATGTACGAGGCCGTCGATTGGAAGATCATCTTTCTCCTCGCGGGCGTCTTGACGCTGGGCACGGCCCTGGAAAAGAGCGGGACGGCGGCTTTCGCGGCCGATCTTCTGTTGCGCGCGATCGGGGGATTCGGGCCCGCGGTCATGCTTTCGGCGTTTTTCCTGGTTACGTCCCTGCTCACGTCTTTTATGTCCAATAATGCAGCCGCCGCTCTCCTTTCGCCGATCGCCCTCGCCACGGCGGCCTCGCTGGGGGCCGATTCCCGGCCGTTCCTCTTCGCCGTGGCCTTCGCGGCGTCGGCCAGCTTCATGACGCCTGTGGGATATCAGACCAACACCATGATCTACACGGCGGGGCAGTATCGATTTTCGGATTTCCTGAGGGTCGGAACTCCGCTGAACATCCTCTTCTGGATTTTGGCGACGCTGATGATTCCGAGGTTCTGGCCCTTCTGAAGGAGAGTGCCCATGGATGGCGTGATTCGATTTTTCCAGTCCGTGAGAGACTTCCTCAACATCCCCCTGTTTCGACTCGGCGGCAGCAGCCTGACGCTCTGGTCCGTGCTCTATCTGGCCATTCTCCTTTTCTTGCTCCTGTATGTATCCGGAATGGTCAGGAACTGGCTGGCGAACAGATTGCTGGCGCGCACCAGGCTCGCCCCGGGCGTGCGCCAGGCCGCGGGATCCATCGTCCGCTACTTCATTGTCATCATCGGATTTCTCATCATCCTGCAGACCGTGGGAATCGACTTGACGACGCTCAATGTATTGGCGGGCGCCGTGGGCATCGGCGTGGGCTTCGGATTGCAGAACATCGCGAACAATTTCATCAGCGGACTCATAATTCTATTCGAGCGGCCCATCAAAGCGGGCGACAGGATAGAGGTCGGCGATGTCGAAGGGGAAGTGGTGTCGATCGGCGCGCGTGCGACAACGGTGGTTACCAACGACAATATCACCATCATCGTCCCCAATTCCAAATTGATCTCGGAAAATGTCGTCAATTGGAGTCATACCGACCAGAAAGTGCGCTTCAAGGTGGAAGTCAGAGTGGCCTATGGAACAGACCCGAGGACCGTGGAGAGACTGCTTCTGGAGGTTGCGGACCGCGATCCGGATGTCCTGAAGGAGCCCGCGCCGGGGGTGCGCTTCCTCGAGTTCGGCGACAGCGGGCTGCTGTTCGAGCTCCGGGCGTGGAGCTCCTCGCTGCTGCACCGGAAGGGAAAGCTGATCAGCGATCTGAATTTCGGCATTTATGAGACGTTTACGAAACACGGGATCGTGTTCCCCTATCCCCAGCGCGACGTCCATCTGCGATGGATGGACGGCGAATCCGGCAAAAATCCCGCGGAGGAGAAAGGCCGCGGTTCCTAGAATGCGCCGCAGTCCCGGGAGAAAACAGCCGCCGTCGCCTCAAGGGGCCGACGCCCGCGGGGCGCCCAAAGGTGTGGGCCGCCTGCGCCGGAAGGAGGAGGGATAAACCGGTATGAGCAAAAAACGGATCCTGTTCGCGGAGCTGGTCCTGCTGCTGGCGAGTGTGTTTGTTTTTCGCGGCCTGTGGATGCTGCTGGACTCCCTGGCCATGATGCATAAGCCGCAGGCCCTCTGGATGTCCCTTATCTGCGGAGCCGCCGCCACGATCTGGGCGCTGCATGGCCTGATGAAACAGGAAAAGAAATGATGCGGACCGTTGGAGGGCCGGAGGAACCAAGGCCGCTTTGGCTTGGATGGAACGACTCAAGGCCGATATAATCGGCACGCGGTGAAAACGGAGCGGCCGTTTTTATCTCTGCAGTCGAACCGATGACAGGGTTTCGCGGCGGGATTGCCGCAGACGAAGGGATGGCATGATGACGAATCGGATCCTGGGATGGCTGGACAGTTTGGAAAAGGTCATCGTCGTTTTTCTCGTCGCGTTTATGGCCCTTACGGTCGCTTTGGCGACCCTTGAGCTCGCCTGGACCCTGGTGAAAGACATCGCGTCGCATCCGCGCCACCTTCTCGGCATCGACGAACTGCTGGACGTTTTCGGCATGTTCCTCCTGGTCCTTTTGGGGCTGGAGCTCCTGGAAACCATCAAGGCGTATCTGATTGAGCATGCGGTCCATGTGGAAATCGTGATGGTGGTGGCCCTCATCGCGGTGTCGCGCAAGATCATCATTCTGGATATCAAAACGGTCGACGGCACGACGCTGCTCGCGATCGGGGGCCTCCTGCTTGCTCTGTCCCTGGGATACTATTTTATATCGCGTGTGTTTCAGAACCGCGCGCAGCTCTGCGTCAAGGATGCCTCTTCCTCCCATCAGGCCTGAGCCATCCCTCCGGCCTGGAACCGGAAGCGGTCCTTCCGGCCCCCCGGCCCCTTCTGGAGACGGATTTTTGCAAACAGGGGATCGATATGGAAAAACTGATCGGGAAACACTGGCATCATCTGGGCGTCGATGAGACCGCGCATCTTCTGGATTCCAGCCTCACCAGAGGGCTGTCTCTTTTTGAAGTCCGTCACCGCCAGGAGCGTTTCGGCCTCAATGAGTTGACGGCCAGGAAGGCCAGGAGCCCCTTGCTGGCTTTCCTGAAACAGTTCGCGCAGCCCCTTGTCTACCTTCTGGTCCTCGCGGCGGCGGTGGCGGCGATCCTGGCCCATTTTGTGGATGCCGCGGTGATCTTCGCCGTCGTTCTCGTAAACGCCGTCGTCGGGTTTCTTCAGGAGTCGAAGGCTGAAAAGGCGATCGAATCGCTCAAAAAGCTGGTCCAGACCGAAGCGACGGTAATACGGGACGGCGCAAAACGCCGTGTTTCCTCGAAGGAGCTGACCGTCGGCGACCTCGTGATTCTGCAATCCGGCGACAAGGTGCCCGCGGACATGCGCCTGGTCGAAAGCCGGGACCTTCAGATCGACGAGTCGGCGCTGACCGGAGAGTCCGTGGCCGTTTCAAAGAGCACGGAGGCTCTTTCCGAGGATACCGTTCTGGCCGACCGCCGCAACATGGCCTACGCCGGGACCATGGTCACCTACGGACAGGGACGCGGTCTCGTGGTCGCCATCGGCAACCGGACGGCCAGCGGGCAGATTGCCGAGATGATCGCCGAAGCGGCGGACCTGGCGACGCCGCTGACTCGGAAAATAGCCCAATTCAGCGCTTTTCTTCTTTATGTGATCGGAAGTCTTGCCGTCCTCACTTTCGTGATCGGCATCTTCAGGAGACAACCGGTGCTGGATATGTTTATGGCCTCCGTCGCGCTCTCCGTGGGCATGATCCCCGAAGGGCTCCCCGCGGCGGTGACCATCACGCTCGCGATCGGCGTCAAACGGCTGGCCGAGCGGCGCGCCATCATCCGCAGGCTCCCGGCGGTGGAGACTCTGGGGAGCACCACGGTCATCTGCTCGGACAAGACGGGAACCATGACCCAGAATCAGATGACCGTCCAACATATCGTTGCGCCGGAAGGTCGTTTCCGTGTGTCCGGGGCCGGCTATGTCCCTGAAGGACAGATTCTGGCGGCGGACGGCGCCGTCCTGGAAAGCATCCCTCCGGGAGTCCAGAGGGTTCTGCTGGCGGGCGCGTTGTGCAACGATTCCCATCTCGCCGAGGCCGACGGGCAATGGGGCGTGCAGGGGGATCCGACCGAGGGAGCGCTCCTGGTTTCCGCCCGAAAGGCGGGATTCACGGCCGAGGAGCTTTCCCTAAAACTGCCTCGTATCGACGTGATTCCCTTCGAGTCCGACCGCCAGTACATGGCGACGCTCCACGAGGATAAAGAAGCCGGTGTCCACCGGGTTTACGTTAAAGGGGCGGTTGAAAAAGTTCTGGACCTCTGCAGCCGTCAGGCGGGCGCGGAAGGAGAGCGGCCGCCTGTGGATCGGGAGGCCGTTTTGCGCGAAGCGGAATCTCTTGCCATGGAAGGCTACCGTATCCTCGCCTTTGCGGAGGGTCTGTGCGAACCCCGGCAGACTTCCCTTTCGCATGACTCCTGGCGCAGGAACCTGGTGTTCGCGGGCCTCCAGGCGCTTATGGACCCGCCCCGTCCGGAATCCAGACAGGCGGTGGCCGCCTGCCTGACCGCCGGAATTCAGGTGAAGATGATCACGGGAGACCACGCCCTGACCGCCTCGGCC
The DNA here is from genome assembly GCA_964481255.1 of uncultured Acidobacteriota bacterium. GTDB lineage: Bacteria > Acidobacteriota > UBA6911 > UBA6911 > UBA6911 > UBA6911. The sequence continues at coordinate 15,391 of CAYZTZ010000047.1, read as the reverse complement.
ATCGCAGCCCGGATCGGAATCTGGTCCCGCGGCGACAGGGCCGAGGTCAAGCCGAGAACGATGACGGGACGCGAGCTGGCGGATTTGACCGATGAGCAGCTGATCGCGACGGTGGAAGACACCGTCGTTTTCGCGCGCATGGACCCTTCCCAGAAACTCCGCCTGGTGGAAGCCTTGCAGGCCCGCGGGCATGTGGTCGCCATGACCGGCGACGGAGTCAACGACGCGCCGGCCCTGAAGCAGGCCGACATCGGGATCGCGATGGGCAAATCCGGCACGGATGTCGCAAGGGACGCGGCGGACATGATCCTGACGGACGACAACTTCGCCACCATCGAAGCCGCCGTGGAGGAGGGGCGCGGCGTCTTCGACAACCTGACCAAGTTTTTCATCTGGACCCTGCCCACAAATCTGGGGGAAGGCCTGTTGATCATGCTGGCCATATTTCTGGGCTTGACCCTCCCCGTCACTCCGGTCCAGATCCTATGGATCAACATGACCACCGCCGTCCTGCTGGGGCTGATGCTGGCTTTTGAACCGACCGAGGCGGGCATCATGACCCGGCCGCCCCGCGATCCCCGTCAGCCGATCGTCACGATGGAGATGATCTGGCGCATCCTTCTGGTCGGCGCGATCATGGCGGCCGGCGGCTTCTGGATATACGACCATATCGTGGAAAGCGGAGGCGACGTCGCCCAGGCGCGCACGGTCGTGGTCAACGTCGTCGTTTTCACGGAGCTGTTTTATCTTTTCAATTGCCGTTCTCTGAGGAGGTCCGCCTGGGCCATCGGGTTTTTGTCGAACCGCTGGGTGATCGCGGGATGCCTGGCGATGATTGTTCTGCAGATGCTTCTTACTTACGCGCCTCTTATGAACACATGGTTCCATACGGCGCCCCTCACCCCCTTCCAGTGGTTCAAGGCGCTGGGGGTGGCCTTTGCGGCGTATGCGCTGATAGAGTTGCTGAAATGGGCTCAATCGCTGCGCCGGAGGTGATCGCAATGTCCTGGACAGCGGCGGCGCGGAGGGCGCCGCCGCGCACCGGATGCACGGGGAAAATGCGGGCTTACACACACCCGGTAGGCTTGGCGACACCGGCCCATTTGCAGGCGGAGTCCGCGGGGCCGTTCGGGAAAAGCGTCCAAAGCTGTTTCAAGCTCAGCCCCGTTTCCTTGACCAGCCTGCGGATCATGGGGCAGATGCCGTTTTCCATGTAGTAATTTCTCAGGTAACGGATCGCCTTCCAATGGTCTTCGGTCAGCTCCGTAACTCCCTCCATCGCGGCGAAAGCCCGGGCGATGCCCTCGTGCCACCGTTCCGGAGTCTGCAGGAAACCCTTCCCGTCGACCTCGTAGGAAATCCCGTCAATTTCTATGTAAGGTATGGCTCCTACCTCCTCCCTGGGATGCCGTTGTTTTTGGCCCCCTGTATTATGAAAGGCATATCCTACACTCGATGGGAACCGATTCCATCCTTTTTTCGCACGGCGGGCGGCTTCCTAATGTTCCTCCCACTGCAGGAACGGCTCGCGGATATCGGCCATCGCGTTGACGATAAGTTCGGCCAGGCCGCCGTAATGGATGTTTGATTTCTCGCGCACTCCATAGCGCCGGAATATGTCCCGGAGCTGGTTTTTGCAGTTGAGGCAGGGCGCGCAGACGTACTTGGGCGTCTCGGGGCCGGGCCGGTCGCGGAACGCCTCCAGAATCTGCCGGAGCTTCATGCGGCCGGCGACGGCGGTCCTCCAGCCGGCGAAGTTGTTTTCCGACATGAGGACCAGCCCCCCGCCCCCGCCGCAGCAGTAATTATCGATTCCGTGCGGCGTCATCTCGCGGAATTGCGGGCAGAGGCAGCGCAGGATGCGCCTCTGGGGCTCCACGATGCCGAGGTTCCGCACGATATTGCAGGGATCGTGGAGCGTCACCGGAAAATCGTTTTTCGAAGGGTCAAACCGGATCCTGCCGCTGAAAACAATATGTTCCAGGAAGGTCATGACGCTTTCGCGGCGGACGTTCCATTCGCCGGTGAGAAGACGGTCCGATACGGCCATGAGCGCCTTGTGCTGGTGGCCGCATTCCCCCATGACGATCTTGCCGACGTTAAGTTTTTTCGCGATCCGCGCGTGCCGCAGAGCGATTTTCGCAAACTGCAGATCGTCGTAAAAAATGCCGTAGTTGACCCCGTCGTAACCGAGCTTCTCCGAGGAGAGCGTCCATCGGATCCCCGCCGCGCGGCAAAGGATCGCGAAGGCCGCAAGGCCTGCGGGGTAGGCCAGCATTTCTCCGGCGCTGTGCAGCAGCAGAACGTCCGCGCCTTCTTCGTCCCATGGATTCGAGACCGCGACGCCGGTGACTTCGGAGAAATCCTCGTCGAGGAATTGCACGTTGTCTTTGGCCACGGAGGGCCTCATGCCCGACGGAGAGCCTGCTTCGAGGTGCAGGACAGTCCCCTTTTTGTGAAGCTCCGCGGGCGCCCAATTCAATTCCTGGCTGAACACCTTGCGCATCTCCCGAGTCAGCAAAGCGTTGTCCACTCCCATCGGGCAGCTCTGGGCGCACCGGCGGCACAGCGTGCAGCGGTAGCTCAGTTCGTAAAGCCTGCTCAGCGTCTCCCAGTTGAGATCAATGTCCGTCCCGCCGAGCTTTGCGCGCGCCTTTCCCAGAGGTTTGGCATATTTGGAGACCAGGCGCCTGAAAACCTCAGCCCGGTAGGTCGGCCGATAGAGTTCGTTCCGGCCGCTCGATTGAAAAACCGGGCACGCGTCGGCGCACGTCTGGCATCGGGCGCAGGAATCCAGCGACAGGAGGAGAGGCTGCAGAAAAGTCCAGTTGTTTTCCCGCGTCAGCAGTTTCCTCAAGCCGGAAATGAATCGTTCGACGTTGATTTTCCTCTCCGCGTCGCATTCCGGCTCCGCCGGATGGACGGCGTTGACGCCGTCGGGGCTGCAGGCGTACGCGCATTTCTGATCCTCGCCGAGCCCTTCTTCCAAAGGCGGCTCCCGGACCTTGTCGTACGGCGGCGGAAGAGGAGCCAGGTCCTCGAGGCGGATTTCCGCCAGAGGCCGGCCGCTATGTTTCGCGATGTCTGAGGGTTTAAGAATCTTTCGTTTCACCGCCGGTTTCCGCCTTTGCCAATTCCGCCCAGCTTTTCCCTTTGCCCGCGTGCTCCGCCTCCCAATCCATCGTCTGTGTGAGCAGATCCCTGAACCGGCGTTCCAGCCGTCCGTTCATCGGCTCGTCGTTCCACAGGACCCTGTGGTAGGTGAAGTATTTCGCGATGAAATGGATCATGCCTGTAAAGGGAAGATAGACGGCCAACAGCAGGACCAGGGTCCCATGCAGCGCGAGCGGGAAAGCGACCGTAAAGTCATCCCGGGGGCCGAAGACGCCGGAGATGAGAACCCCGACCTCGGACGCTGCGTTCGGGGAGCGGAACCACGCGTAAGCTCCGCTGGTAAAAACCGTTGCGAGAAAGAGGAGGTTTACAAAGGCGCCCGTGCTGCTGGACCATCGGAGCTCCGGTTCCCAAAGGCGTTTCAGCAGGAGTCCCGCGGTCCCTGCGGCTCCGAGCAGGTAACCTGCCAAAGCCGTCGCAGACGCCGCCTTCAGAAGGACGGCCGGCTCCGCCGCGGCCGAGCCGTGGGATCGCAGCACAAGGACGGCGTGAAAGAGAAGGGCGCCTAACGACAGGTAAATTCCCAGGTGCATCGCGAAAGAAAAAGGCCAGAGGGAGCGGTTATGCCTCCAGACACCGCGCAGCAGGAAAATTTCCGCGGCCATGCGGAGCAGGGGGCCTGCCGTGGATTTCTTCCGAGCCCTTTTCCACCATTCATACTCCTCGAGATAGGATCCTCCGTAACCCGCCCTGCGCTTTTCGTGGGGGATCGGCGCCAATTCCCACCGGAGATGGGCCGGAAGACGCGCGAGGGCGACCGTTCGACAGGCTATGCCGATCAGGAAAAAAGCCACGGCGCCCCAGGCGAAGGGAACCAGAATGGAGCCGGACATCGCAAACCTCCGCGCGATAGAGCCTCTTCTATTCCTTCATGGAATCAATGATGAACTCCGCGGCGATACGCACTCCGATTGCGGGCGGCAGGCCGCATTTTTCGAATCCCTTCTCCGCCGTAAACAGCGCCATGGTCTCGTCGCTTTCGCCCGGATTGAGCCGATGTCCCAAAATGACCGTTTCGATGATGTCGGCGCAGTAAATGTGCCCGATTTCGTCCTCGAAAAAGGCCATGAACTTCTGGCCCTTCATGATGGTCCTATGTATGGCTTCCGGGTCGAGGCGGTCGTCGCCCCCGAAATACAACCCGAACGCGATCAGGCTTCCGGTTATGCCGCCGCAGATCTCGCCTGAGGAGGCGACGCCGGGGAATGGAGTCAGCGCTTTGATCACCTCCATGTTGCCGAGGCCGAACTCTTCCATCAGGGCGAGGGCCGTGCCCTGCGCGCAGTTCTTGAGGATGAAGTTGTATTCCTCCGCCCTGCGCTGCACGCGGTCCAATATCTCCTGTTTCCTGGCCAATATCTCCTTTGGATCAAGAGTCTTTTTCGGAATGCCCTCCGCGGAGAGCTTCCGGATCCTTGCCTCGAGCCCGGGCACATCCCATGCTCGTTCCCCCAGCTCGTCCGCCCTTTTCTTCAGCGCGGCATAGTCGGCCATCTCAACCTCCTTGTCCTTTTCCGCACTCCTCGCCTTCAGCCGTCCATAATCTTTATCAGATTCAGGGGGAACCGGCAAATGGGGATTGGCGCGTCCGCCCGGACGCTGAAAAGCCGGCCCGGACTCCGCAGGCGAAATGATCGTCGCGACTGCATCCGTTCCCCGCGTTCCCATGGCGCGCTCCGGGGCGGCCCGCATGGGACATCGGTTGGCGCCCCTTCGCCGTCCGCAAATGCAGGGCCGGCGCTTGCGGGATTGGAAACCAGGGATATCCCTGCGGATGTAATCGGACGCCCTTTCGGGTATGCTTGGCGTCATGGCGGCGCTTGTGGACACGCACGCCCATCTATGCGATGCGGCGTTTGATCCCGATCTGCCTGTGGTTCTGGAAAGGGCCCGGGCCGCGGGGATCTCGGCAATCCTTTCCGTCGGGGAGAATCTCACCGACGCCGAAAAGAACCTGGAGCTGGCGGCCCGCTACCCGATGATCCGCCCGGCGGCGGGACTCTACCCTTCCGAACTCGATCTGGAGCGCGCCGAGCAAATGCGGGCTTTTATACGCACCCGCAGAGACAAGCTCGCGGCGATCGGCGAAGTCGGGCTTGATTACTGGATTGTCCAGAAGGAAGCGGATCGGGAGATTCAGAGAGAAATATTCCGCCGCTTTATCGATTTGAGCGTCGAGCTGGGCCTGCCGCTCAATGTGCATTCCCGCTCCGCGGGCCGGCATGCCGTGGAGGTCCTGCTGCAAAGCGGCGCCGTCAAGGTTCAACTGCACGCTTTTGACGGCAGACCTGCGGCCGCAATGCCGGGCGTCGAAGCGGGTTTCTTTTTTTCCATACCTCCCTCCGTCGCGCGGTCCGTTCAGAAGCAGAATCTTGTCAGGAAACTGCCGCTCGCAAGCCTCCTGGTTGAAACCGACAGCCCGGTTCTGGGACCCTCGGCCGGAGAGCGCAACGAGCCGCGCAACGCGACGGTCGCCGCCAGGTGGATCGCCGATCTGAAGGGGATACGAGAAGCGGAAGCCGCCGAGGCGTTGGCGGTCAACACGATGCGTCTTTACGGCGAATCTCTTTCGTAGGCCTCGTCGACGGCCAGAAAGGGGCCCTGGGCCGCCGCCTTCGCCAGGGCGTCGCATCGCTCATTTTCGCTCTCCCCGGCGTGGCCGCGCACCCATTCGAATCTCACTCTGTGAATGGAACAGAGCTTCAGGAGCCTTTCCCAGAGATCCGGGTTGAGGGCCCTTTCCGAGCGGCTGCGTTTCCATCCGTTGGCCTGCCAGCGGCGCGCCCATCCCTTCTGCATCGCGTGGACGAGGTATTGGGAGTCGCTGTAGAGAGTCACCTGGCAGGGTTCCTTAAGCGCCTCGAGCCCGGCGATCGCCGCGAAGATCTCCATCCGGTTGTTGGTCGTCAGCCGGAATCCGCCGGAGATCTCCTTGCGGTGGGATCCGTAGAGAAGCACGACGCCGTAGCCGCCGGGACCGGGATTCCTGAGGCAGCCGCCGTCCGTATACAGGATGACTCTTTTCCGGCTGTTCAAAGGAACGTCCTTTCGAGGCCCGTGGACTCCCGGTGCGGACCCGGCGCCGGACCTCACCGCGCCGCGACTCCCCTTTCGGGCTGCTGCTTCAGGTAATGCTCCAGTCCGGCGGCGAGCGCCTCAATCGCCTTTTCGATCTCGCCGCTATTGAGGACATAGGCGAACCTCGCCTGCCGGGCGCCCCGCGCGGCGTCGCTATAGAACCCGGCCGCCGGCGCAATAAAGGTTGTTCGTCCCTTGTATGAAAACTGGGAGAGCAGGAACGCGGCGAATTCCTCCGCGTCGCGGACCGGCAGGCCCACCACGGAATAAAATGCGCCGCTGGGCTTGTGCGCGACGACGCCTGGGATTTTTTGGAGCGCTTCGTGCAGGGCGTCGCGGCGGGAGAGGAACTCATCCCGGACGCGTTCCACGTAATCCGGCCCGATATGCTCCAGCATATGCGCGGCCGCGAACTGTTCGATGGTGGGAGAGGCCAGCCTGGCCTGGGCGATTTTCAACGTTGCGGCGAGGATCTCTTTGTTGCAGGTCAGGATGCATCCGAGGCGCGCCCCGCACAGGCTGAACCGCTTCGAAAGGCTGTCCACCACAATCACCCTGTCGCTGTCCGGCGCGATGTTGAGAATCGAAAGAGGCTCGAGGCCGTCGTACACCAGTTCGCGGTAGGTCTCATCCAGGATCAAAAAGAGATTGTTTTCCTCGCACAGGTCGAGCAGGAAGCTCAGCTCGTCCCTCCCGCACGCGGTCCCCGTGGGATTATTCGGATTGCAGAGCAGGATGGCGCGGGTGCGGCCGGTGATCCTGCGCCGGATCTCTCCGCGCCCGGGAAGGGCAAAATTGTCTTCCAGGCGGCTCGGCACGGGAACAGGACGCACACTGGTGACGGCGGCGAAGCCGAGATAGTTTGCATAGGTGGGATCGAAGATGATGACTTCGTCGCCCGGGTCGCAGCATGTCATGAACAGAAACAACAGAGCCTCGCTGGCGCCTGTCGTGATCAGAAACTGCTCCGGCAGCGTATCGACCCGGACGGTCTTATTGACATATCTTGACCATGCTTCGGCCAATCGTTCATTCCCCTGGGACTGTTCGTAAGCCACAATCCTTTCCTTGTACAGGCGCAGACCATCGATAAACTCCCGCGGAGATTCAATGTCCGGCTGGCCGATGTTCAGGTGATAGACGTGGGTTCCCGCCTTCTTGGCCTTTTCGGCCAGCGGCGCCAGCTTGCGGATCGGGGAAGGCGGCGTGTTTTCAACTCGTTCGGAAAGCTTCGGCCTCGGCATCTCTGGTTCTCCATTCCTGCATGAGAGCTGTCGAAGGGAATGAAGGAATGAAGCCTAAACCTTTCTCGCCCCGCGATCAAGACGTATTGATCACGGGGCCGGATGTCGCGTCTCGAGCTGCGGCGGCACCTCCGGAAATTTCCCGCATCCTCCCGCCGCACCGCCGTCTGAAATGCAGCCAGGCGGCATACAGGCAGGAGCCGCTTTTGCGTTTCTCCGGATTTCAGAGCGTCGGCGGCCGGTCCTGAGCGCGCCGAAAGGTGAAAAAATTTACGTCGGTCGCTTTGAGGGCTGGCCGGGATCCCCGATTTATCTTAAAATTCAGTTTCATTGACTTTGCGTGGCGCCGGTCCGCCGGTTGGGCCGGATGTTGCCCCGCAAACGGGAAATTTCGACCGGAGGAATGCCGGTAAAGGAGAATCGGATGAAGTATCAGGCGTTGAATTTTGAAGGGCTGCTCGGCACCGAGGGTTTCAGCAATCAGCTGCTGACCAATCATTTCACTCTTTACAACGGGTACGTGACCAACACCAACAAGCTCATGGAGGAGTTGGCGGAACTGGAGAAGCAGGGCAAGGCGGCGACGCCCCAGTACGCCGAGATGAAGCGGCGTTTCGGATGGGAATTCGACGGCATGAGGCTTCATGAGCTCTATTTCGGGAACATGGCCAAAGGCGGCCAGGCTCCCGATAAAGGTTCCAGGCTTCACGCGAAAATCGCCGGGGATTTCGGTTCCTTCGAGAACTGGGAAAAGACGTTCAAGGCGGTCGGCGCGATGCGGGGCATCGGCTGGGCGATGCTCTATTACGACGCCGCGGGCGACCAGCTCTTGAACGTGTGGATCAACGAACACGACGGCGGACATCTCGCAGCAGCGACGCCGATTCTTATCATGGACGTGTTCGAGCACGCCTTCATGATCGATTACGGGCTGAAGCGCCCCGATTATATCGAGGCTTTCTTCAAAGCGATCGATTGGAACGCGGTTCAGAAGCGCTTCGACGCCGCCGCCCGATGACGGGACTCGGCGGCGCGAGCGCTCGCCTCTTTGCCGCGGCGGTGCGATCGGGCATCCGCAGGGACGGTTTCCGGGAGTCGTCCTGCTCCCCTGAGGGGATCTGCGCCCGGAGCCGTCCTCCGGAGCTACAGCATGGCGTCGACATGCGTCGTCAGCAGATGCCCCAGTTCGAAAAACCTGCAGAATCCGTTGCGCAGCTTGAGCCGCAGTTCCCTGGACTGATCCTCCTCCTTGAAGCGAGAGGCGATCTGGTCGATCTGGTCCCGGAGATCCGAGTCGGTGAGCAGGGCCATGATCTGCAGCATCTCCACCATCCGGTACAGGGCGTTCAGCAGCTGTTCCCATTCCGTGGTGGAGGCGTTGGCCCCGGCCGCGAACCGCCGCTCCACCTGCCGGATGGCGCCGGTCTGCGTCCCGTCCTGATCCAGAGCAAGGGTCAACAGGCTGAGCAGCGGGAAGCAGGAGCGCAGGGCTGCGGCCGGCCTCTCGACGGCGCTTTCGGCATTCACGCTCTTTCGGACCTGTTCATCAATCCCTTTTATAAAGTCCGAGGCCTCGGCGTTTCCCTCGGTGAACTGGCGGCTCAGGATGTTCAGGTTGTTGTAAAGGGAGAACGTCGCGTTGATGAGACAGTCGATGAAGTTCCCGGCTTGCGAGCCTGCCTCGCGGAAACGCGCGACGCGTTGGTCGATCAGCTGCCTGTAGCGGTCATCCCTGTCAAGGATTCGCGCCAGTAAGGTCAGGGCCTCGACGGAGTGGTATGCGGCCACAATCGTCTGCGCCTCCACATCTCCATCCCTGTCGGCGAACTGCTCCAGGTAGTTTCGCCACAGCCTCATGAGGTGCTGTCCGAATTTGCCCTGTCCCGGAGGGTATGCCATAGGTATCCGTTTCGCGATCCGCTCTATGGGCCTCGGTTCTCGCCGTTCTCAAGGCTGGAACCCATACGGCTTTGCCGGCGCCAGGCGCATCACTATATAATATACATCCCATGTTCAGGATTCGTGACGTCGCCGTCGATCCCCCGCTTGTTCTCGCGCCGATAGCCGGGCACACGGATTCCCTGTTCCGCCAGGCCATTAAAGGCCTGGGCGGATGCGGACTGGTCGTGTCCGAGCTGGTAAGCACGGAAGGGATGACGCGGAACAGGGGCGCGGCCGAGGGCCTGACCCGCTTCGAGGAGTCGGAGCGTCCCGTTTCCATTCAGATCTTCGGCTCCGACAGCGCCCGCATGGCCGATTCCGCTGCCATGGTCGAGGCGATGGGGGCGGACATCGTGGATGTCAATCTGGGATGCCCCGTCAAAAAGGTCGTCAAACAAGGGGGAGGAAGCAACCTGCTGAGGGATCTGCCCCGGATGGGAAAAATCCTGAGGGCGGTGCGCGAGGCTGTCAGGATTCCCCTGACGATCAAGATCCGCTCGGGCTGGGACCGCGATTCCATCAACGCCGTAGAGGTGGTTCAAATCGCGCAGGACGCCGGAGTGGAGGCGGTGACGATTCACGGCCGGACCCGCAGCGACATGTTCTCAGGGCATTCGGACTGGGGCATCATCGCCCGGGTTAAGGAAAGGGCGCGCATACCCGTCATCGGCAACGGAGACGTCTTCGCGCCGTCGGACGCCGAGCGCATGTTTCGAGAGACGGGGGTGGACGGCATAATGATCGGCCGCGGCGTCCTGAGCAATCCGTGGCTGATCCGGCAATGCTGGGACCACCTCAACGGAAAGGCCGTAAAGCAGGTGAGCACGGAGGAAAAGGCGGCATTCATGGACGATTTTCTCAGACGGGTAAGCCGGCAGGTCCCTCCTCCCATGGCCCTGGGTAAACTAAAGAAAATCGCGGGTTATCTCTCCAGGGGATTTCCCGAAGGGGGGGAGCTCCGGGCGCGCCTGCACGCTTCGCGGACGATATCCGAGTTTTTTGACGTGTTGGGGGAATATGTGCAATCGAAAATCGCAGGGCTGGACAGCTCCGAGCGTGAGAGCGCACAAGCTCCGGGCTAAGCCAGGCCCTTGGCTTTGCGGCGCCACCCGAAAATGGCCGCGACCCCTATGCTGACAATGTAAAGAAGCACCATCGGCCCCGACCACAGAAGGAGATTAAAGGCGTCGGGGGTCGGGGAGATGACGGCGGCGAGCACCACGATGGCCAGCACGGCGTATTTGAACTTGCTCCATAGAAAGCCGGCTGTGACCAAACCGAAGATGGAGAGAAAAGCCACGACCACCGGCATCTCAAAAATCAGTCCGAAGCCGAGCAGCATCATGTTGGTGAGGTCCAGATACTCATCCACTTTGATGACAGGCTGAAAGGAAGCTCCGAGGCCGATTAAAAATTTATAGGCCGCGGGAAGGACCACGTAGTAGCAGAAGGACGCGCCGCCGATGAAAAGGACAAGGGAGCTGACCATGAACGGGACGGCGTATCTTTTTTCCTTTCGATAAAGCCCGGGCGCTATGAATTTCCAGGCCTCATACAGGGTCAGCGGAAGCGTCAGGAAAATGCCGCCCAGAAAGGCCACTTTCATATAGAGAGTGAATGGGTCCGTCGGGCGCGTGTAGGCGAGTTTTGTGCCTTCAGGAAGGGAAGAGGTCAGCGGGACGGCCAGGAAATCGTAAATCGGCCTCGCGAAAAACCAGCATGCGACGAAGCCGACGCCGATGTAGCAGGCGATATGGACGAGACGCCTCCGCAGCTCGTCGAGGTGCTCGAGGAAGGACATCTTCCCCGCTTCATTTTCGAGTTCGGACGAGTCCTTATCCGCGTCCAGCCCCGTATGTGCCTCATTCATTGAATCTATTTTCACCCTACGGAGTTGTCATCGCGCGCGGGACTCTCGGATGACGGAGTTGAGCTGTCCTGGAGGATTTCAGAAGGCTGGATCGCGCTGTCCTTGATAATCTCCGATACGGCTTCCTTTTCCTTATCGAGGCGGACTTCCTCTTCCCAGGTCTGCTTGAGCTCATTGGAGGCTCTCTTGAATTCGGCGAGGCCTTTTCCCAGAGTCTTGCCCAGCTCCGGCAGCTTCCGAGGGCCGAAGATGATGAGCGCAAGAATAAATATAATGATGATTTCCTGCATTCCCAGACTGGGCATGCCGCAACCTTCTTTTCTTTCCCGGCTCCTGCCGCCGATACCCTGGCTCAAGTCTAGATGAGCGAAAGCCTTAAGTCAAGCGACGCGGGCGGAAGCTTGCGGACGCCCTCATGCGTTCCATCCGCGCCGTTTATGGTTTCCTTTGCCTTTCAAGAACCCCTCCCCGCCAGGGCGAGTGTATCGCTGCCAACAATCGTTTGAATCTTGTAAGTCCAATCGGCGGCATGCTATACTCAGGGAGCTTATGTGGTCCGGACCTGGAGCCAACCCTTTATGAAATATCGATTTGCCGTTATTTTAGTTCTCATTGTTCTCTTTTCCTCGCTCGCGGTCGGACTTCTGGGAGACAGGGCCTCCGCGAAATCGGGATCATCCTCCTTCACGTCGCCCAATGAGTTTCTGACGAATTTCACCGAGGCCCTGGATGTCATTCAGCGGGCTTACGTCGACCCCATCAGCCCTGACCAACTGGTTTACAGTTCCATCAAGGGCATGCTTCACGTTTTGGACCCGCACTCCAGCTTCTTTGATCCCAAGGAATTCTTCCGGCTCAGGGAAGAACAGCACAGCAAGTATTACGGGCTGGGCATTCGCGTGCGGCCCCTGGGCCGCGACCGCGGGAAAGTCGTCATTGTCGAGCCTCCGGCGATCGGTTCCCCGGCCGAGCGGAAAGGTTTGCGCGCGGGCGATGTGATATCGCGCATCGAAGGGGAGCCCATAGACGACTGGACATCGGACGAAGTGGTCAATCATCTGCGCGGTCCCCGGGGAACCACTGTCAGCATTACCGTGGAGCGTCCGGGCCTGAGCGACCCCCTTCAATTCACGATCGAACGGGACGAGATCCCGCTCATAACAGTCCCCTACGCCTTTGAGATAAAGCCGGGAGTCGGCTACATCAAGATAGACCGCTTTACGGAATCCACCTCGGACGAGCTCCGCTCCAAGCTCAGGGAATTGGAGGCCGACTATATTTCAGGTCTGATATTGGATCTGCGGGATAACCCGGGAGGTCTGCTGAATCAGGCGATAGAGGTGGCGGACCTTTTTCTGCCCCGCGGAGAGCTGATCGTTTCCACCAAGGGGAGGGCGGAAGGCTCCGCCAGAGCCTATCGTGCGCCCGGTCCGGAGAAGGTGCGGCTTCCCGTGGTGGTCCTCATCAACCGTCACAGCGCGAGCGCCTCGGAGATCGTCGCCGGAGCCTTGCAGGATCATGACAGGGCTCTTATCGTGGGGGAAACCAGCTTCGGCAAGGGCCTGGTGCAGTCTGTGTACACCCTTGAGCATAACACCGGGATGGCTCTGACGACGGCCAGGTATTACACCCCGAGCGGCAGGCTCATTCAGCGCGACTATTCAGGTTCCACGTATCAGTATTATTTCACGAACGGTTCGGATTCCGGGAAAAAGGCGGAAAGGGAGATCTATCAGACGGACAGCGGGCGCAAGGTCTACGGGGGCGGCGGCATAACGCCGGATGTGGTCGAACCCATGCGCGAACTCAATCGTTTCGAAGCGCTCCTGGCCTCCAAGGATGTCTTTTTCCTTTACGCCCGTCGGTTGACATCGGGGCAGGTCCCCGGAGCGGAGCACTTTCAATTGAACAATCGCAGCGGGGAATCCGGTCCCAAAAGGGCTCCCAAGCCATTGCCGAAACTTGAGATAACGGATCCGATCCTGAAGGATTTGAAGGAATTTCTGCGGGAGCGCAATATCAGCTTTACGGATGAGGATATCCGGAATAACATCGACTTTATCAGGCGCAGAATTAGGCAGGAGGTCTACACGTCGTCTTATGGACTGCAGGAGGGCTTTATAGCTGCGGTTGAGGGGGACGCCCAGGTTCTGAAAGGATTGGAGGTTCTCCCTGAAGCCAAGCTCCTGATGGCTTCGGGACAGGCGAAATCCTCCGCGCGGAATATGAAATGAAGTGTTTCAGCGGCCATAAAGGCCGTCGGAATGCCTGAAGTCGATCCTGATTTCAAAGTTATCGATAACGGCGCGGGAAGCGCCTGCGGTTGCAGCTCGAAAGCTGCGGATGCGGTTGCGACACGGTGATGAAGAGACTGCAATTTGCCCGGTGGATATTGGCCTGTTGCGCCTGCTTTCTTGCGCCCGCCCCGGCGTTCGCAGTCAACAGCCCAACGGCGTCTTCCACCCCGGCTCCCGCGATCCCCGAAGAAACATCCTATGCGTGGGGCAACGCCAATGTTTCCAAAGGGATGCTGGAACTGATGCGGTCTGCCAGTTCCAAGTATCTCGAAGGCTCCGGCTACATCAAATCGGGCGAATCCGAAAAGGCGCGGGAGGCGTTCAACGAGGCGGTGGACATGCTTCTGAACTCGGATTGGGACCTGGCGTCCACGCCGACGCTTAACCGCTTCTTTCAGGAGATAATTCAGCGCATCCAGGAAGACGAGTCGATGTATCTCCCCGTGCCGGCCCAACCGGAGGATGAGGTCGAAAGCGCCGCCGTGGATGAGCTGGATGCTTTGGACCTTGTTCCCATCACCGTGGATCCCTCCCTGCAGGACGCCATCGCCGTGGATCTTCTGAGCCAAAAATATGAGATCCCGATAACAATCAACGATCTGGTAATGAAGTCCCTGAATTACCTGTTGAGCCGAGGACGCCGGCATTTCGAGGACGGACTGTTGCGTTCCGGGCAATACCGCCCGCTCATCGAGAGAATCTTCCGCGAGGAATCCATCCCTCTGGACCTCATGTATTTGGCCCAGGTCGAAAGTCTCTTCAAGCCCCATGCCGTATCGAGAGCCAAGGCCAAAGGCATCTGGCAGTTTGAAAGGGCCACGGCCATACGCTATGGCCTGAAAGTCACGCGGGACGTCGACGAGCGGTCCGACCCTGAAAAGTCGACGCGCGCGGCGGCGCGCTATCTCAAAGACCTTTTCGGCATGTTTAAGGACTGGAATCTCGCTTTGGCGGCTTATAACTGGGGCGAAGGCAAGGTGCAACGGTTGATGGAAAGCACCGGGATCAGCGATTTCTGGGAACTGGTCAACCTCAAGAAAAAGGTTCCGCTGGAAACAAAGAATCACGTCCCGCTTGTTCAGGCCAGCGTCATTCTGGGGCGCAATCCGGAAAAATACGGGCTGCCCACCCGGCTTCATCCGCCGCTTGAATACACGGAAGTGTCGGTATCCAAGCCGATCGATCTCCGTGCCGCGGCGAAGATTCTCGGCATCCCCGTCGACGAGCTGAAAAGGATGAATCCCGCTTTGAGGGGGCTGACGACGCCCGCCAATTATCCCGACTTCCAGCTTAAAGTGCCGGTGGACGTCGATCCGGGTATTGAAGAAAAACTGGCGGCCCTTCCGAAGGCGAAGGTCCGGGTATATCCCGAATATGAGGGCCGCCACAAGGTGCGCCGCGGCGAGACCCTCGGCAGGATCGCCGCACGATACCGCGTCTCCGTCGCGGAGCTGGCCAGGGCCAACAACATCTCTCCCAATAATATATTGAGGGAGGGGACCCGGCTCCAGGTGCCTTCCCGCGCCGCTTCCCTTAAGAGGTCGTCCGCCTCCTCAAGCCCGGTTTCATCCGCCAATACCTCAAGCCGGACAACTCGCAGCCCGGGAGCAGCGGGTTCGCAAAGGACTCCCGTAAAGAGCCGGAGCTGAAGCCGGCAGGGCGGCGCAAAACCGCGGAAAACAATCCATCAAATTGAAATAGAGCTCGGAGAAGAGAACATTTCGCGGCTTTCGGTCGTATTAACACAGGCGATGTATTTATTGCGGATGGGAGTCATTGTCTTATCC
>CAYZTZ010000046.1:0-23152 GCA_964481255.1 uncultured Acidobacteriota bacterium | reverse complement strand
ATATGCCGACTTTAATGTCCGTCGAAAAGCTTCTCCAGGCTTATCAAAGGCGCTGTCTTGAGACCCTGCGTCTTGCCCTGAACCGCACGAGGATTTATGAGTCCTGGCGGGCGTTCGATCCGGGGGAGAGTTTTCCGATCGACGAGCGTTACGCCGCCCTGCCGATGCTGACCAAAGCGGACATCCGGGCTCATTTCCCCTATGGGTTGGTACCGCGCGGCCTAGATCTGGACGCCGCGCTCGCGCGGGAGGAGGTCTATTTCGTGCACACCAGCGGGACGGCGGACGAGGCGGTCGCCAATATATGGAATCAGGAATGGTGGGACGCTTCGGAAAGGGCATCCTGGCGTCTTAACGCCCGTGCCGCGCGCTGTCTCACGGGCTCGCATCGCGAGGCCATCCTCGGCAGCGCTTTATCGGTGGGTCCGCGAAGCGGAGGCCCGCCGATCCCGCGCAAACGGAGGATGCTGCGAAACTATCTATATCTCAATGAATTCGGCAGCACCGAGGAGTGGCCCGAGGGCCACGAGGAGAGGATGCGCGCGGAGCTCGAGGCGTTCGCCCCTGTCGTGATGGAGGCCAATCCCTCGCTTCTCGCGCGCTTCGCCCGGTGGGCCTGGCGCGAGGGCAAAGCCCTGTACCAGCCCCGCCTGATCACTTTGACCTATGAGTTCCCCTCCGCGCTCCACCTGCGCGCCGTCCGAAGGGTCTTCTCCTGCCCGATCGCAAGTTCCTACGGGTCGACGGAGTCGGGGTACGTGTTCATGGAATGCGAGCGGGGGAGCCTGCATCAGAACACCGCCTTCTGCCGGGCCGACATCGTCCCCGTGAAACGGACCGGGGATCAAAGCGTCGGCCGCGTCCTGGCCACAACATTCGGCAATCGCTGGTTCCCGCTGCTCCGGTTCGATGTCGGGGATCTCGTCAGGGTTGCGCCGAAGCCTTGTCCTTGCGGCCGCGGCTTCGGCGTGACGCTGTCGTCCGTCGAGGGTAGGCTCATCAGCGCCTTTGTCGCGACGGGAAACAGGCTGGTGACGCATGGGCGTCTGGACCGCGCGCTGGCGGCGGTGGAGGGCATCGACGAATACCGTCTGGATCAGCCGTCGCCCGGGCGCGTTCAATCGCGGCTCGTGCTGGATGGAAGCAGGCCGGCGCGGTCTGTTCTTCGGGACGTGCGGGACGCTCTGCGCGGGCTTCTGGGCGGCGCGGTGCATGTGACGGCGGAGGCCGTGGGCAGGCTTGCGCCGGAAGTTTCAGGCAAGTTTCTGCTGGCCAGGCGGCATTTCCCGCTCGATTTCGGGCTGTCATCCGGCGGGCGCGGAGGGAAGGATGGCGGATAAGCGAAAACCGGTCTACCTCATCGCGGGTGGACGGCGGCCCGCGGCCCGTCGCAATCCCGACCCGCTTTTCGCGGAAGCGCTCGCTCTGGCCGGGGCCTTGCGTCCCTCGGTTGCGTATATCGGCGCGGCATCGGGGGACAATGCCCTGTTCCGCGCCATGATCAGCCGCGTCCTCAGAAGGGCAGGCGCCGGAACGATCGGGCCGGCGCCGCTGTGCGGGCGCCGCGCGGACCCCGCGAAAGCCGCGCGCGTCATCGAGGAGAGCCGTATTGTTTTTTTCAGCGGCGGCGACGTGGAAGAGGGGATAAGGGTTTTGGTCGAAAAGGGAATGACCGGCTTCCTGTTGGACCAATACCGGCAGGGGAAAGTCTTTTTCGGGGTGTCCGCCGGAAGCATCATGCTGGCGAAAAAGTGGGTCCGCTGGCGCGGTCCCGAGGCCGATGCGGCGCCGGAACTTTTCCCCTGCCTCGGCGTCGCGAAGATTTATTGCGACACCCACGATGAGGAGGACGGCTGGGAGGAGCTTCGGACGCTGGCGCGCCTGGTGAAGGAGCGGTCCGTATTCTACGGCATTCCCTCCGGGACGGCCCTGGTCACGTATCCCGACGGAAGGTGCCGCGCCGCCGGCGGCGCGGTCCATTGCTTCAGACGCAAAGGCGCTCAAATAGTGCAGGTGGAGTGCCTGACGCCGTAGTCCCATGAATCCTGTGGGCGGCGGACGTCGCCGACATCGATCTGTCTTCCGAGGTCCATGATCAAGGCGGTTCTGTAGCCTCTCCCGCAGGAGGAAGCGGAGGGGTCGGTCGGGGATTGGAACGGACGGCCCATGTACGTCCGGCGCCGCTTTGCGATCCCGGAGTCTTTGCGGTATCATGGGAGGCGCTCTAAATGAAGGATATGTCCGATCAATTGTTTGTGCTTGCGAGGAGGTTTCTATGAATTCGGCTTATGAGTTCCTGAAGGCCAATCCCGTCTTTCATCTTGCGACCGTGGACGGGGACAAGGCGAGGGTTCGGCCTTTCGGTTTTATCATGAAGAGGAACAACGCGCTCTACATGTGCACCAACAAAACGAAGGACGTTTACAAGCAGCTGGTGAAGAACCCGAATATCGAGATTTCGGCTATGGGGGCGGATCAGACTTGGCTGCGGGTCCGGGGCAAGATCGCGGTGGACGACAGCCGCGACGCGAAGGTGCAGGCTTTTGAGGAAGGCAAGATGCTTCTGCAGGTCTACCCCAAAGGGGCGGATGACGAGACTTTCGTGACCTTCTACTTCACGGAGGCGCAGGCGACCCTCTACTCCTTCGGCGCCCCGCCGAAGCCTCTGCCGTTGCTCTAGAACCGGCCTTTCATGAGGCAGCCGCAAGCTCCATCAATTCGCGGCTGCCTCTGTATGCTCTCGCCGTCCGAATAATGCGCGATCCAGGCTAGCGCCATTTATCGATCAGGACGCTTTGGCGCGCCGCCATCCCGCCGTAACTCCAGTAATTATTGTTGGACCCTCCGGTGACGACGATGTTCACCTGCAGACGGCCGAAGCCCGGCATCTTCGCTTTAGGAGCCGGACCTTTGGCATCCGGCGCTTTAGGCGCCTGCGGAGGGGCGGGAGGAGCGGGCTGCCCCGGTTCGGGCGCCAGCAGGTAATCGGTGAATTTCTCCACCGTGTCGAATCCGGCTTCCTTGATGAAGGTGGCGACTGTGGGGTTCAGGACTACCAGGGCGCCGAAGAGCCCATCCTGGTCGTTGACGATCCTCTTGACGATCGCGGGGAAATCCATCTCCTTCTGCCAGACGCTGTACTTGGAGTTCTTGGCCGAAAGGACGCCCCAGCCTTCCATGAGGGTCACGACGCTGTCCGTCGGTTTGAATCCCCGTCTCACGTGAAAGGGCGGCCAGGGGGAATCCTTTTCGTTTTCCGCGATGATCACGTGGTTCCAGTTCATGGGATTGCCGACCGTTCCCATGTAAGTCGTTCCCACTCTCCCGCAATTCCCGGCGTTGATGGACAGGAGGTTCCACGCCCGGCCGATCGTGGAGTTGGCCTGGCTGAAGGGTCCCATGGCTCCCAGGCCGTAGTTGAGCTTGATCTCGTCGCGGATGGGCCCGTTGATGATCAGGCCTTCGGTGAAAGAGTTGTCCGACACCGACAGGGACTCTTTCCCCGTCGAAGCCACCGCGAGCAGAAGGGGCATGTATTCGGGCCTGCAGCCGGCCATGACGGCGTTGATGGCGACTGTCCTGACCGTATAGGACCAGTGTTCGAAAACTTCCACGTTGTTTTCGCCCGGCATCGCCGTGTGCGCCGCCATCTTTCCGACCACCTCGTCGGGATCGCGGCTTGTTCCTTTCAGCATCTCGGCGACCTTTTCCTCGGTCGGGAGGACGATGGGCAGGTAATCCGTCATCCTCTTTTCCATGAACATCCGCTGCAGGTTCTCCGGCGTGTCGGTGAAGCGATCCGGTCCGGCGGACTGCGGGATGGTCCCCGTCTTCTTTTCCTCGTCGTTTAAAGGCCGCGTCAGATTATCGACGATTTCCTGCATGATCATTTTCCCGCTGACGGGGCTGTTCATGACGATTTCCTTGCGCAGACGTTCGGCCTTCTTCCCCCAGACCGGGGAGATGAGATAGACGATCCGCAGGTTCGGCATTCCCTTTTGGATGGTGTGGTGGGTCTTCACCTGCTTGTAGAATTCCGAGGTGATCAGGGGAACGGTGGGGACGCCAAGCTTGGATTCAATATTGATGCAGTGTGCGACGACCGCCGACACACAGAGGCTTCAATGCCCCATTCCCATGACGACGGCGTCGGCCTTCTGCTTGATCTCCTCCCACAGCTTCGGGTCCTCCGCGGTGAAGCCTCCTCCGCCCTTGACCCTGTAAACGACGTTGACCTTCGGCATGTTCGCCTTGAACCATGCCTCCATCTCTCCCAGGAGAATATCCGTTCCCAGGTAGCCGTCGTTGACGAGATACACCGTCTTGCCCTCCAGAGAAGCCGGGCGGGGAGCCATCGGCTTAAGCACAATGTCCGGGGGCTTTCCCATGGGGCTGAGCACCGTGATTTTTCCCTGAGCGGCTTTGCCCTGCGCCTGGGCCTGATTATTTTGAGCCGGCAGACTGCAGAAAAGGCTCAGGCATAGCGCCGCGATCAGAACAGCACTGATATGCCATTTCATTTTTTCTCTCCTTTTTGCTTCGATACCATTCATGCATGGCGCGCCAACGCTTCAGTAGGGCAAGAATAGAAAAAAAAGGCGCCGATTTCACGGATTTTCTGCGGCAGGGTTTCTCATGTGCCGGCCTTGGGTTTTCCCGCCGCCGCGCCATAGTGGTATTGAGTTGCGGCTTTTGGCGGGTTAACCTCCATTTGTCAGGCTTCATAGGAGATCAGGGATGGCGGTTGCGGTGAGAAGAGTGCGGGTCCGGCTCGCGGCCGCGGCCGTTTTGGCCGCATTCAGCCTCGGAGTTGTCTCTCCGGCCGCCGATGCTCCCCAGGCCGTCCGCTTGACGCCCGGTCAGGTCGCACTTGTCCGGTGCAGGCTTCCGGTGGACGCCGCTCCCTCCAGGCTCGAATGCAACGGCAGGAACGTCCAATATTTCCTGGGACCCGAGGGGTATCTCAACGCCTTGATATCAGAGCCCTGCGAAAGCCGGCTTATTCCTTACGCCTGCAGGCTGCATACATCGAAAGGGGAGCTTACTCTGGCGAAGGTCACGGTGCAAAAAAAGGTCTTCCCCGCGGTGAGTTTGAAGGTGGATCCGGACAAGGTAACGCTGTCCAGGAAAGACGCCGAGAGAGTGGCGAGGGAACGGGAGATCATCGCCGCGGTCTACAGGGCCGGGAGCGCCGGCACCCCGTATTTCGCCGGCCCCTTCATGCTTCCGCTGGAAGGGGAAGTCACCGGCGCGTACGGCGTCCGGAGAGTCTTCAACAAGCGGCAGAGGAGCCGGCATCTCGGGACGGATTTCGCGGCCGATGAAGGCACTCCGATCCGGAGCTCCAACAGGGGAAGGGTTGTTTTCACGGGAAATCTCTTTTATGCCGGAAACAGCGTGATCCTCGATCACGGCGTCGGCGTTTTCACGATTTACGCCCATCTGTCGAGGATCGACGTGAAGGAATCCGATGTGGTTGACAGGGGCGTCGTCATCGGCTTATCCGGCAGGACCGGCAGAGTCACCGGGCCGCATCTCCATTGGGGCGTGCGCGTCATGGGTGAGTTGTGCGACGGCCGGTCCCTCGTCAGCGCCACGGCCTCCCTGCCGGGGCCCGGTCGCCCGCGGTAGCTCGCGCAGTCCCCGGGAAGCGGTCCCATCCTATTTTTTCAGCCCAACCAAAATCCTCCGGAATAAGCGCAAGCGGCAAGAATTGAAAGAATTCGGCAAGCGCGTTTGATTCGCGGAATTCGTTGAATCCGCGGTTTGCGTGTCAAAAGGCCGGCTTGGCCTTGAGCACGCCGAGCTGAAGAAGAATGCCGGTGAAATCGTAAATCCGGATCTCGCACGCGATCTTGCCTTCCGCGAAGCGGAAAAGGAACGAGCAGCGCACTTCGAATCTCTTTCCGGTGGGCGCCAGGCCGCAGAAATCGCCCTTCTGGATGCCGGTCATCTTCACGAACTGGGCTGCATTGTCCCCGTCGATCAGCAGATGCTCGATCGTAAGGCGCGCGTCGGGGAAGGAATAGAACCAGTTGGCGTAAATAGTCCGGATCACGTCGCACCCTTGGACATGCCCGTAAATGGGACTGTGGACTTCGCCGTCTTCAATGTGATCGGCCGTCAGCGCGTCCACGTCGTGGCGGTTCCAGGCTTCGTTTCGCCTTTCAAAAAACGCCTCTATCTCACTGCGGAGCATGGCTCAGCCTCCTTCCTCTGAGAGCGCCGATGTCCATCGGCAGTCACAGCGGTTTCCGCGATTCCCGATACCCCAAAACCATCACGGTGATGTCGTCGTGCTGGGGGGCGCCGGTCGAAAACGCGAGGACGGAGTCGCGCACGCGCGCCAGAATTTCCGGTGCGGCCGCCCCGGCGCTGACGCGCAGGAGTTCCTCCAGGCGCTCCTTGCCGAATTCTTCTCCCGCCGTGTTGAGCGCTTCAATCACTCCGTCCGTGAACAGAACCAGATGATCATCGGGCCCCATAATGACGGTTTCCGACTCATACTGCGCCGCGGGGAAAAGCCCAAGCACCACGCCCCCCGCCGTCAGTTCCCTCATGGAGCCGTCCGGACCGATGAGGAAAGGGGGATTATGTCCGGCATTGATGTAACTGCAGCGGCCGTCGCGGTCCAGAACTCCGAGGAAAAAAGTGACGAAGCGGCTCCCCGTCCCGCGTGCCACAAGGTTCCTGTTGATGTTGGAGATCATGGCGGGGAGGGGCATTTCGAGCGTGGCCTGCGCGGAAAGAATCCCCTGGATCAGGGAGGCCAGCAGGGCCGCCGGCATCCCCTTTCCGGCCACGTCGCCCAGCACAAACGCAAACCGCCCGTCTTTCAGTTCAAAATAGTCGAAGTAGTCGCCGCCGACTTCGTGGCATGGGATGCTCTCGCTGTGCGCGCGCACATAATCCAGTTCCCGGACGGGATCCGGGAGGAGCGCCCGTTGAATTTCACGGGCGAAGGCCAGCTGTTCGTCCAGCCTGCGTTTGTCCTGGGAGTCCTTATACAGGCGGGCGTTGTGGATGGCAATGGCCGCCTCGGACGCCAGGGTCTCGAGCGCGTCGACCCGGCCGCGTGAAAGGCCGGGACCGATGGTCCTGCTGTCCACGTAAAGAACGCCGATGGTTTCCGCGCCCTCGGCGGCGTCGGGGTCGGAGGACTCCTGCACGGCGACATGCCGCAGGGGAACGCAGGAGACGCTCCGGAGCCCGAGCTGGCGCGTGAAGTTGTGGCTTTCCGTTCCGTCTTTCAGATCCAGGTCCCGAATGACGATCGGCCGGCCGGTCTCGAAAACATCCTCCGGCACGCGCCGGCTGGTCTGGAAACAGGATCCGTCGAGGGTCTGCTTGCGGTTGTCGCGCGCGCACCGGAAGCCGAGGCCGCCGTCCGCGTCCTTCAGCATGATGAAGCCGCGTTCCGCTCCCGTGAGCTCGATGGCGGTATCCAAGACGAGAGCCAGCAGGTCGTCCAGAATCGGGATTGAGCTGAGAGCCCGAAACGCGGCGAGGAGCATGCCGATTTCCTTGAATCCGCGGACCGAGAGACTTATCTCGGATTTGCTGTCGGAGCTGCCGAGGAGCGATTGGAGGAGATCCCCGATATGAAAGACGAGGCTCAGACCCTGAGGGCCGCCGAGCTGAATCCTGTCGCCGCTGGTCAGTTTGGCCTCCTCCACCCTGGCGCCGTTCAAGGTGGTTCCGAGCTTGCTGCCCATATCGCGCAGAAAATAATCTCCGTCCTGAACCAGCACCTCCGCGTGGAACCGTGAGATGCCCATCTGGTTCAAGATCAGATCGTTGGCGGAGCTGCGGCCGATGGTGAGGCGGGGCGGGACAATTTCGACCCGGCACTCCTTGCCGGTTTCGTCGAGGTAGAACAGCTTGGCCTGAACTCCGGCCGCGCGGCCCGGGTCGCGCGAGGGGATCTGCCTCGCGCCGCGCTGCAGGCTGGCGTCCAGAGACCGTGGAGTCAGGGGCAGGAAAAGGATGTCGGCCGCACCGGTGCGCCAGGCCTCGAGAACGAGGCCTTCGGCCGGCCGGGAGCATAGGAGCACGACGGGCTGGCGGCTATGGGCGATGAGTTCCTGGAGTTCGCTTAGGGCGTTCTCATCCGCGGAAGCCTGAAGGTATACCAGATCCACGCGGCGTGTCTTCAGCGCGTCCCGGGCTTCAACGAGATTTCGGGCCGTCAACACCCGGTGCCCCGCTTGGGAGAAATGGTTCGAGGCGAGTTCCTCCTCGAGACTCGCAAGCCCTGTCAGCAATATGGAATAGTCGGCAGCCATATTTCGATGCCCCAAGGCCGGAATTGCCTGCCGCCAGTCTTCCTGCCCGGGAAGGCCGCGCTTTTCCTCATCGGGCCGCGACGGTTCCGGTGAAGCCTGTGAAAACCGCGGCAAGCATTCGGTTAGACAAAGCTGCCCAGGGCGGCCCGCTCGTCGTTGTATACATCGAAAACCGTCAACAGCTTGGTGATGGAGAGAAGCTCGTTGAATTTTTTCGTAAGATTCAGGAGCTTCAGCTGTCCGCCGTTCTTGGTGACAGTGGTGTAGGTGCTTACCAGTTCGCCGATCCCGGAACTGTCGATATAGTGGACATCGGCGAGATTGAGAACGATCTTCTTCACACCGCTCTCGACAAGTTCGCGAACCCGGTTGCGGACGACCATCGTCCCTTCCCCTAAAGTGATTTTGCCGCTGCAGTCAAGTATCCGGACATCGCCGACAACGCGCGTCTCGATTCTCATATCACTCCTCCCCCGTCCATAAAAATACGCTTGGATTTCTCATCTATCCGATAAAAGTCCGCTTTCCGGCCGCCGTGAAGCTCCATGGCCCCGCGGCCGTCAGTCGGCGTTTCCCCGAAAATCCCCAGGGCGGTATGCGGACCTTGTCTTTCGACCTCCCATTAGGGATCCGCCCTTTCTTTCATGAATGCCGTGTCAGACTGGCTGGGCTGGAATGCGCCCCGGGAGCTGATATGGCCTGCCTGCACAATACCAGAAAAAACCTGTTCCGGCCAGCTTTTATCCGTCTTGGCGAGATCCCCGGCATCCCGCGCCCTTGAGAGCCGGGTTTTCCGGAGGCTGTTCATGGCTGCTTTGGAGCGCCGGAGCCTGCTCCCGCCGATGAAATGCGGCCCAAGGCGCAGGCTGGCCTGAACACTTCAAAGGCTTCGGCTGCCGAACGTGCGGGGTTTCCGAGGAAGGTCGCGTTCATTCACGGGAGAATGAGGATTCTGATGTTTTTCGGAAGGGACCAGAAGATTAATTGCGAATTTTCTTTGGAGAGCCAGATCTTCACTCCCTGGCCGGGTCGCGAATAGCCCGGCAGCAGCTTTTCACGAAACCAATCGACCAGGCGCCGATAGGCCGAGGCGATATTTTTCCATGCGCGAAAACGCGACGCTTCGCCGTAGAGCGACCGTATTTGCACGGCTCTGCCCTGGCCGCAAAGCAGATCATAATCGATAGGCATGTATTGCGGACCCCATTGAGCCTTCAGGGCCGCCTCCGCGACAGCGTCTTCTCCGGCCCCAGGGGCGATCTGCGGCCTTTCAACCTCCTGCAGAGATTTCCTTTCCGTGAGCGTCCACGGGATGGCCGCGGCGCCGCGGGCCGGGAAAACCTCGAAATCAACGATTTCGGCGCTGCGCAGACTCCGTCCCCGGGCTTTGAGTTCCACGCTCCGTCTTGCCAGATCGACCACAAGATACGGATCATAGGCCTTGGCCAGCGCATACTCGGCGCTCAAAGCCATCTCCTGCCTGCGCAATTCCGCATACCTTTTTTCCAGCCTCAGCTTCTCACCGGAGGATCCGTCCCCGGTGTCGGATCCCGTCCGGCGGCACCCGGGATGGAACAACAGCAGAAGAGCTCCCAGGACAAGGGTCGCTTTCATCCCAATGGGACGGTTCGGCGGAGAGCACCTTCCTTTCGGCCGGCACGGCCCGGAAGCGGACGGGTCCGCGGGACTAGTAAATCCAGATGGGAGTCCCGGCATGTGAGGATCGATAGAGTTTTTCAAGGGTGTCGTCATCGACGCGGATGCAGCCGTGCGTCACACTGTTGCCCAGCGTCCGCGTGTATAGGGTTCCATGGATGAAATAGCCGTTGCCGAAGGCCAGGGCATAATCTCCCAGCACTTCCGGCACCGCCCGCTCGCCCGCTTTCTTGGGGATCGGTTCCCCCTCTTCGATAAACGCCCAATCCGGGCGAAGCCAGACCGGGTCGCTGATTTTCCGCAGCACCGAAAAATGGCCGCGCGGCGTTTCGAAGGTCCAGGACCGATTCCCGCTTTCGTCCGTCAGTTGCAGTCCGCTTCCGGTGGAACACCTGGCGTTCCATAGGATCTTTGAACCCTGAACCAGATAGATCCGGTTTTCGGAAGTGTCAACGAGAATCGAGGGCTGCGCCGGAAACAGACGCTCTCTCTCCCGCAATAGCCTGCTCACCTTCGATTCCAGGGAGGCCACTTTCTGGCGCAGCACGGCGGGATCCATGCGAGCCGATTCCATCGGCGCCGGAATATCCCCGTCCGGGCGGGACCGTCCCGCCGTAAAGAACAGAATGATCGCGAACAGGATAAGCAGGGCGACGGCCGGAACTCCGTAGGCCGCCTTCGGCGGTTTTCTCCAGAGGCCTGCGAATTTTATGAATTTCAAACTCTTTTCGGCCAATTAAGGGCCCTCCAGGGACGCCGCCAGCCGGGAGCTCCCCACAATAGTCACCGGCATGCCCACGTACGCCCGTTGATACAGGTGGCGCATGGCGTCGTTCTCCAGGGCGATGCAGCCGTCGGTCCAGTCGGTCGAAAGCCTTCCGCCTCCGTGGATTTCAATATTGCCGCCGGTCCGGGTGTCGGCGGGGACGGAGCCGTTGCGCTTCAGGCTTTTGAGATTCGCGCGGTCCTCGGCCGTGGGATAGTTCAGAAGCAGGGCCAACCCGTACCTGCTCGAATGGTTCATTTTCGTGACCTTGTATCGGCCCTCGGGCGTGGAGGCGTCGCGCTCGCGGGTCTTCTGCAGATACCAGCTTCGTCCAAGGCTGACGCGATAGGATGTCTCAATTTTCCCCCCGCGGAGCAGAACGCATCGGTGCGCGAGCTTATCCACGAGAACGGCCCGCCTGCCGTTCCTCCTGGACCACTGCAGGAGTTCCTGCACCTGCTCGTCCCACTTCCGGCGCAGTCCAGGGTCCTCGAACCGCGCGAAAAGATTGCCGCCGCGTTCCGTGTATTTTTGAAAAGAGGACCGGGCCCGCAGGACCAAAACCAGAGCGGCTTCGACCTGGCCTTCCGAGGCGAGTTTCTCAGCCTGCCGAGCCAGGTCGTGGGCCCTTCTCTTATCGATGTCTCTAAGGTCAAATCGCAGCCAGAGCCGGTCGGTCCCGTTAGCGGGATCGAGTTCCCGCTGCAGGGAAGCCAGCATGATCGCCAGCCTCCTCTTTTCATTTCGGCTTTCCTGGTCCGCCCTAAGCCGGTAAAGTTGAGCGTGCGTCCACGCCTGCATGAGCTGCGGCATGCACTCGGCATAGTCGCGCACAAGCGGCCATTTTCGGTCCGTCCGGTCGAGACAATCCTTTGCTTGCGAAACCTCGGCGGCCAGCGCCCGCCCTTGCTCCCGCTGCGCATAGGCGCGGGACCCGACGGCGGCGGAAGCAGGGTCCAGTTCGATACGGGATTCCAGGCGCCACGGCCTTGTTCTCAGCACCGGCCGCATCCACAGAAGATAGATGCCGCTGAAAACCAATAAAACCGCCCCAATGACGATGGAACGGACGACGCGCTTTCTGAGGAATGCCATCAGCCTCGATATTTCGGGTATCCAGGGATGACGCCCGCCGCTTTCTCGTCATCAGCCCCTGGAAGGACTTTCCATTGCACCGGCCGGTTCCGACAGCCGGTTGTGTCGGCCCGGACCGGTGTCGCTCCACGGCGATTTTACCCAATTACGGCGTCGATGGCAAAATGCACCGGGCGGCATTTTCGATCGGCGGGTTGTCTGCTCAGCCGAACGCAACGGTGCATGGCGGACGTCGTCCGCCATCCATGTCCTTTAAAAACACTCGCGCCCGAAGCGCCCATCGGCATGAGCCATGCCGACGGGACCCGGGCGCGTCTTTCGTTCGAACCGGCTCTGCGATCGGATCGGTTATGCCTTCCGTCCGCCGCGGATTTTTTCCAGCGCCTGCTGGACTTGATTGATGACGGCGCTCGCCTTCTCCTTGGCCGAGGTCGCCTTCGTCAGGGCTTCCTTGAACTTCTCCTGGCCCATCGCCTGAGTGGCTTCATTCAGCGATTCCTCGGCCAGCTTCAAATCGTTTTGCATCGCCTCCAGGTCCGCCTTGGTGTCCTTCCCCTTGGGCGCCTTGGCCAGTGCGGCCTTCGCGTCGGCGATCGTTTGAGGAAGCGCGGCGATCAAAGCCTCGGCATCGGACTTGCATTGAGCTTTGGCGGCCTGGGCATCCGATACAGCCTTTTCAGCCGCATCCTTGGCCGACTTGAGCAGCTCGGAAGCCTTCTTATAATCACGCGACATCGCAAATTTCCCGTCCTGAGTCTGAACCTCAGCCAGGGCCTGATTCAGTTGATCCTCGGCGGCCTTGAGACTTTCCGGAGCGTAGGTCTGGACATCCTCGGTTTGCGCCGAGCTGATCGCAGACTTGGTGGCGTTGATTTCGGCCGTCGGCGCGGAAGCGCATCCGGCAAAAATCAGGCCGGCCCCCAGAATAAGCAGAAACATCCAAAAACCCTTCTTCATATCGACCTCCTGATGGTGTTGCGTAAATGGGAGACAAAGAACATAAAACTCCTTATCGCCTTTACCTATGAGCAATTACCATGCCAATCCGCCTGCAAGGGAAAATGAGCGGGCACTGACCGGGCATCAGACCTCGGCCAACCGGCGTCTTTCGCCGGATGAGGATCACAGCTATTTATATTTAACTGGTATGCAAAGACTTATCGTTCCAATGACCGCAGGTGTCGAGGATCGACAGGGATGTTCGATTGACATCAAAACCCAAACCGAGTTGTTCATTTTGGCAAGCAGCACCATTTGCAGCGAGACAACAATGCAAAAAATGCATAGTTTGATCCTATCAGGGTGCATATTTTTCATGGTATCTTTATAGGCGCTTGCCGGGAGACGAATTCCAATGCCGACAGATCTCATTCATTTTTCGCAGGCGAAATTATCCGGTACGCGCATAGTCCTCTACACTCTTCTGGCGGCCTTTAATGCCTTCATCTGGCTGCTTCTTGCGGCCTTCCGCTGGCAGATATCCCTGAGGGCGAGGGAAATAGCCTATTTCGACCGCTATTTGTTCCCGATCCACCAGCAGATAGTGCCTCTTCCTGTGATTTACGTCGTTTGCGTTCTGCTGACTCTGGCAAGCATTCTGATCGTTTTCATCGATCGTCATAATGTGGTCCGCCGGGAAAAATTGCGCGCCCTGTTCGGCCAGATTATTGAAAGCCTCGATATAGGCATCCTGGTTCTGGATCGATCCGGGCGCTTAATCCTGGTCAATGAAAGCGGCCGCAAGCTTCTGCCCGGCATTTCATCGGCGACGCCCGATGCGGATTTCCGGGAATTGTTAAAAGATCATCCCAAGGTGCTGGAGATGGCGTCATCCGCCCTGCAAAGCGGAAATTACGCGAAAGAGGTCGAGTACAGCCTCGACTCGACGGACAGCCCTTTTGTGGTCCGGCTTACCACGGTGCCTCTCAGGGATCTGCATAAGCATATCATCGGCACCCTCCTGCTCGTCCATGACGTCCACGAAGTCATGGCTATGGAACGGCAGATGCGCAGGGCTGAAAGGCTGTCCGCTTTGGGCACCCTTGCCGCAACCCTTGCGCACGAGATCCGCAACCCTCTGGAAGCCATCAATCTGAATCTGGAGCTTTTGGGGCGTCACCTGGAGAAGACGGAAATGCGCCCGTCGGATCAGGACATGAAGAACAAGTACCTGCGGGTCCTCGAAGCGGAGATTTCGCGCCTGGTCGAGGTCACCAACAACTTCCTCTCCTTTGTTCGTCCCGGCCGGCCGGAAACAAAAACAGTCAGCGTGACGGAGGTCTTGAGGCAGGTCGTCGACTTGATTCAAAACCAGGCTTCGGCCGGGAAAGTGGAATTGGAGATCACGAACCATGCCGGGCGCGATACCGTCGAGGGATCCGAAGACCAGCTGAAACAGGTTTTTTTAAACATCATCCTCAACGGGCTGGAAGCTATGCCGGACGGCGGCAAATTGAGTCTCCTGATCCAGCGTTCGCCGCGAAGCGCGGCCTCGCCGGGCGACGGAATGATTGCCGTTCGTATCGAGGATACCGGTGAAGGCATCCCGCCGGATAAACTGGAGCGGCTCTTTGATCCATTTTTCTCCGGCAGGCCGCATGGAACCGGGTTGGGCTTGACCATCGCCCAAAAAATCATAGAGGCCCACAGGGGACGCATTGAGGTGGAGAGCGAAGTCGGCAGAGGCACCAGAGTCACAGTCGAACTGCCGTCTGCCTCCTCCGGATCCGAGGAGTCTTTGCCCTTATGACCGCCAGTTCTTCGCGAATTCTCATAGTGGACGACGAGGTCAACATCCGGGAAGCGCTGGCCGCCCTCCTGGAGTCGGACGGATACGATGTGGAAGCCGCGTCGTCGGCGGCGGAAGCGATGGACTCGCTCCGTGAAAAGGTCTTTGACCTTGTGATTTCAGATCTGCGCCTGGACGGGGCTTCCGGGTTGGACCTCCTGCGCCATATCCGGGAGACCTGCCCGGCGACGGAAGTGATAATCCTGACCGCCTACGGCACGGTCGAAGGGGCGGTGGAGGCCATGAAACTGGGCGCTTACGACTATCTGTCCAAGCCGGTGGATCGGAAGCGTCTCGGGCTTCTGATAGAGAAGGCGTTGGAGAAGCAGCGCCTGACCAACGAGAACCGCACTCTGCGGCAAAGGCTCAGCCTCAAGGAGGAATACTCCAAGATAATCGGGAGCAGCGGCAAGATACGGGAAATATTCAAGATTATCAGCGAAGTGGCGCCGACCAGCGCGACCGTCCTTATCACGGGCGAGAGCGGCACCGGCAAGGAGCTGGTGGCGCGCGCGATCCATGATCGCAGCGGGCGCAGGGGGAGGCCCTTCATCACGTTGAATTGCGGCGCCCTGCCCGACACGCTCATGGAAAGCGAGCTGTTCGGATATGAAAAAGGGGCTTTCACCGGCGCCGTCTCCGCCAAGATCGGGCGCATCGAAATGGCCTCCGGCGGCACCCTGTTCCTGGACGAGATCGGCGATATGAGCGCCAAGACCCAGGTCGACCTGCTACGCATTTTGCAGGACAGGGAGATCCGCAGGCTGGGCGGGACAAAGACGATCGTCGTGGATGTTCGTTTCGTCGCCGCGACCAACAAGGATCTGAAAGCGGAAATCGCCGAACACAGATTCCGCGAGGATCTCTTCTATCGTTTCAACGTCGTGCCGATTACCATGCCTCCTTTGCGCGAGCGCCGGGAGGATATCCCGCTGCTGCTCGAATCCTTTCTCTCGGAATTCTGCAGCCTCCACCGCAAGCCTGCCAAGGTCGTTTCAGAACCCGCCCTGCAGATGCTGGTTCAGTACTCCTGGCCGGGCAATATCCGGGAGTTGCGCAACCTGGCGGAGCGTCTGGTATTGCTTTGCCGCCGGGACGTGATCCTTCCCGAAGACCTTCCGGCCCAGATCGGCGGAGGCGGCGCCGGGGAAGAAGGGCGCGCCATCGCCGTCTCATTGGATCAGCCCCTGAGGGAAGTTGAGAAGACGGTAATCCGCAACGTGTTGTCGAGCGTCAACAACAATCGCACCCTGGCAGCGCGCGTTCTCGGGATCAGCCTGAGGGCGCTTCATTATAAGATCAAACGGTACAATCTCGACGATCCTGCGCCTGAACGGCGATGACCGCGCCCTCCGGCGATTCCGCATGCTTGCGCGGCGAATTCCTGATAAAGTATTTCATGACGTCGTGCTTCATGAACCGATTTTTCCCGAAGAGGAGACATCCTATGGCTGTCAAGGACCTTGTTCCGCTGAATCGCAGGGAATTTATGCTGAAGGCAGGGACGGCCGGGGCCGCGTTCGCTATGGTATTCGGCCGGGCCGGCGGGGCGCCGGCCCAGAAACAGGCCGGCTCGCCCGTCGCTCTGCCTCCGCTGCCCTACGCCTCCAACGCCCTTGCCCCATCCATATCCGAAAACACGATCTCGTACCATTACGGAAAGCACCATCAGGCCTATGTGAACAACACTCTGAAACTGATCGCGGGCACCGAAATGGAGAAAGCGAGCCTGGAGGAAATCGTCAAAAAGACTGCGGGGCGCGCGGATCAAACTTCGCTTTTCAACAATGCCGCCCAGGTTTTCAACCATAATTTCTATTGGAAAAGCATGAAGCCGGGAGGGGGCGGGGAGCCGAAAGGGCGCATCGCGGAGAAGATCAGGGAGAGTTTCGGGAGTTATAAAAAGTTCGCCGAGGCGTTTTCAGGCGCCGCCGCCTCCCAGTTTGGAAGCGGCTGGGCCTGGCTTGTCCAGAACGGCGGCAGGCTGGAGGTGGTCAAGACTTCCAACGCCGACACACCGCTCACAGGCTCCGCAACGCCGCTGATCACGATCGACGTATGGGAACACGCCTATTATCTTGATTACGCCAACCGGCGCGGCGATTATATCCAGGCGTTCATGGAGAAGCTCCTGAACTGGGATTTCGCCGAAATGAATCTGATCTAGCGGGACGCGGCGGGCCGGGGTTCTTCGGCGGAGACCGTGGGGAAGCCGGAATAAAGCGTCCGGCGACAGGTGAGGGAACATCGCTTCGGCCGCTGGAATTATTATCCCGGCTTCCGCCGCCTCGGAGAATATTCAGCGTTTCGCCATAAATATCTCCACAGGGATAAGCAAATCCAATGCCAATGGAACCGAACTCGCTTGATGTGCCGGTCCTATCTTCTTGTGTATGTTCACCAACCGGACATGGATTTTTCCGGGCCGCGTCGTTTTTGAAATCGCCTTCACGGATTCCGCCGCTGAAAGTGTAAAGTTTTTTTTCAATTTTCCAGGCGTTTTGCGGTCCTATTATCACCGGCGGATTACTTAATTTTTAGTAATCAATAGGCGCTTCAGGTGATCGTCGTGATTTGTGGCAGTGTAAGAGATTTTGACAATCCATCTTCCCTGCCATTTTGATCCATGGATTCAGCCTTTTGGCGCCGCGATCCGGCCGAGCGACGGCGCAGGCCGCGGGAGGGATTTGCGGAATCTGATTGTACGAAAACGAGACGGCCTGTTATAAGCTGAAAAACGGGCGGCCGGGAAGGCGCGAAATGCTTATGCCACGGATGTCGGCGCCGGGATTTCCCCTGCCTCCTGCGCGCCCCGCAACAGGCAGACCTTGAGCGCCGGGAGCCCTTTGTATTATAACTTGGGGGCCGGAGCCGCCCGGCGCAGCCGGCCCCGCGGAAGCGAAGGGTGAAGGTCTTGTCGATGCCGCCCCTTTCTCCTGGTGCTGCGAGCGCATCCGCGGGGCAAAGCGCAGAGGATCGCGGGCTTTAAGGGCGCGTCATTACACATCAAAGCGGACAACAACAGGGCTTCGGAACGGCGCGAAGCCTTATGACTCGAAGGAGAAACAGACGATGGCGAAGAAAATGCAACCGGGCCTGCCCGACGACTGGGCTCAGCGGACTCCCGCCGAGAAGCGGGAATACCGCCTTAATCGGTTTCTTAACCCGACGGATGTCGAATTCGTGAGCCAGGAGGCGGCCAAGGCCTACAAGGTCCGGGCGCAGAGAATGGTGGATGTTTTCAATGTGAAGGAGCCGGACCGTGTGCCCGTCAGCCTGCCGGTGGGCAATCTGCCCCTCATCCTGCACGGCGTCAGCATGCACGAAGCCATGTACAATATCGAGAAGAGCATCGAGGCCTGCAACGCCTTCAATGAAAAATACTCTAAGGAGCTCGAATATTTCGCCGCGCCCTTTTATGTGGCTCCGGGGAAAGCTCTGGAAATACTCGATTACAAACTCTACGCGTGGCCCGGGCACGGCCTGGCGCTGGGCGCGCCCGGATACCAGTTCGTCGAAGGCGAATATATGACGGTCGATGAATACGACGATCTGATCCGCGACCCTTCGGACTACTGGCTGAGGACCTATCTCCCGAGGATCTTCGGAGTGTGCGAGAGCTTTCGCATGGTTTCGCCTCTCACGGACATCCTTGAGATCCCGACGGCTCAGATAATGCCGCTCGCCCTTCCCCAGGTGCAGGAGTCCCTGCAGAGGATGATCGACGCGGGGAAGGATCTCCAGAAATGGAACGAAACCAGCGCGAGGCTCATGCGTTCGGGACCCGCCCACGGATTCCCCTCGACAATGGGGCTCCTCAACGTGGCTCCGTTCGACGCCATCGGGGATACGCTCCGGGGGACGAAGGGCATCATGATGGACATGTTCCGGAACAAGGGAAAGCTCCTCGAGGCCATCGATGTGATGACGGAACTGATCATCCATTCCCTCCTGCACAACCCGATGATCTCGAGGGCCGTCACCGTGGTCTTCCCTCTCCACAAGGGGGCTGACGGATGGATGTCCAAACAGCAGTACGAGACGTTTTACTGGCCTTCCTTGAAAAAGGTGATGGACGCTTTGATCGAGGAGGGCATCATCTGCCTGATGTTCGCCGAAGGGGGCTACAACACGCGCCTGGATACGATCACCGATTTTCCCAGGGGGAGCGTGGTCTGGTGGTTTGATCAGACCGATATGGTGAAGGCAAAGAAGGTCCTGGGCGATAAGTTCTGTATTCAGGGGAACGTCCCGTCATCCCTTCTGGTCACGGGGACCCCGGAGGACGTCAAGGAATGCTGCCGGAAGCTGATCGAGCAATGCGGAAAGGGAGGCGGCTACATTCTGGGGGCCGGCTGCGTACCGGACAGCCCGAAGCTGGAGAACCTGCGGGCCATGGTGGCGGCCGTGAATGAATACGGAGTCTACAGGAAATAAAATAGACCGGGCGGCTTCAAAGACACTTCCCCGGGTTCTCAGGAATAGACAAGGAGTCCCCGGTCTTCCTGAAAGGAGCGTTGCGATATGTGGAAAAAAGCAGAGCCGCAGAGACCGGATTCCTCGCCGGCGCCGGCGCCCCAAGTCCAGCCGGGCCCGGTGAGCCGCAGTCCGGTCCCGCAACCCAGGGAACGCGCCGTCATCGGGCCCACCATCGTGATCAAGGGGGATTTGACCGGCGAGGAGGACCTTCTGATTGAAGGGCGCGTGGAGGGCAAGATCGAATTGCGGCGCCATTGCGTCACGATCGGGAAAAACGGGCGCATCAAGGCCGACATCTACGCGAAAATAATAAGCATCGAGGGGACGGTGGAAGGGAACCTCTATGGAGAAGAGCAGCTCGTGGTGAGGCAGTCGGGCTCCGTCCACGGCAATATCGTGGCCCCCAGAGTCGCTCTCGAGGACGGCTCCAATTTCAAGGGGAGCATCGATATGACGGCCAGGGAGAAGGCCTCCGCCCCCGTCATTGTTCAGGAAAAGACCTCCTCCGGAACCAAAGCGCCGTAGCTCAGTACTGGTGTTCATAATTACGATGACATATGCGCTGAGCGCGGCGGCCTCGTATGCCAGGAGCGAGGGCTCCCCGCCGGCGCCCGAAGGGCTCGAGGGCATGTAAATTTTGCTCAGGTCAGGGTATAAAAACCGAAGAAACACTCCTTATCCATTCTTGCAGGAGCCCGAGAGCAGATGTCATCGTAATTATGAATACCAGTACTTGGGCCGGGATCGTATGATTCGGAGACGTCAACCGGAGCCGCTGATTCACCAATCGCTCGGTCTCAGCGAGCTGTGCCGGAGGATCGAGGGGACCGGGGACCTGAGGATACTCGAGCTCGGGCCTGCGCGAGGCTTGAACATTGATTTCTGGTCCCGTTTCAGCGGGTCCATTTATGTGGCGGACCTGCCCTCCAGCCTGCCCTTGCCTTGTCGGGCCGAAGAAGGAGAGTTCCCCGAGCTTCTATGGGACCGCCTTGTGGGTTTGCCCGCAAGCCGCCGGTTCGACGTTATTCTCGCCTGGGATCTGCTGAATTACCTGGAAATTGCGACGATCGCCGAGCTGATGCGTTATCTCGGCCACTTCTGCCGTCCCGGCACATTGCTTTTTTCCCTGATCTTCGATCTCAAGCAGATGCCCGAGAAGCTTACGACCTATCGAATCGTGGATGAGGCGCACATCAGCTACGAGTACGGCGGTCCTGAGACGCGGGCCTGCCTGAGACATCACTCGCGGGCCCTCGCGGCGGTCATGGGCCGATTCCAGATCATCCATTCCTTCCGCCTGCGAAACGGCGTCATCGAGTATCTTTTTGAATACCGGGACGACAAGGCTTCCGTCGCAATCGGATAGCGGTAGAGGCGGCGCGCGTCCTGCGGCGCTCCGTTCCCCTTGAGGGGACGGCGATCCGCGCGTCGCCGCGGTTCAGGTGAAAACGCAATGAAGACACGGGATCCGAAAAGGCGCATTCTGGTCATAGGCGGGGACGACGAGCTGGCCGCGCTGACGCGCGGGGCTGTCGACGAAACGATCGCCGTGGACCGCGCCCCGGGCGAAGCCGAAGCGATCGGCAGATTGAGGCAGGATCGGCCCGACGTCATCATCGTTGCGGTCCCGGATCCCCCGGGCGCCGTTTTGGAGCTATACAGGAGACTGCGCGAGGGATGGATTTCGCGGCACGCGTCGGTGCTCCTCGTCGAATCGAGCGCCGACCAAAACGCCCGCAGAATCCTTGGGGATGAAAACCTCACGACGGGAATCGGCGGGCGGACTTTCTCGGAGGGATCTTCCGCCCCGTGGATGCCCGCAGAGCATTTTCTTCCCCGGCTCCGCGAAACGATCGCTCAGAAGCTGAAAGAGAGAGAAAACCGTCTCAAGAACGCGATTCTCGACCCTGAAAAATTTTGCCTTATCTGGGAGCAGATTCCCGGGCCCGGGGCTTTTGAGACACGCCAGGAGACGGTCCTTGAGAACGCCCGGGAAGCCGCGCGCAGCCGAAGGGTCTGCGCCATCAGCATCACCGATAATCCGGGGGGAAACCCGGCCATCGCCACGGATATTCTGTGCGCCGAGATCCGCAGGGCGGGGATCGACCCTTTGGTCCATATTGCCTTCCGCGATAAAAACCGGAACCAGGCCGAAAGCCTCCTCTTTCAGCTGGCCGCGCTCGACATCAACAACGTGCTGATATTGACCGGCGACTACCCTTCCAACCTCGGCTTTACCGGAAAATCCAAGCCGGTCTTCGATCTGGACTCCGTCAACGGCCTTCGCCTGGTCGCCGAAATGAACGGCGGGATCGTTCGCGAAATCATGCGCAAACCCACCCGCCTGGCGCCGACCGATTTTTTTGCCGGGGTCGCCTTCTCGCCTTTCAAGCAGATGGAGGCGGAGGTCATGGGCCAGTATTACAAGATGCAGAAGAAGATCGAGGCCGGCGCGGACTTCGTCATAACCCAGGTGGGCTACGACGCCCGCAAACTGCACGAGTTCCTTTTGTGGATGAAGACGCGGGGTTACGCGATCCCGGCAGTCGCCAGCATTTACGTACTCTCCTATCCCGTGGCCCTCGCCATGTACGGCAATCACATCCCGGGATGCGTCGTGACGGAAGGGCTCCTGAAACGGATCGCGGACGAACAGCAGGGCGGGGACCGGGGCAGACAGGCTCGCCTGGACCGGGCCGCGAAAATGTACGCCGTTGTCAAAGGGATGGGTTACAAGGGAGCGTATATCAGCGGACAGGGTTTGCCGTTCGAGAGCGTGGAATATATTATCGGCAAGGGGGACGAACTTGCGAAAAACTGGGTGGACCTGGTGCCCGAGTTCGATTTTCCCCAGGAAAACGGATTCTACTTTTTCGAAAGAGATCCCGCGACCGGGCTGAACGCCGCGGTCCCCGCTCCAAAACCCCAGAAGCCCGAGCGGCCTGTCGTTTTCTTCCTGTCGCAGGCGCTGCACTCCATGGTTTTTGAGCCCAGGGGCCCCTTTTTCGGTCCCGCAAGGAGACTGATGCGCTTCATTCAATCCTCGCCTGCTCTATACAAGGCGTTTCACTTCCTTGAACGCGCTGTGAAAACAGCCCTTTACGCCTGCAGGGACTGCGGGGACTGCGCCCTGTTCGACGCGGCCTATCTCTGCACCCAGTCCCAGTGCCCCAAGGACCAGCGCAACGCCCCGTGCGGAGGAAGCTTTCAGGGCTGGTGCGAGGTCTACCCGAAGGAAAAGCTCTGCGTCTGGGTCCGGGCCTATCTGCGTCTGAAGGCGCGCGGCAGGGAGGACGAGATCGGCCGGCATATCGTTCCGCCATGCGATTGGGAGCTGTGGCAGACCTCATCGTGGGTCAACTATTTCCTGGGTAAGGATCACAGTTCCAAGCGGATCGGCATCCTTCCCCCGCGCTGAATGTTCCGCCTCGTCCGCGCAATCTGTGGCGATCTGCCGGGATCAGCCGAGGATCTCGCTGACCTGAAACTGGGGCTTGGCGTCGGTGAAATTGACGACGTCCGCGGCCAGTGTCGGATCATGCTCCGCGAGGCCCTTCTGCATATCCTCGAGGGTATTGAAAACCAGGTGTCCTATGGCGACAAAAGGCGAGTCCCCGACGCCCCTGTTCACCTCGGTCTGCACCAGCCCGAACGGGTCGAGCAGCTGGTGCGCCAGTTTCATGTGCGTTTTTACATAGTAATCAAAATCGAATTTCGCGCCTTTGGCGTACATGACGGATACTCGGACCATTGCAAACCCCTCCTTTGCCTGCTGCGATGACTGCTATCGGCGTCCCCCACCGCGGCGGCCGCCGGAGGCCGATTTTACAATGGAATTCAGTCGGAGGACGCGGAAAGTGCACCGGGCATTAAACCAAAAAAATGTGCGGACGGGTCTCCAGACCCGTCCGTCTGTCTGAACAATAAGCTGACGCACGGCTCTGGAGAGCCGCGCTCACGAAAGAAAGGGAAGTGTGTGCGGGCGGGTCTCTAGAGGCTGTCTCATAACTGGGAAATTAAAAAGATCGCTTTAATGGAATCAGTCATTTACGGCCGCCGAATGATCGGGCATGCGAGTTTTGA
>CAYZTZ010000045.1:0-23275 GCA_964481255.1 uncultured Acidobacteriota bacterium | reverse complement strand
CAATTTTTGCCTGGCTGCCGGGCTTCTTGTCAATCTGCGAAGTTTCGCCCATCGTGCGGGAAGAAAATGGATTAGAGGATTGGCAGCCGCTAGGGACGCTTTCACCTCAGAACGTGTATGATTGACTTCATTCATACATTTCGCGCACAAAGAGATTGGATTTGAAACTCAGGATTGGAATCTCACAATCGCTTGCTTCCCCCAATTCCCTTGGTTGCCTATCTTTACTGATTGAAACGACGTTGGAGATTATTGGATATAAATGCTTTGTGCCCGGTGTCTTTGCACTATTCTGCACTTAATCCTCCTGACCCCTCTTAGGCGCTGAACAAACAGATTTGCATGGTTTGTTAGATCGGCACCCAAATCAAATCTCAATCTATAGAGTCCATTTTAGCCGGCTTGAATGGCCGTAGTTTTCCTGCTGTTTCAGCGCAATTTTCCTCCTTAGTTCCCGCATAAATTCCGGCATAAATTCCGCACTCGCAACTATTCAAATTCTGGAAGCAGATTATGGATATCCAGCTTTCCGGCTTTCCCAGAGCGCTTATTGCAATAGGGGTGGCCATGGGGGATGGGGTTGCAACAATGCAAAACAATGCAACGCCGAGGATGCAACAATGGGTGTCCTGGTATTTACACCCATGGGTGTCCCAGTATTCTCCCCAGTATTTCATTTCTTCCCAGTATCTTTTCGAAGGCAGTTTATTCAAATTTCTGCTTCCGTCGGGCCGATTGAGTGGTAGACTTAGAGATCTCATATGAGCATTCTGGCAGACACCGATAGCACGACGATCATGATTCCTTGTGCTAAGGGAGCAAATGATTGGAGGCTGCGATGAAAAAGATGCGAGCATTGCTCAAAAGGGGATTTACCTCTGTCACAATCATGGTGATTCCTCATGACAGCATAAAGTCCATCAATTTAAAAGCGCCCCTTGCCTTGTTGATTGTCACCCTTATACTGGCTTTGGTCGGGGGAGCATACACGCTGGGACTTGCGGTCAGCGGCCTTAAATACAAAGCCATGTACGGCGCAACGGTCGAAAAGGTAAATTTTTATTCTGCCCAGTTCAATCAATGGAATGCGACGGTTGCCGCCCTCAAGATGGTTGAGCTCCGATTCCGCAGGCTTTTCTCGCTCGATTCCAAGGAAGCCGTCCTTGAAAACGTCAACACGGCATCCATCGGATCCCTTGAAGTACCCAAGTTAATCGTAAACCTGAGGAAGACCATAGATACGGTCGACGAAATTAAAGGTTACCTGCGCGTCCAAAAGGACGTCTACACTGCAACGCCCAAAGGCTTCCCCGTCAATGGGGAGCTCTCGTCGGGTTACGGTAAGAGATCCGATCCCTTCAGCGGTGAAACCGTATTTCACACGGGCGTCGATATCTCCTGCGGAACGAATATGCCAATCCGGTCAACAGCGGATGGCGTGGTGAGCTATTCAGGCTGGATGGAGGACAGCGGAAACGTTGTGGTCCTGGAGCATGGATTTGGCTTCTCGACTGTTTATGCGCATAATAAGAAAAACACCGTCAGGGTGGGCCAACTGGTCAAGAGGGGCGATGTCATCGGTTATGTAGGTTCCACAGGAAAGGCCACGGGCCCCCATCTACACTATGAAGTCTGGAAAGACGGGAAGAATGTCAATGCCGAGGAATATCTTCCCGGGAGATCGTGATGTTCCGCAACGACGTCGCCAGACTCGGATCGTTCTTGGGAATGCAGTCGGAATTGCGCGGTGATTTGGAGATCCATGGCGTTTTGCGGCTGGATGGTTCTGTGAACGGGCGGATTAAAGCGGACCAGGTCATTCTGAGCGAATCGGCCGCCATACAGGGAGAAATAGCGGCCAAAAAAATAGTTGTCGGCGGCCGATTCCATGGAATTTTGAGGGCCTCCGAGATTCTGGAGATCCGGCCGAAAGGAAAAGTGCGAGGAGAGATCTATGCGAATAATCTGATGGTCCTGGAAGGCGGGGAATTTAACGGCCGCATCGAAATGAGATCCGAAAACGCCAACATCCTCGATTTTGAACCCCGGGGCCTGGAAGTCTCGCTCAAGCACTGACTTAAATTGCGTGAACCTCCCGCACCATAATAGCAGACCGAGATTATTCCGATAGAGCGCCTTCCAGCATGCGCAAGTCCGGTGGACGGACATGCTGCGAAATGTGGAGACGAATTGATCCTGAAGTCATAAGGCCCGGGTGGAGACCGCCCGGGCCTTGTTTTGTATTGATATATAAGGACACTCCAGATTCCTCCAGATTTACAAAGGGGATCCATGATCAGTCTTTTTGATTGCGCGATGGCGGGATTCGCGGCTGTCGCGGCCGGAGCGATCAACGCGCTCGCCGGAGGCGGTACATTGATTACTTTTCCGACACTCTTGGCCATCGGCGTCCCCCCCATTGTGGCGAATGTTACAAATACGGTGGCATTATGCCCCGGATTCGCAGGGGGCATTCTGGCGCAGCTTAAGGATTTAAGCGGACAGCGAAGGCGGTTTTGGGTGTTTCTGAGCGCCAGCGCCGCAGGCGGCGTGGTCGGCAGTCTGTTGTTGCTGAACACGGGAGAACGCATTTTCCAGGCCATGGTGCCCTATCTGATCTTGATCGCTTCCTGCCTCCTTGGCATTCAGGGATTGACTCGCGTGTGGTTGCTGCGCCGTTCGACAAGGGCTCAGATGCAATCAAAATCCGAGACCTGGGCCGTCGTACTTGTAGGCCTTACGGCTATATACGGAGGCTATTTCGGCGTAGCCATGAGCGTTGTCGTTCTATGCCTGCTGGCATGGATGATCAACGACACGCTGACCCGTCTGAACGCCATAAAGCAAACCATCGCATTCGGCGCCAACGGGGCGGCGGCGCTCATTTTCATATTCTCAGGCAAAGTGCTGTGGTTGATCGCTATCGTGATGGCCGTCGGAGCTCTGGCAGGAGGAACTCTCGGAGGACGGCTGGCGGGCCATATCAAGCCTGACACCCTAAGATGGACCGTCGTGGTCATCGGGATAACCCTTTCCATCATCTATTTCGCCCGCTGAATTGGACAGACTTTGGGACACCCAAAGAGACCTTTGGACACCCAAGGAACCCCCCGAGGAACCCCCCCGAAGAAGACGCCCGAGGACACAGAGGACGCTATGGTGCAATGGGTGCAATGGGACATACAACGCATCCCGCATCCCTGGGAGAATTCCAGTGGACACCCAAGTATTCCCCAAGTATTTCCCTGGGATTCCCAGGAAATGGGAAACACTGGGACACCCAAGTGTTTTCTGGTTTTCTGGGATAGTTTTTCTGGGACACCCAACTGGGACACCCAACTGCCCAACTGGGACAGCCCAACTGGGACATTTTTGGGACACTTCTTCTGGGACACCCAACGGATCCGCCCAACGGATCCTTCCCCCCAACGGATCCGTAAGATTAGGGAGATCAATATAGGTATCCGGTTAGTTACGCCGGGCGAAGGCGCGAGTAGCCGCGGGCATACAATGAAAAAACGCTGACCGCCCCTGAAATGCGGCCGGTGCACAAAGGCAGCCCATGTCGGAAGTCATCAGTAGTCGATTTTTTGCCCGGCGTAACTAACCGGGTGCCAATATAATTCGTTTTGTCTGGACAATGGGATAGACAGTGGGGTATGCCTCGCTCCCGGCTTTGTTGCCCCGGCTACCCGGCTGCTTCGCTACCCTTATTCGGCAACGGGATTCAAAGCTCGAAGTTGAAAAAGGTATGTGAATGTCGAATCGGGGATAGATTGCGGAGGGCAGACTGATGAAGCCTGCCCTTCATCCCTATCTCCCGCCGGCTGAGGGAGCTTGGTGGCAGGCGGTGCAGGTTTCCGCGGCGAAGCCCGTGTGGTTTTCAGGGAATGCCCGTATCTTCCCGATCCCATGGCATTGCGCGCAATCTTTATATAAGGCCGCCTCAATTGAATGCGGGATCGGCCGAGCCTGCCCGCCTGCCTCCCCCTCTGGAGCCGCCTTGCTGGTTTTTGCCTGGGGCGAGGGCTTGTGACATATCAGGCAAGACTCGACGGGCCTGCCTTCATGATCCGCGGGCGCCGGCTTCATCCCATTGGCGCCATGGCATTGGCCGCACTCCCTCTGACCTTCGATTGGATGGGGTATCAGAGGAGCGGAAACCGTTGTGCTCCGGGCGGAAATCGCGGAAAGAGGGGGTTCGGGCGCGGAAACACCGGGGTGCGGCGAAGAGGGAAGAGTCGAAACCGCTGTCGTCTCCGCGCTGGCTGCCCAATAGATGGTGCCGAGGCCGGAAGCCGCAATCCCAAAGGCAAGAGGAATGAAAAGAACCGTCCGCCGTCTTATGTCCCGCGGCGACGGCGACGGACGCGCTTCGCCCGCAGCCAACCGCACAAGCTCGCCCGCATGTTCCTCCTCCATCTGCCGCAGACTCATCCTGCCCGTAAACATGCTCTTGTTGAAGAACTT
Organism: uncultured Acidobacteriota bacterium; assembly: GCA_964481255.1. Lineage (GTDB taxonomy): Bacteria > Acidobacteriota > UBA6911 > UBA6911 > UBA6911 > UBA6911. The sequence goes on along the minus strand of CAYZTZ010000045.1, from coordinate 18,805 downwards.
GATGTGCACATTGTAAAAATGCCAGACGATGATCGCCAGAACGGCCAGGACCGCCTCGGCCCCGTGAGCGGCCTTGGCCGCCGGAATGACCTGCCCGGGCAGAAAGCTGGTGGTAATCAACGGATTCCAGAGCATGAACCCGGTGACCGCCATGATAACGCCGCCCCAGACCAGCGCCCAGTATTCGACCTTTTCCGTGAAGTTGTAGCGGGGCATCTGCGGATGCCTGTCGGTCAGAAACAGGTTGAAGCGCAACGCCTGCCAGGCGTCTGCGAAATCCTTCGGCTGAGGGACCATCGTCATCTCGACGCGCCGCACCACCAGCTTGTAGACCAGCACGATGACGTGATACACCGCCAGCGCGCAGAATACGGCGGCGGCCCATCGGTGAATGATGCGCGTCGACTGAATCCCGCCTAGGCTGTCGATGATTGCTTTGGAAAATGAACCGGCGGCGTATTTTTGCGCCAGCCCGGTGAACCCAAGGACGGTGAAGGAAACGGCCAGGACCGCGTGCTCGATGCGCTGCGGCACGCTGAAACGCCTGGGAAGGGCAAGGTCGCCCGGGATGCCTGCGTGCCCCTCGGGGGAATCCTCGGATTTGCCTTTCTTCCCGACGGATCTCTTTTTGCGGCTGCGGACGATCCGCCCCAGCGCGTCAAGCGTCACAAACAACAGCATGCCCCCTATGGTTACAGGAATCAGAATCCGGTAGAACAGGTCCACATAGTAAACAAGCGGAAACCGCTCGCGGCTCGGAGGGAAATGCCCGACCCAGCTGTCGGGAAAATTCGCAGTGGCGTCCGGATGGCAGCGGCGGCAGGTGGCCAGCAGATTCTCCTTGATGACCGCCGCATTGGCGCCCGATGCTTTTTGAATGTCGTGAACGCCGTGGCAGTCCGTGCAGACAGCCTCATTGACGGTCTCCCGGCCGGGGTGCCCGTTTTCAAACAGTGTCACCGTCAATCCGTGAAAGTCCGCCACGTAGGTGTCGAACACGTCGGGGGAGAGGCCGTAGCGGCGCATCATTTCCCGGTCGCCGTGGCACCTCGCGCAGATCTTGGGCGACTTCAGCCGGAAAGCCATGGTCCTGGGGTCTTCCTGGCGGTGGGAACCGTGACAGTCGGTGCAGACCGGGACGTCCGGGTTGCTGATTTCGAGCAGCGACCGGCCGTGGGCGCTTGAAAGATACTGCGCGTAGATCGCCCGATGACAGTGGCCGCAGTTGGTGGATATCCTTTGCCGCGGCCGATTCGGGCTGGATATTGCGTGACTCCCGTGGCAGTCGACGCAGATGGCGCCGCTCCTGTTTCCCGCCGCGAGCACGCGGGCGTGATTGCTGTCGAGCGCCTGCTTGTACTGGTCTGCATGACAAGTCCGGCACTGCGAGTAGCGTTCCATCTGAAAATCCCGGTAGTCGCGAGCCGTGATTTCCGGGTGGGGATATCCCCGTATATTCGAATGACAATCAACGCAACGCAGCGCCTCGTGAACCGAAGCCCGGAAATCCTGGACGTCGAGAGTCAGGGACAATCGTTCTCCGCTGGGCAACGTCGTGCTCAGGCCCGCAACGGAGTGGCATCCGATACAGACGGAGTCCTGCGACTGCGCCGCCGGGGCCGTCGCCCAAACGGACAGGCTGATCAGGAAGACGGAACAGCATCCAAGGAGGCGATAATGCAACCGCGGGGATCTGCAAACAGAGCGCATTGCTACCTTTGAACCGCCGAATGGAACAGAGTCACTTCGTCCTAAACGCATCCCGCGCCCGTCATGCGGGTCAATAATCTTCGGTGCCCAGTATAGCAAATTCGGACCGGTCCGGTCACATGCTTCATTTCATCGTCCTTTTTCATCAGGAAAATGGAAAGAAAATGGCGGCCCATGAGCATCCGAAGCGCCCCTCCCGGCGAAGGGCGTTCGAAAACAATTCCCAATATAATCCCTTTTCTGTTGCCGGAGTACTATAATGAGATGGAGAAGGGAAGCGCGATGAACGAAAAGGCTTCGCTGGATAACGCGCAGGGACCGGGCAGATTGACGGGGAAGCGTCTCTGGTGCGCGGCGATAGCCGGAGCCGTCGCCGCGTTGTTCGGAGTTTTCGCCTACTGCGTGTATCACGCGCATGCGCACCTCCATGAAGATGCCTGCAGCTGCGCGAAATACGGCGCCGTGATTATCGCTGCCTTCAGCCACCCCATCGCCCTCATCGGCGCTCTCGCGGGAATATGCCTTTTCTCGGCTGCATACGCGATCCGATGCCTCTACAGGCACATCTTTCAAGGCCCCCGGGGCTCCCAAGGCGACAAGGATCCGCACTCTCAATGAATCCCGACGGTTCACGTTCAAGTTTCATTCCTTCGTTATTTCGGCTCCCGCGTCCCGCCCTTTTTAACCCTGAACGGTTCCGCGACAGAAACCCGGGAAAATAATATCAGCGCAGCGCATCAAATAGCGGCCCGGTCGAGTAAAATAACGCGGGAGCGGTCGGTCTGCTCAAAAGGGGGTGGCGATGCCGGAGTATCGATGCGAAAAATGCCCGATGCGCAGGAGGGCCGAAGCGAAACCGAATGCCTGGCTGTCGCGTCTCTGGCGATGGCACACGAAATGGTGCCCGGGATGGAAAGCCTACCAGAGGTCTCTTGCGGCCGGGAAGCCGTGAGCTTTCACTGAAGATGCCCGCGGCGCCGCGTTTCAAGGTTGACCGGTATTGATCGCCCGCCGCGGGACGGATAACATGGGACGCCGGGAGATAACACTTGAGAACCGGGGAGGACCGAATGAAGATTCCGCAGTACGTCACGGTTGAAGAGGTAAAAAAAGCCTGCAGGGAACTGGGATTAAGGGATTGGACGAAGCTTAAGGAAGCCAAAGTCCTCCCGCGCGAAGCGAGGGTGATACTCGGCAAGGTCAATACAGCGAAGATGCCCATCGCCCTCGAGGATTTCCGCGCGGGACTGGAGGTGGAACTGGAACACGGCCTGCGCTTCAAGGACGCGAACGTCACCAACAACCACCCGATCCTAACCGGACTTATCGTTCTGGCCCATTTCAAGGAATCCCTGGACTACTACAGACTCCTGGAAGTGGCGGAGCTGGAGGGGGATCTGGTGAGGGCGGTGGCGGCGGGAAACCCTAAGAAGGTCAAAAAATACTACGGAAGGCTGGCCGCCGCCAGAATTGCTCTGGGCCGGGCGGAATTGAAGCGCCTCGGCTCCAAGTAGGGACTTTCCCCGCGGATCGGCTCTCCCGGCCTCGTCCGTGCAGCGAAGACGTCCGTCATTGCCGTCGGGGCGGTGTTTGCCTTTCGGGAGCATAAGCTACCGCTGCAGAGGCCGGGCAGGCCGCTGCGGGGTCCCCGATGCTGGGCGCTTCCGGCGCCTGCTTCATCGTTTCTTTTCCCGAAACGAATCGCATGCCGCATCCCCGTCCGCGGCCGGGAGATCGCGCAGTGATTCATCTCGCGGAGAGTTTTCCTTTTCTACAATGGCGCGCACGGGGCAGAAATATTGTTGCACCCTGAAGCACTGTCCGCAGTCCGTGCATTTCTCCGGATCGATGCTGTAAACACCGGCCCGTTCAATGATGGCTTCTTCGGGGCAAACCCGGTTCCGGATGCAGGCGAAACACTGAATGCATTTTTCACCAATGGCGTATTTCACGACCGCTTTCGACGGGCAGAATGGGATTTGTCCCCGCGCGGGGCCGCGGCCTTCGTCGGGAAGAACGCGGCCCGCTGATCTCGACGCCCGCTCCTGCTGCCGCCGGGGGGCGCGCTTCCAGGTGGAACCACGAAAACAGACCGGAGGGCCTCCGGCGCGCACTACCGCAGGCCTTCCTTTGCGGTCGCCTCGCCTCCCGAGTAGATGTCTCCCCCCATCCCCCATGGGCGGAGGACCATGAATATCCATGGCTTGCTCTGTTTGAGCACTCTCACGGGGCAGTGCGGATGCCCCTTGGGCTGGATCGCCACGGTCGGCCTGGTGACGAAATGGGTCTCCATTTCCTCTCCCATACAGACTTCCACTTCAGCGGGGAATTCCTCGAGATTGTCGCAATCGCACCCCATCAGGACCAGGAACTCCGTGTAGGGGTGAACGTGCGGTTTGTCCGGCTCCGGAGTGAACCGGTACGGGGCCTTCTTCATGCTCTCGTAGGACATGTTGAAATCAAACCCCACGGCCTCGATGTTCGTGATATACCCTCCGTTGGTGTCGGGATTTTTCGGCCCGTAGTGCCAGGGGCCGTTTCTCTTGAATCCCAATTCCGCGACGTTCTTGCTGTATCTGGAGAACCTCCACGGGGCATAGGGGCCTATGGGCTTGTCCTCCAACACGGTGCGCGCCTTTACCTCGGGGGTCATGGAGATTGTCATCTGGATGAACCGCCTGTACATCGGCCCTACGGTCACGGGCCCAAAAGGCAGTCCCCTGGGGATGGAGACGGCGGTCGCGGTCGAAATGATGAACCTTTCTTTATCCTCGCCGAGGCAAAACTCGACCTGAGCTCCCAACAGGCCCAGATCGTCGGTGTCCGTTCCCATCCATATAATGATCTGGTCGTAATCGCACACCTGTGTACGGAAAGGTTCCAGGATCCCAGAGTTGTAAAAGGTCCCGATCCGCACATGAAGGTCGTATCCAAAAAACTCAGGCCCCATCTCGGTGCCCTGCCGGTAATTTCCCTGGCCGTAATCCTTGAATGGGGGGATCGTTTTTATCCAATGCCCGTATTTTGTCTGTGCCATTTTCCCGTCCCTTTCTCCATGAGGCCTGCTTTCTACAGCCGCCTCACGGATTCCTTGATCCGGAGAGCCGCAAACGGATTCAGTCCGCCGCATAGCCCCTGCTGACGCCCGGCGGAACCCGCCGGCGGACGACGCCGAAAGCCTAAAACACACACGACGCCGATGTAAACAGGGATTTGGCAAGTCGCCATTGCAGGTCCAGGACTTTGGGCGCGGGGGCTTGAAGGCTTCCTGTTTCAGGCGCCTTGCCCGGCCATGCCTTCCGCCAGCCGCATGTTTTTCCTGATGCGGGCGGCGAGGAGAAGACCCGCGGCAATCAGGCCGGCCAGGAATCCATACCAGATTCCCTCGGGGCCCATCTGCAAGGGAAACGCGCACACGTAACTGACCGTAAGGCCGACGGCCATATAGGAAAACCCCGCGATCAACATCGGCGCCCTCACGTCGGCGAAGCCCCTCAGGATGCCCAGGCAGACCACCTGGAGGCCGTCAAAGAGCTCAAACAGCGCGGCCACGACCAGCAGGGAAGCCGCCTGATCGATGACGCGGCCGTCGTGTGTGAAGAGCCGCGGAAGCTCATTCCGCAACAGGAGAAATCCGAGTCCGCAGAATCCCATATAGGTCACTGCCAGGTGCACCGCCGCGCGGCTGATCCTCTGGACGCCCCGGTAATCGCCTTTGCCGAGTTGGAAGCTCACGCGGATGGTGGCCGCCATGGCCACCCCGTTGGCTACCATGAAAGTGAAGCTTGCCAGTCCCATGGCCACCTGGTGCGAGGCCAGGGCGACGCTCCCCAGCCACCCCATCATGACGGCGCTGAGTGCGAAGGCGGAGACTTCGAGGACCATCTGGCCGGCGATGGGCAGACCGACGCCGAAGATCATCTTCACGTGGCGGAGGGAGGCCCTGGCAAAGCGCATCATCGTGAAATATGGTTTGACGGGGTCGCAGTGCAGGAGCCCGGCGTAAAGAAGCGCGGGCATCACGATCCTCGATGCGAGCGTCGCATAGCCCGCGCCCAGCAGACCCATTTCGGGGAACCCCAATCTGCCGAATATCAGGGCGTAATTCAAAAGCACATTCAAAAGGTTCGAGACGAGGGTTGCGGCCATGGCGGCGACGGTATTGCCCAGCCCTTCGCCGATCTGTTTCAGGAGAGCGAATAGAAGGAAAGGGACGATGGAAATGGTTAGAACGCGGTAGTACGGCACGGCCAGCCGGACCACCTCGGCGGGTTGGCCCATGTGCGGCATGACCCAGGCGAGGGACCATGCGAGCGAGGTGATGACCGGAAACATCCAGGCGTACAGTGCGAAGCCGCTCTTCATGATGGAGGCGGCCTGAGGCTTGTCATCGGCGCCGCGGGCGCGCCCAAGAAGAGGGGTCACTCCCAGAAACACCCCGAGCCCGAACAGCATGATCACGATATAAATGTTGTTGGCGAAAGACGCCGCCGCCAGTTCGGGCGTCCCATAGCGTCCCACCATCGCGTTGTCGATCAGGTGCACGGTCATCTGCCCCGCCTGGGTCAACACCAGGGGCAACGCCAGCTTCAGCAGGCCGACGTATTCCGGTATATACCGTCTCAGCATGGCATGTCGCGCCGGATTGAATCGCAGCGATAAAAAAATCAAAGCATACGCCCAAAGGGTCACACCAGTGCAGCACATTCTCCTGGATCCCGGAAGCGTTCCCCTGCAATAATCCGCAATGGCACGAGGCGGATGGAGCAGGGCCGCCCGTGAAAAGGCTTCTGCCGACGACAGGGAGGGACAGAATGCTGGCGGAAAAATATCGGGGCATGTCGCGCCGGGAGTTGCTGGACAAAGCGGGAGAACTTGGAGAGCACTATGAGAAATATTCCGGCAGCTGCTCCCAGTGCACCGCCGCCGCCCTCCGGGAGATCCTCGGGTTTGAGGAGGTCGTCGTCAGGGTCGCGACCTCGTCGTGCGGGGGGCAGGCCGGCCTCTGCGTCGGCGCCTGCGGCGGCGTCATAGGGGGAACCATCGTGCTGGACTATTATCTCGGCCGAAGCGCGCGGAACATGTCGGCGACACGGGTGATCCCGCGGGGCAGAGAAGAGCTTTCCCGCGCGATGGAAGCCGCGCGCTCCCTGTGCGACAGGTTTACCCGGCACTACGGCTCGATCCTGTGTCCTCAGATCCAGACCAGGCTTTTCGGCCGGTCCTTCAATCTTCAAGACCCCCTCGACTGGGAGGAGTTTGAAAAGGCCGGCGCTCACACGGACCCGGCCAAATGCATGGGCGTGGTGCGCAACGCCGCGCGGTGGACGCTGGAAACGCTGATGGAAGCGGGCGTTTTGACCCTGTAATGAGAGCCCTCCGGTCGGCGACGGGGGTGACAGGGTTTCTGCATGCGAGGCGTGAACACAAACCGTCGGACCGTGTCCAGCCGGTTTGTGTTCACTTATAATGAAGGGAATCTGGAAAATATTATTAGCGCGAGCCGGGCTTCTGCGCAAGACGGTACGGGCCGCCCGGTCCGCTGCCGATCCTTTCAGGGTCCGGGCTCAAGCGCGCCTCTTTAAGACTCCAATAGTTCAATAAATGAAATTCCCGGTTCAGCGTCGGCCTCCCGGTGCTTCAACAGAAGGGAAAGCGGATGCGGGACGGCTTCTTTCTTCCGTATCCCTCTCCTGACTTCCCGGATCCCCGCGCGCGACCGGAAGTCTCGAATTCTCAATCCTGTCCTGCGCGGGGATTTCAGGGGGCGAAGCCCCTTGGCCGGCCTTCGGGCCGGACGATGGGGCGTGCTACTCCGCTTCGAGGCGGAACTCCGCAATGTCGAACCAGAAGCCGAGCCGGCTGAGGCTGTCGATTTCAGCCTGGACAATGGCCTCGTGTCCCTGCTCGATCTCGACGAACCGCCGGAACATCTCCCGGCCTTCGGCATCGAGGGTGCGGACCATTTCCCGGTAGAAATCGGTCGCCTTGATTTCGGCATCCAGGACCTGCCTCAAAAGCTTCAGTTCGCCGGCCTTCGGGGATGGACCGGGAGCGATCGTGCGCTTCATATCCCCAAGACTTCTGGCGATGGTTTCCTTGTCGGGGATGGAGGTGCTCAGCTTTTTCAACTCTATTTTCCCCGCCTTCCGCCACTCGTCCAGGCGTTCCTGCAAATAGGCGATGTGCTGCTTTTCCTCGCCGCACAGGACCTTGAAGATCCGTTGGGCGGAGGGATCCGAGGTTTTTCGCATTGCCTCCAGATAGGTTCGGTGGACGCCCCCCTCGTATTCCAGCGCAATCTCTATCGCGCGATCCAGGTTCATCGTGCCGTTCCTCCTTCATTTGACGGGATACTACCACGGATTCCGCCGTGAGGGCGCCCTTTGCTTCATGATCCCGGGGTTGCGGAAAGCCCCGGCTGCGCACAAATCAGGGTTTTACGCACGGGGCCGGTCTCTGGTATATTCTGCTCAAGACCGCGAGGACGCCGGCGGCATGGCCCGATGGGAGGAAACCCCTGCTTGCGCTCCGTGGCGGGGAACCCGGACTTCCGGTTATGTACACGGAATTTTTCAGGCTGAACGAACCGCCGTTTTCTTTGACCCCCGACCCGCGATACCTGTTTATGAGCTCGCGGCACCGGGAAGGACTCGCCCATCTGGTCTACGGCGTCCAGCAGCCCGGGGGTTTTGTGCAGCTGACCGGAGAAGTCGGAGCGGGTAAAACGACGCTTTGCCGGAGCCTGATCAAGCAGCTTCCCCCCGACACGGACGTCGCCCTGATATTGAATCCCAGGCTTACGGTGATGGAACTGCTGGAGACCGTGTGCGACGAGCTCGGCGTCGCGCGGCCCGCCGGGGGCGGAAGCGTCAAGGCTCTCACCGACGCCCTGAACCGCCATCTGCTCGACTCCCACGCCAGGCATCGCCGGACCGTGCTCATCATCGACGAGGCGCAGAATCTTAGGCCCGACGTCCTGGAGCAGATCCGTCTGCTGACCAACCTGGAAACGTCGCGCGAAAAACTGCTCCAGATCATTCTCATAGGCCAGCCGGAATTGCTGTCCCTTCTGAAGCGCAAGGGATTGAGACAGCTCGCGCAGCGCATCACGGCGCGGTATCATCTCGAGGCGCTGGCGCGGCGCGAAACCTACGCTTATATCAAGCATCGCCTGGCGATTGCCGGCAGGCGCGACCCTGTCTTCACGCCGCAGGCGATGCGCGAGGTGTATAGGCTGTCCCGAGGGATGCCTCGCCTTATCAACATTATCTGCGATCGGGCCATGCTCGGCGCCTACGCGCTCGGGAAACATCAGATCGGCGCCGCCATCGTGCGGCGGGCCGGCCGGGAGACGCAGGGGATCGTGCCGTGGTACCGAAGGGTGCGTCCGGCATGGGCGGCCGGGATTCTCGCCCTGATCCTGGCGATTGCGGGCCTTATAATATACCTGGCATGGGCCGACCGGTCCGGTCTTCGTCATGGGTCTTCGGCGGAGGCGGCCGCGGCCGATATCGCGAACCCCGCCGCCCCATTGTTGACGGAAACGCGTCTTGCTTTGACCGCGGAAGCAATCCCGAGAGCCGAGGCGGCCATGACTCCGGACAGAACGGCGCTGGAGCGGGCGAATACCTCTTCAGGCATGAAGCTCGCCGATGTCCTTGCCGACCCTTCGCTGCGCGGAGACGGGATCACAAGCTTCACGAGCCTTTTTTCCCGCTGGGGAGCGGCGATCCCCATGCGCCCCTCCGATTACGGCTGCAGGGTGGGTCGGGCGCAGGGGTTTGAGTGCCTTTTTAAGAAAGGCACGTGGGCCGGACTGCGCCGATTCAATCTGCCGGCGATCCTCGAAATAGAATTGCCGGACGGCAGCCCGCACAGGGTAACCCTGGTCGGGTTGGACGATGCAACCGCGACGCTCGCCATCGGGAATCGGCAGTACGTGTTCCCGATCGAGGAAATCGACGGAGTCTGGAGCGGCTCATTCATCCTGGTATGGAAGCCTCCCTTCGCCGCTCGCGAGCTGTCGCCGGGCGCGCAGGGGCCGGAGGTGGCGTGGGTCCGGCGCGCGCTTGACAGGATCGAAGGGGAAAATCCCGCGGCGGCCGTCCCGGATGCGGACGATATTTACGATGAGAACCTGAAACAGCGCGTGGAGAGATTCCAGAAAGCGCGCTCCCTGACGGCGGACGGACGCGTCGGGATCGAAACGCTGGTGCAGTTGGCCGCCGCCGTCGCGGAACCGCAGGCCCCCTGGATCGGACGGGAATCCCGCTGAAGAAGGGAGACGCACGCCATGTCTTACATTCTGGAGGCGTTGAAAAAAAACGAGAAGGAACGCGGCGTGGCGAGGATTCCCACCCTCATGACCGTGCATGAGTTTGAGGAACCGCGGCATGGCCGCGCCTGGATCATCGGAGGCGTACTGCTCATCGGCGCGGTCGCGGCCTCCTGGTTTCTTTTCCCTTACATCAAGGCGGTTTTACAGCCTCCTCAGGCTCTGGTAACAGGCCCGGCTCCCCGGCATGAATCGCTTCAGGCCCGGGACACCGCGGCGAAGACAGACGCTGTGACTCCGTCGGCGGTTGTGATCCCGCCCCAGACCGCATCCCGCACTCCGGTCGAGGTCCCTGCTCCTGAACAGCCCAGCGCCGCCTCGGCCGCGCCGGCAGGCATAAGCTTGCAAAGCCGGGAGGCGGTCAAAGCCCCGGCTCCGGCGCTTGCGTCTCAGGACCGGCAGATTATGGCGAAAGCGACAACTGCCGCCGGGGCCGAGGCCGAACCCAACGGGCAGTCGACGCAGCAAGCGGCTGCAGACGTGTCTCCCGCCGGAGCGGAGGCCCGGATCCCCGTCGCGGCCCCCGCCAAACCGGCGTCATTGCGGGAAGCGGTCGAGGCTATGAAAATAAGCATACTGGTTTACGATGAAAAAAAGGAGGAACGCCTGGTCTTCATCAACGGGAGAAGATATGCGGAAGGGGAGTACGTCGAGGGAGCCTATCTGCTGGAAAGCATCACTCCGGACGGCGCCGTGCTGAGCCACGGCGGCGACAGAATGCTTCTGAAGCTCAGGTGAGAATAACGGTTTCTGTCGGAGGCTCCAGCGATCATGAATGGAGGCGGCGGGCGGGCCCGCAAGACCGCCCGCCGATTGTTTCAGGCCTGAATGACCGGCCGGTTCCGCAGACAACCGCTTATTCCGGGACGCGCCTTGCTACCTCCATTCATCAACCAGAACCCCCCGTCCAAGCCTGAAATCGGTCACGAACCAGGTGGTCTGGGTCTTCCCGCCTGCCACAACGATCTGGATTGCCCTGGGGTTGTTGAAGGGTTTGATCAGCGTGTCGGGCGGAAGCTTCACCCAGGTCACATAGGGTTCCAGCCCCTGCGCCGCGAAACCGTTCATCATGCCCGTCGCCACCCCGTTCCCGAGCAGGCTGCCGACCGTTTTTTCGACATTCTCCGAAAACCACCGGCTGAGCGCGGCCTTTGTTTCAAATCCCTGGGTGTCCTTGAGCAGGGCGGCCACCGTCGGGTCCATGACAATAGTGGCGCTGGAGCCGAGGCAGACGAGCGACCGCATATAATCGCGCATCAGCCAATGGGCGGGATAGTTTCTCTGGGCCTCGCCGACGCTGGAGATATAGGTCCAGCCGACGCCGACCGTCACGACGCTGTCCGTCGGGCGGAATCCCATCTGCACATGAAAGGGTTCCCAGCCCGCGGGGAGAGCCTCCTCGTTTTCCGCGAAGCACAGGTTGTTGTATTGGATGGTGCTCCCGAGGCTGCTCCAAGTGGTGACGCCGCTGTGCAGTCCCCCGGCCGTCTTGGACATCAGCGTGAAAGCCCGGCCGATCACCGAATTGGCCTCGTTGTGCGGGCCCATCGCGTTCATCCCGTAATTCATGCCGATCTGCTTGCGCACCGGGCCGTTGACCAGGATCATGTTCGCCATCGAGGTCGTGGAGTTGCCGAACGGCACCGCTGTCGCGACGGCGAGAATCACGGGGAAGTATTCCGGCTTGGCCCCGGCCATCACGGCGCAGATGGCCGCCTTTTCCACCGTGAGAGGCCGGGCGCCGCCCGGCCAGTTGACGGTCTTGATGATCTCGTCCGGTTTGCGGCTGGTCGCTTTCAGCATCGCGGCGACTCTCGCCTCGGTGGGGAGAATGACCGGGTTGTAGTCCGTCCAGTCCTTGTCCTTAAAGAGCCTCTGCAGGTTCTCTTCCGTGTCGGGCTTGAGCAGCCTCGGCTCCTCGGCGGCTTCGGGCGCCGGCCCGCGGATCTTCTCCCTGTCCGTCAGGGGAAGGGTCAGGGCGTCGATGAGGGCCTGCATCAGAGGCTTCAGGCTGAGCGGATCCTTGCCTTCGAAAACGTACTTGTGGTGTACCGACCGGGGTTGTCCGGCGACCGGGAAAGGGAAAGCGATGTAGCGGATCGGCATGCCGTTGGTGTAAAGAAAATCATACCCCGTCGCGTACTTGACGATGTTGGAGGCGGCGGCGGCCACGGTGGGGATCTGATACTGCATTTCCAGGGTCTTGGCGTGTCGGCTCACGGCCGACGTGCATCCGTCTCAACCCGCGATCCCGATCAGCGCCGCGTCGCCGTTCTGCTTGATTTCCTTCCACAATTCCGGGTCGTCGGATTCATAAGATCCCCTGATCCTGCGGATCACGGTCTTGACGCTCGGCTTGTTCTGAGCGAACCACGCCTGCATTTCCTCATAAACGCTGGGCGCGGCCTGGGGCCCGCCCCATCCGATGTCGACGAGATAGAGGGTCTTGCCCTCGATGGTGTCCAGGCGGGGCGACAGAGGCACGCGGTCCGCCATCCTGTTGGCGACCGCGGGATTCATAACGGTTATCAATGGACCGGCGTTCTGCGCCGGGGAGAATGCCGCCGTAGTGAGGGCGGATGTCGCCAGGACCAGAATCGTTGAACATAACTTTTTCTTCACTGTCGAACCTCCCTTTGAAGTGCCTGAAACGCGCATGTAGAAATTACTTATAGGGCAGACCAAAATACATCGCAACAAAAACCTGAACCCGGACGGATGCACGAAAATCCGCATGACTTGCCGCGCCGCTGATGATATCTTCCTTTCGCGTAAATCGCGCGCGACCTCGAGGCTCTCCCGAAGCCCGTTGCGGACGCCGACTTCGGCTTTCGAGCGTCCGCGCGATACAACTGTGGCGGAAGAAATCACCGGAGAAATGCCATGGAATTGAAAATCGACAATATACTTCTGCCGACCGATTTTTCGGTCCGCTCCGCCGACGCCGCGCGCCACGCTTCCGTTCTGGCGCGGCGCTTCCATTCAAAGCTCACTCTCCTGCATGTTTTCGATACCCATCATGCGGCCTACAGAACCGCCCGCGGCGGGGCGGCGGATTCCTTCCGCGCCGAGCTGAGGGCCCGCCTCGAAGAGATGCTGGAATCCTTTCTGGCGGGGGAGTTGAAGGATTTCGAAGTGACGCGGGTGCTGGCCGAAGGGGATCCGGCGCAGACCATCGTCGAGTACGCCCGCTGCAACAGGGTGGACATGATCGTGAGCGAAACGCGGGGGACCGGCGTGTTCCGCAGGCTGATCCTGGGTTCCGTGACGGCCAAGGTGCTCCACGACGCCCCCTGCCCGGTTCTGACCGGGGTGCACGCGGAAGAGGCGCGCACGGATGAAAGATGGGAGATACGTCATATACTGTGCGCGGTGGACCCCGCCTGCGGGGACGAAGCCGCCATCGATTGGGCCGCCGGTCTTTCCGCGGCGTTCGGCGCGAAGCTGTCGGTCGTTCACGCGATACCGGCGCCTCCTTTTCACCTTCAAACCCACGCCATCGAGGCGGAATTGAGAATACTGCTCGGCCGCGACGCGCGCGAGCGGATCGCCCGGATGCTCGAGGCCGGCAAAGGTCCCCCGGACACGGAAATCCATGTGCAGAGCGGGCCCGTGGGCAAAGTGGTGCTGGCCGCCGCCCAGGATTTTTATGCGGATCTGGTCGTGATCGGCCACGGTTCCGCCGAAGAGCTTCCGGGGAGGCTGCACACCAACGGGTACGCGATTATCCGCGACGCGCCCTGCCCGGTCCTCAGCGTGTAGCGCCCGGCCGCGGCGCGGATGATGCACCATCGGCCCGCCGCGGGATCCTCATCCGGATCAACGTGGAAGCCTGGGTAAACCTTATGAGGATGAATCCATATGACCTTAAGCAAAGAATCAATAAGCCGTCGTGAATTTCTGGCCCGGGCTGAGAGGGGCGCCGCCGGAGCCTGCCTTGCCCTGTCGGGGATGTCGGGCGCCCCTGGGGCTCCCGACGAGCGCCCGAACATCATTTTCATCCTGACCGACGACCAGCGCTATGACGCCATCGGATGTCTCGGGCGCCCGTCATGGCTGAAAACCCCGAACATGGACCGGCTGGTCAGGGAGGGGTTGCTTTTCAGAAACGCTTTCTGCACCAGCTCCGTCTGCGCGCCGAGCCGGTCGAGCTTCCTCACGGGGAAATACGCGCACAAGACGGGCGTCATTCACAACCAGCTCGAGTTTCCGCCTGAAAACGTGACGTTTCCGAGACTGCTTCACGACGCCGGTTATGAAACCGCCTTTATCGGCAAGTGGCACATGGGCGAGCAGAATGTGCGCCAGCCGGGCTTCGACCGCTGGGTCAGCTTCCCCGGCCAGGGGGTCTACGTCAATCCCCTCTTGAACATAGAGGGGGAGAACCTGAGAGTCTCGGGGTACATGACCGATCTGCTCAATGATTATGCCCTGGAGTTTTTGAAACGCAAGCGCGAGAAGCCCTTATGCCTGTACCTTTCCCACAAGGCGGTCCATGACCCGCGCGAGCCGGCGCCGCGCCACGCGGCGCTCTACGCGGGCGAAGTCTATCCGCTGCCCCCCAGCGCCAGATATGACATGGCGGGCAAGCCGAACTGCGTGCGCGAGAAATCGGTTCTTTCCAGAGGGCAGAGTTTCCCCCCGGACCCGGAAAAGTGGCAGGAGGACACGCGCCGATATTACCGTTGCCTTGGAGCCGTCGATGACGGGATCGGTCGAATTCTCGCGGCGCTGGGCGAAATGGGCAAGCTGCGGAACACCATCATCATCTTTGCAGGCGACAATGGTTATTTACTCGGGGAACACGGGTTGTGGGACAAGCGCTTCGCGTATGAGGAATCCATGCGCATTCCCCTGACCGTTTACTTCCCAAAGACCGTGAAGCCGGGCGCGGTGCGCGACGAGATGGTTTTAAACATCGACCTGGCCCCGACCCTGCTCGACCTGGCCGGCCTGCCAATCCCGTCGTACATGCAGGGCCGGTCCTTTAAGCCGCTTCTCGAAGGGAGACAGGTGCGCTGGCGCGAAGACTTCTTGTATCATTACCACCTCGAAGTCGACCTCGCCAAAATGCCCCCGGATAGGAAGGAGGCTTTCATGAAGCGGTGGAAGGGGATGGACCCGGGGCCTCTGTTTACTCCCGAGAATATGGCGGTCCGCACCAGGGAATGGAAATACATAACCTATCCGGGCATCAATGAGATCGACGAGCTTTACGACCTCGGCAAGGACCCCTTCGAGATGAAAAACCTCGCGTCCGAGGCCGGGTATCGCGACGTCGCAGGAAAAATGAAAAAGCGGCTCGATCAGCTCGTCGAGGAAACAAAGTAAGTCCCGCGGCCGGGTTTCGGGGAAAGGGGCGTCGATGCCTGTGAGGCTTGGTGGAGTGCAGAGAGGTTCCGGGAGACTTCTTCGCGGTCCGAGGCTGATGATCGGGACTTTTGGACGGTCAGCGCTCTGATTTCCTGTCCTTCGCCCCGATATCCATGGAGACCCCGGGGATCGTCAGGATGAGGAAGAGTAATTCCACACTCCGGCCGGACTCGCGCACGGTGGAGACGGTTCAACACGGCATGCCGCGCAGCGCCTCCCGTTCCGATGGGAGGCCCGGCTAGCGCGAGGCGGACGCATCAAGCGCCGCCGCGCCTGTCTTCCTGAGCGACGGGTGAACAGGCGGTTTCGCGAATATCAGACAGCAGAGGCCTGCGACGATGACGGCGATCGCCAATTGGAATGCCGGTATATAGCTTCCGGTCGATTCGCGGATGAACCCGGCGATGGGTGCGCCCAGGCCGCCGGCGAAGGTCCAGAAGAGCCGGATCAGCCCCATGATCTTGGGGTAATGCAAAGCCCCGTAATAATTCGGGAACATGTTCATGGTCGCCGCCATCGCAAGCCCGAATCCCCAGCCCAGCACCACCATATAGAGGAATACGGAAGGAGCCGTTCTGGCGTAAAGGACCAGCACCATGCCGGCTATCTTGAACAGCTCGCCTGCTATGGCAATGGACTGGACTCCGAATTTCGAGCCGAGGTAGCCGACGCTGAGCTGCCCGAATGCCATCACGCCCGACATGACGCTCAGGGCGGCGGCGGCCAAAGTGGCGCCGATGCCGATGTCGAACAGATAGGCCACCTGGTGTGTCATCAGGGCCTGCATCGCCAGCATGTTCATGCAGAAGTAGGCTATCAGCAGCCACAGGCATCGGGTGCGCAACGCTTCCCCCAACGTGAACTCGACGGGCGTCTTATATCCCGCTTTGGGAGGCATGGCTCCGGCGGTTCCCTTGCCTTTCGATTCCGCCGGTCCGTCCGGCGCCTGTCCCAGGTCCTGCGGCTTGTTCCGGATCAGCAGCGCCGGCAGGAATACCGCGAAAACAAGGACCATCAGCGCGATCGCGAGCGATGTTGTCCGCCACCCGAACGTCTCGATCATGCGCATCAATGCCGGACCCATCACCACTCCCCCGGCTCCCCCGGAAGCCAGGAACAGGCTCAGCGCCAGGTGTCTCTTTCTGACGAACCAGTTATTGACGACGGTCGTGGTGGCCAGCATGCCGCCGAAACCGGCGCCGGTTCCCACAAGCAGGCCCCAGCCCAGAAAGAGCTGCCAGAGTTGAGAATGGAAATACAAAAGGAGAAACCCGAGGCATCCCATAACATTCCCCAGGACGATGGAGCGCCTGGCGCCGTAACGGCCGATGAACATGCCGGCGATCGGCCCGGAGATCCCCAGCGCGATCAGATTAATGGTCGCGGCATAGGAGGCCGTCCCTCTGTTCCAGCCGAAGTCCTTGATCAGGAAGGGGAGGAAATAGCTGAACGCGACGATATAGAAGCCCGCGACAACGCCGATGACCGCGCATACGGCGAGATTGATCCACCCATAGAATCCTTTGCTGCCGGTGAAGCCGTTCGACATAGTCCACCGCCTCCTGAGATTTTCGGAAGGTCCGTTGAAGGCAAAAATACGCTTTATAGGACAGCCGCCCACCGCTTGCAAGCTTAAAACGGCGGTGGAAAAAAGCCGAAGCCGGGAGATCCGGCGTTATGTCGCGCCCCGTTATGCTGGTTGCGCCGCCGCGGGCGTTTTTCTCACAGGGGGCCGGATGATAAAAAGGACGACGGATCCGGCGAGGCACCAGGCCGCGATCGAATAAAAAACGCCCTGGTAGCCGTACCCGCGGTCGTATAGCCAGCCGGCGACGGAAGGCGTGACGGCGCTTACGGTGGTATTGATGGCTACGGCCAGGCCGACAAGGGCTGCGAAAACCCTGGTTCCATAATAATTGCTCAGGACGGCGGCCAGACAGACTACCGCCCCGCCGAATCCGATTCCAAGACAAACGGAGACAGCCGCCATGAGAAAGGGAGTATCCGCCCGCACTGCCAGCAGCTGACCCAGACCGAGGGCGCCCACGAAAAACCCCCAGAAGTATCGAGGATCGATGCGGTCGCCCAGGGCGCCGACGATCGCCTTGGAGAAAAGCCCCGAGAGGGCGATCAGGCTGATGGCCCAGGACGCCGCCTCGCGGGTGTGTCCCAGATCCTGCAGATGCACGACCCCGTGAGCGAGATACACCGTGTATCCGCAGCTCAAGCCCAGCTGACCGAACATCATCAGCCAGAACACCCGCCCTGAAAGCGCTTCGCGGTAGGACCAGTCCTCGGCCGTAATATAAACGCCGCGCCGCTTGCGCGCGAGGGGCGTGTCGCCCTTTTGAGAATCGGCGGGACCGCCGTCAGGCAGCTGTCCCAAATCCGCCGGTCTTTCTCTGGCGAAGGCGAAGGACAGCAGGCCGGCCAGGCAGGAGAGTGCCGCAATCAGCCACCATCCCATGCGCCAGTTTCCGTTGGCGGACGCTATGACGCGATGGAGCAGAGGGGCGGCGAGGAAGCCGCCGGCGCCGCTTGCCGTGTTGAGAACGGCCAGAGCCAGGGCGCGCCGGCGCACGAACCATCGCGCAAGCCCTGCCTGGGCGGCGATCATCCCGCCCGCGGCCACCCCGGCCCCGACGAGGAGACCAAAGGCAATCGCGGCCTGCGGGCCCGTGGTCACGACGGTCGCCATCAGGACCGACCCGAGGGCAACCATCAGGCTTCCCAATATCAGGGTGAAGCGAATGCCGTATCGGTCGACGCAAACCGCCACCAGCGGTCCGGGCAGGCCGGACATGACGGTATAGATGGAGAATAGAAAGCCAAGTGTCCTGCGGTCCAGGTTCAAATCCGCGATCATGGCCGCGTTGATGATGCTCGATCCGTAATTCGGAAAGGCGAGGTTGATGAAGACGATCCCCCAGAACGCGGATAAAAGCTTCCAGCCGTAAAAATCACGATTCGACACGCGCTCTTCCTTTCTGCCGCCCGGGGTTATGCCGGTGTTTTGAAAAAATCCGCCTTAGATCAAAGAGCCCGGCTTCCCCGGCGGCAACCTGCAGCTTCCCGCAACATTGTCCTTGAGTGAAAAATCCGGCAGTCAGAATCCGGAGCAGGCGATTGAAAACCGACCGCTGCCCCATGCATCGCCAACCGCGTGGGTCCGTCTGTCGTCAATGAAATCCAAACCGGCCTGGACTCTCCTGATGCGGCTGCCCCCCGGCGGCGCCGCGGTTTCCCGTTTAAGAGGCACATCCGCATCCGTCGTTAGCGAACTCATGATATTGCATGCCTCCCTATTTGCCTGTGTTGATGATCGCCCATCCAAGGGGCATAAGAGCCGCCGGCATAGCCCGATTCGCCTCGTAACGTTTTCCT
>CAYZTZ010000044.1:0-23276 GCA_964481255.1 uncultured Acidobacteriota bacterium | reverse complement strand
TCCACATCAGCCACGATTTGCCATTGGTATCCCAGGTTTGCGATCACATCGCCGTCATGTATCACGGCCGCGTCGTCGAGCACGGGACCGCCGCCGAAGTGCTTGCGTCGCCGGCGCATCCCTACACGCGCGGCCTGATCCGCTGCCAGCCGGACCTGTCGCACCATTTCGAGCGGCGTCCGCTGGAGACCATTCCCGGAGCGGCCCCCGCGGCGGGGGAGGAGCTGCAGGGATGCGGATTCGCTCCCCGCTGCGCAGAGGCGGATCCGCTCTGTCGCGATTCGGTCCCGGCCACGCGCCCGATTTCAGAGACGCACTGGGTTGCGTGCGCCCGAAGAAGCCGCGATTCCGAAGCGGCGCAAGGCCTGTAACAGGCACGAGGGAGCCGGCGCAGCGGGGCCGGTTCGTTTTTCGGGGCAGGGAGCGTTGCGAAGGCGTTTCCCCGCTCCTCGACGTTCGGAAAGCAATGAGTCAGCCTCTTTTACAAATCCGGGGGCTCTGCAAGGATTTCCCACGCGGCCTTCGGGCCGGGAGAAACAGGGTCCTCAGCGACATCTACATGGAGGTGCAGGCCGGTGAAATCCGCGGCATCGTCGGAGAGTCCGGTTCCGGGAAGACGACTCTGGCCCGATGCAGCCTGGGTCTGCTCCAACCGTCCGCGGGCACGGTGGAGTTTGACGGCCGGGATCTGGCCTCTTTGAGTCCCGCGGAGCTGCGGGCCCGGAGGCGCGAATTCCAGATGGTTTTTCAGGACCTGTCCGCCGCCTTCAATCCCGCGATGACGGTGAGCGAGATCCTGCTCGAACCTCTCCGCGTCCACGGCATAGGGACGCCGGAATACAGGGAGAGGCGAATACGCGAGCTGATGGCGGACGTCGGCCTGAGCGAATCCCTGATGCGCAGACGGCCGGGGGAGCTAAGCGGGGGCCAGCAGCAGCGCGTCGGCATCGCGCGCGGCCTCGCCTTGAGTCCGCGGCTGCTTGTCGCGGACGAGCCGACGTCGGCGCTCGACGTCTCCGTCCAGGCGCAGATTCTCAATCTGCTGGCCGATCTGAAAAGGCGCTATGGGCTCGCCTTATTGCTGATCTCCCACTCCCTCTATGCGGTTCACTACCTCTGCACGCGGGTTTCCGTCATGTATCAGGGGAGGATCGTCGAAGAGGCGCCGGCGGGCAGCTTTTTTGAAAAGCCGAAGCACCCTTACAGCCGCAGGCTGCTCGAGTCCATGCCCGTGCTGAACGCTCCCAGGCGGGACCGCTTTCTTTGGGAGGAACAAGACGCCGGCCGTTTTTCGCGGCCCCATCCGGGCTGCCCCTATCTTGCGCGCTGTCCCGAAGCGTTCCAGGCGTGCGCGGAACGGATTCCGCCCCTAGAGCAAATCCGGCCGGGCGAGAGCGTCGCCTGCTTTTTATACGGCTGAAAACATTCCGCGATTCGGGATGATCGACGAAGGCCCCGCGCGAAAATCCGGTCCGCGCGCGGCCGCGCCCGGGGGGCCGCAGCTATTTTCGAGTCATTTCGTCGCTCGCGATCTGTCCGTCCAGAAGACGGATCACGCGGTGGGCGTGGCTCGCGATATCGAATTCGTGGGTGACGAGGATGATGGTGTTCCCCTTTTGATGCAGGTTGTCAAACAGGGCCATGATCTCGGCGCTGGTGGCGGAATCCAGATTGCCGGTCGGCTCGTCGGCGAGGATGATGGAAGGGTTATTGACCAGCGCCCTTGCAATGGCGACTCTCTGTCGCTGCCCCCCGGACAGCTCGTTCGGGCGATGGTAGACGCGCTCTCCCAGCTCGACATTCTGCAGAGCCTTGATGGCGCGCTCTTTGCGTTCATGCGCAGGCGTCCCGTTATAGATCAGCGGCAGCTCCACGTTGTGGAGCGCCGTGGCCCGGGGCAGAAGGTTGAAAGTCTGAAACACAAAACCGATTTCCTTGTTTCGAATGTGGGCGAGTTCGTCGTCGTCCATCTCGGAGACCAGGCGGTCGTTCAGATAATATTTCCCCTTCGTGGGGGTGTCGAGACAGCCGATCAGGTTCATCATGGTGGATTTGCCGGAGCCGGACGGTCCCATGATCGCGACATAGGAACCCCTGGGGATATCGAAGGTGACGCCGCGCAACGCATGGATCTGCTCGGCCCCCATCTGGTACGTCTTCCAGAGGTCCTCGATCTTTATCAGGATATTATCGCCCGAATTCTTTTGATCTCCGTTTGTGCCGCTCATCATGCTCCTCTATGCCTAGGGATGGGATCCGCTATCTTCGGGGGGAGGACTTGGAGGACGTCGTTTCGACTTTCACCAGCGAGCCGTCCTTGAGGGTGCGCAGCGTCTGGTAGCTTCCCGATACGATTTGCGTGCCCTCCTTCAGCGCGTCGAGCACCTCGATCTCCGATTCCCCCATGATTCCCGTTCGGATGGGACGAAAACGCGCGATCCTGTTTTCGTTGATGATAAAAATCCCCTCGAGCTCCTTCTTCTGCCTGCCGTCGTTTCGTGCCGTATCCGCGCGCGCGACCGATTCTCTCTTTTTTTTCGACAGGTCCGGTTCGATGTAATTGCCGTCTTTGTCGACTTCCACGTCGCGCGCGGTCAGAGCCTGGATCGGGATGACGAGCACGTTGTGCTTGGTGTCGGTGGTGATCTCCCCGGTGCAAGACATTCCGGGCCGGAGCTTCGGGGAAGGATTTTTCAGGGTGATGATGACCTTGAAGTCCTTCGCCTCCTGCGTGGCGCCCGAGCTCTTGATGGGGCTGTTCCCTATCTCGGTGACTTCCCCCTCGAAGACCTCGTTGGGGAGCGCGTCCACCTTGACCTTGGCGGCATCTCCCAGGGAAAGATTCACGACGTCCGTCTCATCCACCTTGATCTCCGCCTGGATGACGCTCAGATCCGCGATCGTCATCAGGGTCGCCTCGGGATTGCTCATGATGCCCGGCTGGGCGCGTTCCCCTTTTTCCACCAGCAGCTGGGTGATGACGCCGCTGATCGGCGAACGGAGCTTTGTTTTTCTCAGCTGGTCCCTCGACTTTACCAGGTCCGCCTCCGACGACTTGGCGCGGGCGCGGGAGGCTGCAGCCGAAATCCTGCTCTGTTCGATGGTATTCCGGGCAGCCTGGACCTGATTTTCTATCTGGGCGACCTGGGCCTTCGCCACTTCAAGCCGGGACCTGGCGGACTGGAGTTCGTTCTGCGCCGCTTCGTAGTCGTCGTGCGAAATGAGCCCGTCTTCGTTGAGCTGCTGCTGGCGCCGGAATTTGCTCTGCGCCCTGGCGAAGTTGTTTTCCGCCTGCGTCAACTCGGCGCGGGCCGATCTCAGGGAGGCCTCATCGCGCATCAGGTTCGCTTCGGCGTTCATGACCAGAAAATCCTGGGCGCGCGCGTCGGCGAGGGCGGCCTCATAACCGGCCCGTCGCGCGCTCTCGTCCGCGGCCGTCTGGATCGGATCGATATGCAACAGGACGTCGCCCTTTTGCACCCTGTCCCCTTCGCGCACCATCAGCTCCGTGATGATCCCCGCAATTTCGGACTGCAGGTCCACGAATTCCTTGGCCCGGATCTCGCCGCTCGCGGAAACGGTGGATGTCAGGACGTCCCTTCTCTCGATGCGGGAGGCCTGCACGAGCACGGCGTTTTTACGGCTGGATTGGACGCTTGCCACGGCGACAATCGACAGCAGAGCGACCCCCGCGCAGACTGCCCATATTTTTTTCTTGCGGCTCATCGAATCCCCTGTATGAACCAACGACGAATACTACGAGCCGGACGGACGAAAGGTTTCATAAATCGACATCCGACCCGCAATGAATCGGGCGATTTCTCAGGCCAAACAAATATTATACTACAGAGCCTTGGATAAAACGGGCCGGATTTTAAACGCTTCGGCTGGGGGGAATTGCATATCGCGGGACTCGGGCGTAGAATGAGCCGAGTGATAGAAGACAGGCCGCGGAGAAGCCGATGTCGGAAACTGATATTAAAGATCTCATGAGGCGCCTCGGAGAATCCATCAATGAGACGCTGTCCGAATCGCCGAAGATATGCGAACGCGTCCAGGAGATAAGGGACGCCGGCTATGAGATTTTCCTCGTCATAGAAGCCAAAATCGGTTTCAGCCCAAACAGCGGGATGGAGCGCCAGCCGAAGGACCCTCCTTCGGGGTCGCCTGTCCGTTTGCGCATTAGTTCCGACGACGTCAAGTTTCTGAAATCATTAAAAATATCCGCAGAATAGAAACAGCCTTCGTCGCAATCCGTGCCGATTCAGCGGATAATTCCGGCGCACAGGAAAAAAGCTTGATCATAATACGATAATGAAATTCAATATATTATATATTTTTAAATCGGAGCCGTCTCAGGAACCGATATCATGCTATCCACGTTGACAGCGATCCTGAAATCAGGATCCCATCTTTGTTTTTTGGGCCGTTATTTGATGCGCAACGAGAATTTTGTTCTTGCTTTGGAAGCAAGAAGGCCGGATCCATTCCAGCTCCCGGCTTCTCAAATCCCCGGGCGCTGGATAATGTCCGGAGTCCCATCGCCCGATCCGGCGCGCGGGGATTTCAGGGAGCGAAGCCCCTTGATTAGATAAGTTTTTTAACAGCGGCTGCTTAACGGCTGGCGCATCGTTTTGCCGGATCATCAGATGGAGAGAAAGTCTTGCGAACGCCGATGAGGCTTCCCCGAAACACCTCGAACGAAACACACAGTTAAATCTATTTTTTACTATGACTTGGAGGCAAACTGCATCGGCCTGCCCGAATCGGAATCGACGGCCTTAAGGGAAGGTTCTCCATCCTTCGTATGAGCCTTTGTGTCGCTCATATTACAGCGTCCGTCAAAGATAGCCCCCGCTTCGATAATAAAGCAAGGGGTGTAGATGTCTCCGTATACCTTCCCGTCCTTCAGGATTTCAACTCTTTCAGACGCCCGGATAATGCCGCGAAACTCCCCTCCGATCATGATTCTCCTCACGGTGACCTCGGCGTCGACTTTGCCACCCGGCCCGATTTCCAGAGTCGCTTCAGATTGAACCTTGCCCTTGATGACCCCCTTTACTCGCAGCCCGCTGGCAAAATTCAACTCTCCGGAAAACTCGGCCCCTTCACCCAGATGACTGACGATTTCATCCGTTGACTTGCTTTTCATGAATGCCATGGCTTGACTCCGTTGTTGTGGCCTTTTCGGTTAGAATGGAATAGAGGCGCATCAATTCTTCCTGGCTGTAATAATAGATCCGTATCTCGCCGGCGTCCCGGGATTTTGAATGGATCTCGACCTTAGCGCCCAAAGCGAGGCGCAGACGGTCGGCCGCCGCCGCTTCATTGGGATCCCGGGGTTTCGGAACCTTCCTGGGCTTCGACCGGTTCTTGGCCCATCGCTCCGCTTCACGGACAGACCAGCCTTTCTCAATGATCGTGGCGGCGATCCCTGCCATTTCGGACGGGCCCGCATTGGAGGCAAGAAGGGCCCGCGCGTGACCCGGGGACAGCTTTCCATCGGCGACCAGATCCCGCACGGCCGCAGGCAGCTTCAGGAGACGGAGAGCATTCGCAATCGTGCTGCGGTCCTTCTGCAGACGCAGTGCGATTTGCTCCTGCGTCTGGCCTGTCGTCTCAATAAGGCGCTGGTAGGCCTGGGCTTCTTCCATGGGATTCAAAGACTCGCGCTGGAGGTTCTCGATCAGAGCATACTCGAGAAGGCGGTTGTCCGGTATTTCGCGAATCTGGGCCGGTATTTTAAGAAGGCCGGCTCGCTGAGCCGCCGCCAGACGCCGCTCCCCGGCGACAAGCTGAAAGCCCCCGGAAAAAGGCCGAACCAGAACGGGTTGCAGGATTCCATTTTCCCGAATCGAGGCGGCCAGTTCGTCAAGGCGGGCTTCGTCCAGCTTCATCCTCGGCTGCTCGGGATTAGGGACTATTCTGTCGATATCGATTTCAGAAGCGGACGGTTCGGGCCGCTTGACATCGGGGATCAGAGCCTCCAATCCTCTACCCAGAGCCTTTTTTTTCATGATTCAATATTTCCTTGGCCAACCGAATATAGCTTTCAGCCCCTTTAGACCTTATATCATAAATTATTATCGGTTTGCCATAGCTTGGAGCCTCGGCAAGTCGGACATTTCTGGGGATCACGGTTTCGAGCACCTGGCTCCCGAAGTGGTTTTTCAGGTCATCGCGGACCTGCAGACTCAAATTGGTTCTCTCATCAAACATCGTGAGCAGTATACCCTGGATGAAAAGATCCGGATTCAGGGTTCGCCTCACGCGGGCGAGCGTGTCAAACAGATCCGTGAGGCCTTCAAGGGCGAAGTATTCGCATTGTATCGGAATGAGCACCGAATCCGCCGCAACCAGGCCGTTGAGGGTCAGAATGTTCAATGAGGGTGGCGTATCGATCAGAACGAAATCGAATCGCCCGAGCAGGGGGGTCAGCATTCGTTTGAGAAGAAACTCGCGCTCCGGAAGCTCAATCATTTCAACCGCGGCGCCGATCAGGTTTTTATCGGAGGGAATCAGCTTGAGGTTTTCGAGTTCCGTATCACACAGCACGGACGCCAGGGGCTCCCCTTCTATCAGGGCCTCGTAAATGCTTTTCTCCATGGAACCCTTAACGACCCCGAGTCCGCTCGTGCAGTTGGCCTGGGCGTCCATATCGACCACCAGGACCCGCATATCCGCTACAGACAGAGCTGCCGCAAGGTTGATGGCCGTCGTGGTTTTTCCGACGCCGCCTTTCTGATTCGCAATCGCGATAACTTTCGCCATGGCAAAACGCGCGTACCGGAGATTAACATAGATCTCCCCGCCAGCCAATAATTCTGTTCGCGCATTGATTCCCGTATTAAAAAATCAGCAGGAACTGCCGCCGCCGGTGCTTCCCCGCGGTGCTGAAGGAAATGCTTGCCGTAATGGCGAGATTAATTGAAAGGTATCGGCGGAAAGGTTAATGAGAGGTTAATGACCGTTTTTGCGTGTTTCACGTAAAACTCCGGTTGCGGGGAGCCGGTCCCTGTTTCACGTGGAACGCTCCAGGGGTGCATAAATCGTCAGCATCCAGTCCCTCTTACCGGGGCATCTTTCCGATCGCAGGACCCTGAAATTTGCAGCCATTGTTTCCGGATCTTCAACCGGGAGGCCCCGTCCATGAAAAAGCCACAGCTGTGTCCCGGCGTGGGCGCGATCGCGCAATTGCAGAATATCTTCAGACACCAGTTTCAGCCCTTTCCAGGAAACGCAATCCCATCGACCAGCGCCGGAGCGGAGATAATCCTTCAGACGCGCGGCGTGGATTTTCGTCCCCGAAAGGCCCAGCTCATCTACAACCGCCTGGAGAAAGTATGCCTTTTTGGAGCGGGATTCCACCATCTCAAGGCGAAGCTGCGGCACCATGATCCGAATCACGAGCGCAGGAAATCCGGCCCCGCTGCCGATGTCAAGATGGCATTCCGCCCATTCCGGATAGAGTCCAGAGGCCCAGATCCCCTCGTGAAAAAGAGGACCTAGAGAATTCCAGTCCGTGCTCGCCGTCAGGTTGATGCGACGGTTCCATTTTTTCAGGAGCTCGTAATATCGAGCCAGAAGCTCGGCCGCCCTGGAGTCGGTCTGGATGCCGTATCGCTTTAAAAGGCTCCTGAGATCCTCTCCCGGTTCCAAAATCAATCCCCCTTTCCCCCGGATTTCTTCCTCAATCTCCGCCGCTTTTCTTCAGCCCGCCGCATTTCGATCTGAACCCGCAATATCGAGACTGCGGCGGGGGTTACTCCGGGTATCCTGCCCGCCATGGAAAGATTCTGGGGACGCACTTTGCTCAGTTTTTCCCTTATTTCCCGGCTGAGCCCCGCGGCTCTCGAGTAGTCGAAATCAGGTGGAATCTTCTGGGAAGATACATGCTTCAACCTTTCCGCGTCGCGCTTCTGCTGCCGTATATAGCCTTCATAGCGGATTTCGATTTCAGCGGCGTTTCGGACGTCCGCGGACGTGGACCACCGGTCATGGAAACGCAGGAGAGGTTCCAGGTCGACGAGAGTCATTCCAGGGCGTCGGAGCAGTTCCTCCAGGGTCAGGCCTTTGATGGATTGGGTGTCCAGTTTCGCGGAAAGACGGGGACAGGGAATTGTACCGTTCCAGCGATTCAGCTTGAGAAAATCGCGCAACCTCTCGACTTCCCTGTATTTTTGCTCAAAACGGGCGTAATCGGATTCCCCTACAAGGCCCAACTGCCGGCCCAAAGGCATGAGTCGGGCATCCGCGTTGTCTATACGAAGCAGGAGACGAAATTCCGACCGGGACGTAAACATCCTGTAGGGCTCGTCCACTCCCCTGGTCACAAGGTCGTCGACCAGAATCCCTATGTAGCTCTCCTCCCTCGGAAAAACCACGGGATCCTTTCCCATGGCGCTGAGAGCGGCGTTGATACCCGCAACCATCCCTTGAGCCGCCGCCTCTTCGTATCCGGTTGTTCCGTTGATTTGGCCTGCATGAAATAATCCTCGGACTTTCTTGGACTCAAGAGTGGGATACAATTCCGTGGGCGGCACAAAATCGTACTCTATCGCGTAGCCGGGACGGATCATGCGCGAATTTTCCAGTCCCGGGATGGACCGAACCATTTCCTGCTGGACCTCTACCGGCATGCTGCTTGAAAGCCCGTTCAAATAAACTTCATCCGTATCCAGGCCTTCAGGCTCCAGGAAAACCTGATGGCGCTCCTTGTCGGCGAATTTGACCACTTTGTCCTCAATGCTTGGACAATAGCGCGGCCCGATACCCGATATGCGTCCTCCGTACAAGGCCGATCTCTTCAGGTTCTTCCGTATCACTTCATGCACCCTGTCATTGGTATATCCCAAATGACATGAGACCTGGGGAAGGGTAAAGGCTGTGGTGCGAAATGAGAAGAATGTCGGCTTTTCATCTCCTTTCTGTTCCTCAAACTGTGAATAATCGATGGATTTCCGATCAAGACGCGGAGGTGTTCCCGTCTTCAGCCTTCGCATAGGAAATCCCATGTTTTCAAGGCACCTGGATAGTTTAACGGATGGGCTCTCTCCCATGCGGCCGGCCGCGTATTTTGTTTCTCCTATATGAATAACGCCGTTGAGAAAAGTCCCGGTTGCCAACACAACCGCCCGGGAGCGCATCCTGAAGCCGGAATCCATCTGGATTCCGGTTATACACCCATCTCTGGAAATCAGATCAGCCACCTCGGATTGAACAATGGACAGACCGGGCTGAGACTCCAACATTTCCCGCATTTCCATGCGATACTTTGACTTATCCGATTGGCAGCGAGGGGCCTGGACCGCCGGGCCCCGGCTTG
Source organism: uncultured Acidobacteriota bacterium (assembly GCA_964481255.1). Lineage (GTDB taxonomy): Bacteria > Acidobacteriota > UBA6911 > UBA6911 > UBA6911 > UBA6911. Next base: position 13,951 of record CAYZTZ010000044.1, on the reverse strand, counting down.
CATTCAAAAGACGAAATTGAATTCCCGTTTTATCTGCCACCATGCCCATCGCGCCGCCGAGGGCGTCTATTTCACGCACCAGATGCCCTTTGGCGATACCGCCTATCGCGGGGTTGCAGGACATTTGGGCGATCATTCCGACATCCATCGTGCAAAGAGCAGTTTTCGCCCCCAATCTGGCAGAAACAAGCGCTGCTTCGCATCCGGCATGCCCTCCGCCTACCACAATAACATCGTAATCGACGTCAAAATCAGACATGATTACCACTTTTCAAAAACAGAAATAAGCCGCTGGTCCCACGGATTCCAGCTTATACAATGGGCTTAGCCCCATGAAATTACCGCGCTTCGGATAGGATGGTTGAGTGCAGAGCATTTTTCTGCGCACATAAAACCGGGAAGCCGCGATGAAGGGCCGCTGCAGGCCGGAGGAATTTTCCTGATTCCCGTTGCCGCAGAAACACTCGGACAATCCTGAAGCGCTGCCGTTCTCGAGCATCTGATGGGTCCTGCAATGATGCAAGCACATAAACCTGAAACCGGCCGGATTGTACTCCAGGCTTGTAAGGCGGACACAGCAGCCGATCCGACATCCGGAGTTCCGCATTCTGCGGTTCAAAATCCCTTTTCTTGACTCTATTGGCTGATTTTAATGCAATTATCCAAGATGCATTTCTTACCGGCCGGTATCGGGAGCTTTCGGCCTTTCCTGAGCGCCTTATTTGCCGATGCAAAAACGGGAAAATATCTCTTCCAGAAGCTCCTCGGTCCTAGTCTCGCCGACGATTGCGCCCAGTTGTTGCAAGGCGTCGTGAAGATCCGCAAGAACGAATTCTTCGGAAAGACCCTCGCGAAGCGCATCGCCGGCTCTTGAAAGGCTTTTATCGGCGGCTTCCATGTAAATGCAGTGGCGGAGATTCGTCACAAGGATCCCGTCCCTGCGCGTGCCCGGACCGCCCAGGATATGATTCAGGATCGCGGACCGCAGCTCCGCGATGCCGGCCCCGGTCTTCGCCGAAACATCCACGCAGGGCCAGTCGCCTGCATACTCAAGTTTCTCCTCCGGAGACCATCGCGCCGGGAGATCCGATTTGTTCATGACTACAATGCAGGACAGCCTCTGCAAGCGCCTCTTGAGCGCCCGGTCCTGGCGGGATTGAGGACGCCCGGCATCCACGACGAGAAGAATCGCATCCGCGTCGGCCACCGCCCTCAGGCTCCGATCAATCCCCAGCTTCTCGATATGATCCGGAGAGTCGTGAATTCCGGCCGTGTCCAAAAGCCGCACCGGGATGCCCCCCATGTTTGTGAATTCCGAAACAAGGTCCCGCGTCGTTCCCGGCAATTCCGTCACGATGGAACGGTCCTCGGACAGGAGCGCGTTGAACACGCTGCTCTTTCCGACATTCGGCCGTCCGGCCACGGCCATGGCGAAGCCCTCCTTGACGACTCTCCCCTGACGGTACGAGCCGATCCAGCTTTTCAGTTCCCCCCGGACGCGGGCAAGTTTGCCTGCCAGCTCCTCCCGCGAATCAAGCGCGAGGTCCTCCTCCACGAACTCGACGGCGGATTCAAGATTTACAATGATATCGACGAGGAGATCCTTCACCCCCTTGAGCCGCCGGCTCAACTCCCCCGAACGCTGCCGCGCCGCCACCTGCGCCTGAAAGAGAGTGCTCGCCTCAACGATATCGCGAACGGCTTCAGCCTGCGTCAGGTCCATCCGGCCGTTCAGGAACGCCCTCATCGTGAACTCACCCGGCTCCGCCAGCCTGGCCCCAAGGGCGCACAGGCAATCCAGCAATGCCGAAATCAGCACCGGGCTTCCATGGATCGAGTACTCGACCGTATCCTCGCCGGTGTACGATCTCGGGCCCGGGAAAAAGATGGCTACCGCCTCGTCGATCTCCAAACCGCTTCGCGGATCGACGATTTTTCCCAGAGCCGCCACCCGGGGGCGCGCCTCCCCATCCGGTCTCGCGGGCTGAAAGACGCGCCGGTACAGTTCGAGGCTGCACGTTCCGCTGACCCGCACCACGGCCAGCCCGGACCGGCCCGGAGACGTCGACAGCGCGCAGATTGTATCCGCGAAATCTCTCATCGGGTTCGAGATTCAAAATTCGCGACCGGAGGTCTCGAATTTCGAATCCTTCAGGAAGGGTATATCGTGATACTGCGGTTGTCGCCTTCGCCGTCGCTCTGGGACCGGACACCGCGGATGCCGGCCAGGGCAAGATGCACGATTCTTCGCTCCCGCGGGACCATCGGCTGGAGGCTCAGAGGCTTGCCCAGGGCGAGGACCTTTTGCGACGCCATCTGCGCCAGAAGCACCAGTTCCGCTTCGCGATGCTGGCGGTAACTGTCGGAATCCAGGAGAATACCCGGGGTGTTTTCCTTGCCGAGACGGAATATTTTGTTCAGAAGGTATTCCAGGCTGTTCAGCAGGGAGGCTGTATTGGAAAGGAGGTATGGGCGGTCCGGTCCGGTGAGATTGATGCGAAGTATGCCGTTTTCCTCCCTGCCCTCGACAAGCAGATCCAGGCGAATCCGGCTGATCAGCCGGCGGCAGAAATCGATAACTTCCTGGGCCGATTGCCCCGGGATATCAGGATTTTGCAGGGACACGGGATTTTCCGTCACGCATCCACCTCTCAGCGATCTTCTGGAACCCGATCTGGAAAATGTTACTAAAGAGAAAATACAGGTTCAAGCCGCTCGAAAGATTGAACATCATCACCGTGAACAGGATCGGCATGAAGGACATCATTTTGGCCTGGGTCGGATCCGTACCCGGAGCCATAGGCGTCATCTTTTGCGATAGATACATCGTGACGCCCATGACGACGGGGAGCACATAATAGGGATCCTTGAGCGACAGATCCTGCAGCCATCCGATGAAGGGAGCCTGCCTGAGTTCAATCGTATTGGCCAGCAGCGAGTAAAAGGCGAACAGCAGAGGGAACTGAAGCAGCAGGGGCAGACAGCCGCCCAGCGGATTGACATTGTGCTCCTTATAAAGAGCCATGATTTCCCGGTTCATTTCGGCGCGCTTGGGATCCGTCTTTTTATAGCGCCGGTATTTCTCCTGGATCGCCTTGACCTTCGGCTGGACCACCTGCATTTTCTTCATGGACAGGATCTGTTTCAGCCGGAAAGGGAACAGCAGCAAGGACAAAAGGAATGTCAGAATGATGATCGCCCATCCGTAATTATGCACAAAGCGATATATCCACCGCAGGGCGGCCAGAAGCGGGTAAACCAGAATGGAGAACATTCCATAGTCGATTACGCCCCGGATGTCCGCGGATTTGACAGCCTGCAGATCCGACTGCTTTTTGGGACCCAGGAACATTTCACATTTTAAGGAACCGCTCACGGGTATGGTAAGTCTTAGAAGGTTTCTGTCCACTTCCTTGCCGTCCAGGCCCATGGCCTTAACCGGTCTCTTCTGGATCTCAAAGTAACGCAAAGGCTGCGAGGGGATGGCAATCATGGAAAAATAGTGCATGTCGAGGCCGACCCAGCGCATCTCGCCCTCGATCTTCTTGACTTCGCTTTCATCCTTGGGCGGGCCCTCCCGCCTCGCCCTGCCGTCCCGGTAATAGACCGCTTCGAGCTTGGCGGAGCTGAGAAGGTGTTCCTGTTCCGGCCCGATATCCTGGCCGAGCAGGAATCGGCCGTCGAGCGGACGGCCCCCCCTGGTGAATGTCGCTGAAAAATCGACCAGATACCGGTCTTTTTCAAAACTGTAGCGCTTCTCTATCAGGAAATCTCCGCGCCTCAGCTTCAATTCGACGGTAACGGGAGGAGTCAGAACGGAGCCGGGATCCGGACCGCCGTCGATCAGAACCTGGTAGAACTCATCGTTTGCCAGGGCCGTGAGGGCGGAGTCCGCAAAAATCATGGAACCGGGGAAAGGCCGCGACCCGTCGTCGTGGTTGGACGCGATCATCTCGAAAACGGCGCCCTGAGCGGACCTGTATTTCCTGAGCTGCCAGCTCGTAAGGACCGCACCCTTGTTATCGACAACCGCCCGGTACAGGTCCCCCTCGATCGTCACCGTGCGGCCTGTTTCCCTGGTGTCCGAAACGGCCGGGGTTTCTCCAGAGGCCGGAGCTTCAGGCGTCGCCGCGGCCGTCGGCTGAACCGCCGGTGCGGATTCCCGGATCCGGCCGCCGGTCTGTGAGGCGGGAAGTTTGGCGCCCGGGTATCCATGGCGCTGCTGCTCAAAGTAGCGGAAGGCGAGCAGCACCAATATGGATAATACAATTGCGAGAATCGCTCGTTTTTCCATGGCTATCGCGGAGGCGCTGGCACAGGCGCCCTAATCAAAATCACCCGGCGCCATTCTCTCATGGGACCGGATCATACCCCCCAGAGCAAAAGGGATGGCATCTTAAAATCCGTTTTGCTCCCAGAAAAATCCCCGGCAGGACGCCCCTTTTGCGGATGGCCTCGTACATGTATACGGAACACGTCGGCTCAAAGCGGCATGCGCGGGGAAGGAGGGGCGAAATGCATCGTTTATAAAACCCGAGCAGGGCGAGAACGCCTTCCTTACCTGAGCTTCGGGTGCGGCGGAGTTTCATCCCTATTCTGTTCCCTATCGCAAGACTCTTGACGGCAGATCCATCGAACAGCGGCGAGGAATTCGTCCCGCAGGTCGGCGTAACCGGCCCCGGCACAATCCCTTTTGGCGTTGATCACAATATCCATCTGCCCCGGAATGTTACGGCAGGATTTGCGAAAGATCTCCCGAAACAGGCGCTTGATGCGGTTTCGGACAACGGCGCCCCCGATCTTTCTCGAAACGGTGATGCCCAGGCGATGGCGACCGATGTCATTGCGGCTCCCGTACAGCACAAACCTTTTGGAACCCGCCTTACTGCCTTCCCTATAGAGCCTGCGGTAATCTGCGGGGCGCACGATCCGCGCCGCGCGGGGGAAAGCTTCCGATATCGCCCTGGCGCGCACTTAACCACTCACCGTCAGCCTTTTACGCCCCTTGGAGCGCCTCCGTTTAAGCACGAGACGGCCGCCCTTGCTCGACATGCGCTCCCGGAAGCCGTGTGTTTTCCTTCGCTTTCTGTTATTGGGTTGGAACGTCCTTTTCATGGTGCTGGAATCTCCACATCCGCGACTCGGCTTGAACGCCAAAGACACCAATAATAGGAACTGCCGCCGCAAAAAGCAAGCTTAACCCGCTTTTCATCTTGATTTGGCCAGCATGTCCATTCATCGGAACATATATATTCCGGCGCGGCGGGAGAAAGGGGGAGAGATGCTGTAAGCTTTTCCGATGGCATGCTTTGCCGGAAGCCGGCCCCGCGATCACCTGTCCGGTTCTCCCCCCCAGTGAGAATCGCCCTCGTCTTTCAATCTCTTGAGAGAGTCCTCAATACGGCTCTCCAAAAGCTCCATTTCCTGCTCGGAAAGGTCTGCGGGGAACTCGATCGGAGCCCCGATCGAAACCAGGGCGCGGCTAAAAGGGCGGGGTATCATAAAATGGTCCCAGCTCCCCAACACCCATTTTTTCTGCGCCGAAATATTGAATGGGACCACGGGATTCCCGCTTTTCATCGCCACGTAAGCGGCCCCGGACTTGCACAGGTAGCGGGGGCCGCGCGGCCCGTCCATCGCAATGCCGGCGTCCTTCCCTGCGCTTAATGAACGAAGAATCTCCAGAATTGCGCCCCTGCCCCCCCTGCTGCTTGAACCCCGGGCCACACCGTAGCCGAAGCGTCGGATGACCCGGGCGATATACTCTCCATCCCGATTCCGGCTGATCATCACCACGATGCCGCGCCGGCGAAAAAAATAGGTCGCCATGAATATGCGCCCGTGCCAGAAAGCGAGTATCGCTCTCTTGCCTCCGGCGTAGACGGATTCCAGATAGGGCCAGCCCCGGACTTCCCAACGAATCGTGGCGCCGATAATACGGATCACCCAGTATCCAAGGAACGAGATCGCTCCGAATCTGAGCCGGTCCATGAATCTCAGATCTGATTTCCCTTCCTGCATCTCCGCTGTGAACCCTCGGGAGAGTCAATGACGAGTATCCGCTCCTCTGCGGCCCCTTATCAAAAATACATGCTCCATCGCGATGCGCGTCTTCTTTTGTGCCTCTGACGCGGCATGAATGAAGACCTCCATTTTCACGCCGCCGCCCCAGGTGCCGGTCAGGGGATTTACTCCCCGATCGTTCTCAGGAGGCCTCCCCTAGGTCAACTTCGCCCTGATTCTTTCGGGCGTGAGCGGGAGCCGGTTTAATCGCAGGCCGGAAGCATCGAACAGAGCGTTGGCTATCAATGCGCCCATACCGACAATCGGCGGTTCACCGCATCCCGAAGGGGCTATCCCGTCGTTATCGACAAGAACGCACTCGACAGCGGGAGCCCAGGAAAATCGCGGAATTTCGTAGGAGCCGAAATCCACATTCCCGATGGCACCCCCGCGGAAACGGATCTCTTCGCTCAGGCAGTATCCCAGTCCCATGGTGACCGCGCCTTCCATTTGCATGCGCGCGCCCTCAGGATTAATCACGGGACCCATATCCTGGGCGATAACGACGCGCTCGACGCGGATGCGCCCGGAGGCTCTATCCAGGTTTATCTTGGCCATCGCCGCGACATAGGTCCCAAGATAATCGAGGCATACCATCCCCCGGCCGCGCCCGCTGGGCGTTTTGGCCTTTTCCCAACCGAACTTTTCCGCGGCCGCCCGCACGACGCGGATCATCCTCTCGTCGGCAAGGTTATGAAGGCGGAACTGGAGCGGATCCATCCCCGCTTTTGCCGCCATGATATCAATGTGGGATTCCCGCGCGAAGATATTGGTATTGCTTCCGGGGCCGCGCCACGCCCCCGTCCCGAAGGGATGCGGGCCTCCGCCGCCGAAGGCGCCGCCGCGGGAAACCGTTCTGACGTTGGCGACATCGTAAATGTTCTGTGAACTTCTGTCGCCGGCGTAGAACACGTGATAGTCCCAGAAGGTTATCCGGTTCGATTCATCCAGCCCGGATCTTATCTTTACGACCGCGGCCGGCTGGAACGTGTCGTAGAAAAACTCTTCTTCGCGCGTCCAGACGACCTGGACGGGACACAGGGCCATCTTTGAAAGGCGCGCCGCCTGCACGGCCTGTCCGACCTGGCTTTTTCCGCCGAATCCGCCGCCGACGTACGGCGTGATGACGCGCACCTTGTCCGAAGGCATGCCGATGGCTCTTGCGATCTCTTCATTGGCGCCGAAAGGCCTCTGGGTGCCCACCCAGACCGTCGCGTCGTCCCTGCGCACGTCGGCCACGGCGCTATGCGTTTCGGCCGCGGCATGAGCGACATAGGGCGTGAAGTACAACTCCTCGAATTGCCGCGCCGATTTGCGGATGCCGTCCTCAAGATCGCCCTTATTCTCGACGACATTATCCCTGCCCGACGCATTTAAAAGCCGCTCGTGAATGTTCGCGTCATCCACCTGCGGCTCCGGCTGCTCGTATTCCGCCCGAATCAGCGCCAGAGCCTTCTCCGCCATATCGGGGAGTGGATGAACGACGCCGATGAAGTCGCCGTCCCGCAGAACGCGCGCCCCCTCGATTTGACCGACGGCATCAATCCGGACCGACTTCAGCGTGGCGCCGTGAACCGGCGGCCTGAGCACTTTTCCATAAAGCATGCCCGGCAGGCGGATATCCCCGGCAAATCGCGCTTTACCGGTCACCTTGTCCTCGAAGTCGGGTCGAGTCAGAGATTTCCCGCAGACGGCGAAAGCCGAAGGCGGCTTCAAGGGAGGTTTTTGCCCCAGGCGGCGCTCTATGGTCCTGCCTTTGGTGAGAAACCCGTAGGCGACTTCCCTTCGGGGATCCGATTTATCCCGGATTATCCCGTTTTTCGCGAAAAGGCGGTCTCGCGGCGCTTGAAGCTGCTCCGCGGCCAGCTGGATCAGGACTTCGCGCGCTTCCGCCCCGGCCGCCCGCAGAGCCGGGCCGAAGTACTTTACGCTTCGCGAACCGTTTGTGCCCGCGTCCCAGGGACACAGTTTCGTGTCTCCCATCACCATTTTCACGGACTCATAGGCCACCTCGAGCTCTTCGGCCAGCATCTGAGCGAGTGCGGCGATGATGCCCTGTCCCATCTCGATCTTGCCGGTGTAACAGGTCACGCTCCCGTCTTCGGCGATCCGGAGATAGGCGTTGAAATCGTCGGGATAGCCGCGGCCTCCCGGCTGCTGAGCGAAGACGAAGCCTTCGGTCGAGAACAGAACGTAGAGTCCCGGGCCGAGCAGCTTCAGGAACTCCCTGCGATCCATCGCTTCATGGCGGCTTGATGTCATGCTTTGCCTCCTCTCAGTTCCGCCGCGGCCGTCCGGATCGCATCCACAATCCTTGAGTAGGCGCCGCAGCGGCACAGGTTTCGATCCATGTCCGCGACGATTTCCTCCCGGCTTGGGTTGGCGTTCTTAAGCAGCAGGCTATAGCCCTGGAGAATCATGCCCGACGTGCAGAAACCGCACTGAACGGCTCCGTGATGTATAAACGCCTTTTGCAGCGGATGAAGCTTTCCGTCCGCGGCAAGACCCTCTATGGTGAGAATATCCTTGCCCGCGGCGTTTCTGACCGGGTACCGGCAGGACCGAACGGCCTCCTTGTCGATGAGGACGGTGCAGGATCCGCATTGGCCAAGGCCGCAGCCGTATTTGACGCCGGTCATGCCAAGATCCGTCCGCAGCACCCAGAGCAGCGGCCTTTCGCCGTCGGTGACGACGCTGACGGAACGGCCGTTAAGCCTGAAACGGATTTGTTGCTCCACAGAAACTCCTCCTTTTCTATATCCGGATATCGAAGGCAAATCTGCAACGCCCTCTATAAAACCTGAAGGGACTTTTTCCGGCGCATGCGCACAGCATGAAGCCGCATTGATTCAGTCTATGGAGTCTCCAAGCCGGACTCCCGGCGTTCCTTTCTGCCCAAGGCCTATCCGTCCAGACCCCGTGACGGGGCGGGATGGGGCCAGATTAAGCCAATCAGGGTGCCGATTTCACGCAAAAAAGGACAGGAACGCCGGGCTTGCAGGATCGGATGCTGTGGGGGAACGCATCACCAGGCGGCTCAGAAACGTTTCATCCTTGGGGTGCGGGCTACATGTTTTTCGCGGACTTTTCGATGTTTTTGCACAGCCTTTCAATGCCTTTGGCCAATGACTCCAGAGACGGTTGCTTATAATTCTCAACGGAAATGGTCGAGGTGGCGGTCTGGCTGTACATGTTCCTCAGTTGATGGTCGAGATCAACCGCCATGGCGCGTATCCTGTCAAGGGCTTCCAGGCTTAAGCCGTTTTCATCCTGCTTGAAAAGATCCGTGTCTTCCCGCAGGTCAAAATGCTGCAGGGTCTGGTTTCTGCGGATCTGTTTTGCGAATTCGCGGATCTCCCTGGATTTGTTCAGCAGCGCCTTCCGGTCTATCGTCTTGCCGGACTCGACATCCCGGAGCATGGCCTCCAGCTGGTCGATCGAATCCAGCATCCTCGAGCTCAAGCGGATGGGTGTACGCAGAGTCAGCCTGAGCATTTCCGGAGTGATCAAGGGCTCCGTGTGCCGATAGAATCGGTCAAAATAGGACGGATTCAAATTGAAATGGCTGCAAAGATAGTAATAGTAGTTATTGAAGTCCTGATACATCCACAACGATCCGAAGGATGTTCCTTGAAGATTTACCGGGTCGCCCGATGTGCCGCCCCCGTAGTAGCCCGAATAGGAACCCGTGCCGGCGGAAGGAGAGGAACTCGCAACGGCGGCTGCGGCAGCTCCTCCTGCGTAGGCAGGCGGGCCTGCAGCAGGTGTCGACCCGCCGCGTCCCGGTGCCGCGGATTCAGAGGCTACCGCACCGCGGGCACCCTGATAGCCTTGGCTGTTCCCACTTTGAGGAACTATCATCATGATCATCATGAAAATAATAAATAAGACCGTGAGGCCCTTCATGGAACACCTCCCTCTTCCCGCGCCGGAAAGCTCTCTATAATCATAGCACAAATCGATATATTCATTTGCACTTCCTGTTATGTTGCCTGAATTATTGGATCGCGGGAGCCATTCGATGGTTCATAAAAATTGCTCCTGGCTTCATTGATCATTGCCTGAAGCGCGAGCGCCTGCCTGGGCCTGGTTTCAGATGCTTGGATTGGCAAGGAATACCGGCACGCCGCTATCTCTCAAGAACTCCTTGACTTGCTTAATGCTAAGGACCCGGAAATGAAAAACGGAGGCGGCCAGCAGTATGCAGGCTTTGCCCTGGGTGACCGCATCGAGGAAATCCTGCAGTTTGCCGGCGCCCCCCGACGCGACGACGGGCAGCCGGACGGCTTCTGCCACGGCCCGCGTGTATTGCAGATCGTAGCCGGCTCTCGTCCCGTCCCCATCCATGCTGGTGGGCAGGATCACGCCCGCCCCCAGGTCTTCACACTGTTTCGCCCAAGCGACGGCGTCCTTGCCGACCGGCTGCGTGCCCCCGGAAATGACGAGTTCGAATCCGGACGGCATGTCTTTGTTGCGGCGGGCGTCGATCGCCACGGTGATGCATGAGGACCCGAATCTTTTGGCCGCCTCCTCGATGAGCGCCGGGCGCCTGACGGCGGCGCTGTTCATGGACACGTTGTTTGCCCCCGCCTCAAGGAGCATTTCAATATCCTCCAGGCCGGATATGCCGCCGCCGACCGTCAAAGGGATATGGATGACGGAGGCGACCTTTCTCACCCATTCGATCCGCGTTTTGCGGTTTTCGAGCGTGGCGGCGATATCCAGCATGGCCAGCTCGTCCGCCCCCTCCTGCTGATAAAAGGAAGCGTTGCCGACGGGATCGCCCGCGTCCACCAGATCGACGAAGTGTATTCCCTTGACCACGCGGCCGTCCTTCATATCAAGGCACGGCATGATTTTGACAGGCTTCATAGGGACTCCTCGAATTATCGACACCGGAATAGCCTTGCCGTTGAGTCTAACTCCAAGAGCCTGCCTTCGCAATGGCGAAGATGCGCGCGCAAAGCGCGGACTTCATCCCCGCGGGCCGCATGTTGAAACACGGATTAGGGGTCCCAGGAAAACCGCGAACGGGGAATACCCGCGGATGAGCCGCATCGCACGCCGTGAATGTCGACGACCCGCCTCGGGCCGAGGCCGACCGCAACACGGGGGCTTATTCATAGCGGAGAGCTTCGATGGGGTCGAGCAGAGCGGCCTTACGGGCCGGCCACACTCCGAAGATCAGGCCGATCGCCACCGAAACGCTCAGCCCCGCGATGACGGACCACGCGGGGATCACGGTGGGCAGGGAGGGAAGCAGGGCGACGATAAGATAGCTGGCGGCGAATGCCAGAATGATCCCGAAAACGCCGCCCACCCCCGTCAGCGTCATTGCCTCCAAAAGAAATTGCAGGACGATGTCCCGTCTCGTGGCGCCGATCGCCTTGCGGATACCGATTTCCCTGGTTCTCTCGGTGACCGACACCAGCATGATGTTCATGACGCCGATTCCGCCGACAAGAAGGCCCACGCTGGAAATCGCGATGGCGATCAGCCCGATCGTCGCCGTGATCGAGTCGAACTGCTCGATGTAGCGATCGGCCGTCGATAGGCTGAAATTGCTGGCTTCCGAGGGCTTGACCCCGCGCATTCGACGCAGAATACTCTCGGTCTCATCCAAAGCCCGGGAGAGCTTTCCCGAATGGGCCTGAATAAAAAAGAAGTGCCATTCCTCCCAGGGCATCAGTTTACGAAAAGTGCGATAGGGGATGATCACGGCGCTGTCCGTGTCGCTGCCGAGAAACCCGGTCTTGCTCTTTTCCACCACACCGAGAACCGTGAAGGGATGACCCTGCACCAGTATTCTCTTGCCGACGGGGTCCGCGTCCACAAACAGCGCTTCGGCGGCGTCCGGCCCCAGGACGGCGACTTCCATCCGGTGCGCATCTTCCGCCTCGGTGTAAAAACGCCCGCTCGCGAGCCTGAGAGTGGCCACGTTGATATAATTGGCCGGCGCTCCTATGAAATTGGAGTTTCTCAGGCTCTTGGACCTGTACTGGATTTTGACGCGGGACCGGTACGGGAAAGCCCACCAGCTGACATCGCGCACGGAAGGGCACTGCTCCCGGATCGCCTGAGCGTCGCGCACCGTCAGCGGCTTGCGGTTCATCTCCGCCTGGGACCGGCGTCCGATATTGATGCCCGTTTCAAGGTGGAACGCGAAGATCGTGTTGGTCCCGTAATCCTCCAGCAAAGTGACGACGCTGCGTCTCACGCCCGTGAGGATCGAGGCGATGACGATCACCGTAAGGATCCCCACCACGATGCCCAGAATCGTCAGGAACGACCGGAACTTGTGCGTCAGCAGGGTATCGAGCGCCATGGAGAGATTTTCGCGATAGTTGACCATAGATCTCCGTTCCGCTGATTCGGCGGCGGCCGCGATGGTTACTCCCTCGCCAGCGCGACGATAGGACTGAGCTTGGACGCCTTGTGCGCGGGGTAGATGCCCGAAATCACTCCGATGCCGCCCGAAGTCAAAATGGCCATCAGGATATAACCCACCGTGATATGCATCGGTACGGGAGTGGCCGCTCGAATGATCACGCTCAGGATATAGGCGAGCAGCACGCCGAGGACCCCGCCGAGAGAAGCCAAAAGGGCCGATTCGATCAGGAACTGCAAAAGAATGTCGCTCCGTCTCGCCCCTACGGCCTTGCGCATCCCGATCTCCACCGTCCTCTCGGTTACCGTCACAAGCATGATATTCATGACCACGATCCCGCCCACCACGAGCGAAATAAGGGTGATGGGTATGATGGCCGTGGCGACGATGGACGTGATTTCTCCCACCGCCTCCTGCAGAGCGGCGCTCGCCAGGATGTCGAAGTCGTCCTCCTGGCCCGGCCGCAGCTTGTGCCGCGCCCTGAGAATCTGCCGCACCTCGTCCTGAGTCGATTCCATGGCCTCGGCCGAAGGCGCTTTCACCCTGAACCGGATGGACTGCCGGGTGCCGTATTTCTTTAGAAAGGCCGTATAGGGAATGTAAACCCTGTTGTCGAGAGATTGGCCCATGACACTGCCGTTCTGCACCTCGACGCCGATGACGGTATACGGATCGCCGCCCACCTTGATTTCCTTGCCCAGCGCTTCCGCCGACCCGAACAGTTCTTCCCGGATCTGGTAGCCGATCACGGCATTGTGCTGGACGTGAGTGACATCGAAATTCGAAAGAAAGCGCCCCTCGGCCAGCTCCAGTTCCTGGATCCTGGGGAGATCCGCGTTGACGCCCGTCACGCTGGCATCATAAAAGGTCCGGTCTCCTCTCTTGACATCCGCGGTTCCGTTGAGCGTGGTGGAAATCGCCTCGCAGTCCCGGCATTTCTCCTCGACCGCGCGCATATCCTCGGGATACAGGTTCCTGTTCCTTTTGATGATTTCTTCGAAATCCTCGCTGGAAATGTTCGTCCGGGCGAACCGGGCCACGACGAACGTGTTGCTCCCGAAGGTGGAGACCACGCGGTCGGATACGTAGGAGCCCAGCCCTTCGATGGCTCCGCCCACCGTTACGACCGATGCCACGCCGATAATGATGCCGAGCAGCGTCAGAACCGAGCGCAGTTTATGCGTCCAGATCGAGTCGACCGCTATGCGAAGGGCTTCATATAATACGGCGCGCAGGCTTCTCGGCCTCGCCGGTTGCAGCGCCGCCGAAAGGCTGATCGGCCTATCAGGCTCAAGGACTTGTAAATTCACGCTATCGGGACCTGTCGAATCACCCTGCGACCCGGCATGACCGTCCGTCCGGTCACGGGAGGCAAAGGATCCGTCGAATAACCCGCGGATCTCGGGATAAGACAATGACTCCCGTCCGCAATAAATACATCGCCTATGTTAATACGACCGAAAGCCGCGAAATGTTCTCTTCTCCGAGCTCTATTTCAAT
>CAYZTZ010000043.1:0-23896 GCA_964481255.1 uncultured Acidobacteriota bacterium | reverse complement strand
CTACACGCGCCTTGAGAAGCAGGGGCGCCTGCAACTGCTGGACGAGATCCGGACGCAGAGAGACTGGCGCAAGGCGGGCTATCGGACGGCGCGGGAACGAAGGCGCATCGGCCTGGAGTCACCCGGGGACAATCGGCGGCAATCCCATGGTTCTTGAATCGCCTTATCCCACAGCAAAGACAACGAAGAATATCTTTTCTCCGGAGCTCTTTGCGGTTCGCATGGAAACCTTCCCGGCTATGATTGTCTTGCGGAATGAGGCCGGGGTTGCCCGACCCGCTTATCGATGACGCGCGAGGCCTTCATCTCAAACCTGGGCAGAGGCTGAGGAGCCGGCTCGACTGCAATGCGCAGCCCGAGCCGCTGGGCGGCTTCCCGTCCGATGGCCCTGGCGACTTCTTCAGGGTTATCTCCGGCTACTTCCACGACGATCAGGAGCTCATCCATCGCATGGACTGTGTCGACGATGACTCTGAATTCCTGGACGCTGGGAAACGAGCGGACAATCGATTCCAGAGCACTTGGAAATATATTAACGCCCTTCACGATCAGCATCTGATCGGTACGGCCGATGATCCCTCCCTCCAGGCGCACAAACGTGCGGCCGCATTCACATGCATCCCGGTTGATCCGGACATGGTCTCCCGTGCGGTATCGAAGGACCGGGGATCCGGTCCTGCCCAGGTTCGTAATCACGAGTTCGCCCTCGTCGGCCGGTTTCAAGGTCGAAGGATCTATGACCTCAATCAGAAACTCGCCTTCATTCAGATGGACGCCGCACTGTCCCAGGCAAGTGAAGCCGTGCGCCCCGATTTCCGTCGCACCGGTGTGATCGAAAACCCGGGCTTGCCAGGACTCTTCGATTCGCGCCTTTGTCCCTGGAATGCTCCCGCCGGGCTCGCCAGCGACAATGATCCTGCGCACGGCGGACCTTCCAAGGTCGATGCTCTCATTCCGCGCCGCCTCCGCCAGATGCAGCGCGTAGGAAGGGGTGCAGCAGAGCACGGTCGCCTGGAGTTCAATGAGGTTTATCAGGCGCTGATAGGAATTCTGGGCGCCGCCGGAAATGCCGAGAGCCCCGATCTTTTCGCAACCCGCCCATGCCGCCCAGAATCCGATAAACGGACCGAATGAAAAAGCAAAAAAGATGCGGTCCGCCTCCGTGACGCCGGCGGCGCGATAAACGGCCCCCCAACAGCGCGCCCACCAATCCCAGCTCTCCCGCGTATCGAGCCAGCGGAGGGGCTTTCCCGTCGTACCCGAGGTCTGGTGAAGGTGTACGTATCGCTCCAGGGGAAATGTGAGGTTCGTTCCGAAGGGAGGATGGGCCTCCTGATCCTCCACCAGCTGGCTCTTTTGGGTGAAAGGCAGAGACCTGAGATCTTCGGGAGAACGAAGAAGCTCCGCATCCGCGAAGCCGGCGTCGTATAATTTCCGGCGATAAAAAGGGTTGGAGGAAAGCAGCTCCTTTAAAAGCCCTCGCAAACGCGGCATCTGGTGCGCAACCAGATCGTCGCGTTCGGCCGTTTCAATGGCTCGATCGAAGTAGGATGTTTCCATTAAGATGCGTTCTGAAACTTGATTCCGGAGTCGGCTGCGCAGCAGCCATGTCGAGCACAAGCCCGCCTTTCAGTGCCCGGTCAAGTCCGGATCATATATCAGCACCACAAATGAGACAAATGAGATCAGAAATGGCGTCGAGCCGCCCACTGGCATCATTGTCCCCCAATCGCCGCCCGCATGGGCAGTCGTGAGTTAGATACTGCTGCAAATGCGTATAGTACGTCCCTCGAGCCGGAGTCAAGCCAAAAAGACTATGGAATGCTCACCGCACGGGTCCTGAGGGGCCTCGCACGACTGCTCCTCCGGCGGCCGTAAATGACTGATTCTATTAAAGCGGTCTTTTGAATTTCCTGGTTATAAGACAGCCTCTGGAGAGCCTTGCTCGCAGGATATGGCTCTATTTGGGGCGGGCAAAAAAAAACTCCCCTGGGATTCAGGAGAGTTTTTCTATGTCGGCGGGCGCCGAACCTTTCGATGATCCGCCGGTTCGGCGCCCAATTGGAATTAGAAGCTCAGCCGGACCTTCGCCGAGAAGACCCTGTGTCCGACCTTGTAACCCACGTACCCGAACGGATTCACCGTATCGTTCAGGTCCGATATCGGGTTGCCGGGCGCGTAGGTCCTCTGATCATACGTGAACGGTGCCGTGCCCGATGGAGTCGGATGGTTGAAGATATTGTTCACATCCACACGGAAATTGAGGCTCTTGCCTTCCATGAACTCGACGTTCTTGCTGATCGCCATGTCCAGGCCCCAGCGGCCCGGACCCGTGATCGAGTTCGGGTCGAAGTTCCCCCTTGTCCCGGGCTTCGCCTTCTGGAACACGATCACGCTCGGATCGCTGGCAAGAGCCAGCGCGTGCAGATTTTGCCTGCATCGGGTTTGGAGACTGGCAGCGACCGTGTCACACTGAGGATCGCCAACCAGGGTGTACATATCTCCCCAGTAACGTCCTCCGCGCGCGCCGGGCTCCCATGTGACGTGCCCGCTTTTCGTGTCGAACAGATCCGGCCTCACAAGATCGACGCCCGACCCGCCCCACATCGAATTCACCGTGGTCACCGAGAAAGGCAACCCGCTGCTCATATTGGATACCCAGCTCAACTGCCAGCCTTCCACCAGCTTCTTCACCCACCCCGTAGTGTCGCGGAATACGTAGCCGCTCGGCCCCAGGGGCAGGGTATAGGTGCCGTAGGTGGTCAGCGTGTGCGAGCGGTGCTGAGCAAGGATCCCGTAATCCAGGTCCCGGTTCAGGGGATCCGTGCCATTGCCTCGGTTGCCCAGGTTCCTGCTCCACGTATAGGTCGCCTGAAAGTTGAGCCCATGCGTCGGCCGCAGCGTGACCTGGCCCTGCAGCGAGTGATACTGTGAATTGTTCAGGTTGCCGTAGACGTTCGCGGCATCAAACTGCCTGTTGGTGAAAACGAAGTTCTCCCCAAGGCCGCTCCGGCGGATAAGCTCGCCCTGCACGCCGGATGGCACGCCCGCATATAGCCCGTTGTTCGTCCCCAGAACGCTGGCTATCTCGTTGTAGTTCCCGGTCGCCAAGGGGGTTGCAGTAAGGTAGTGCGTGCGTACCTGGTCGGCTCCGGACACGCCGAACCAGAAAGTAAACGGCGGCGCCAACTGGTTCAACAAAGCAGGATTCCCGCCTGCTCGGGCCTCGTCCAGAGCTTCTTTAAGCCCGTTCTTGAGCCAGTTGTTCGTGTTGATATCGATGACGCCCATCTGCTTTCGGCTGAGCGTCCCGATATATCGCACGTCCACCGTCAGGCTCGACCCGATCTGCCGCGTCAAAGCCATCGTCAGACTCTGGATGTATGGGGTCCTTACGTTCGGATCATACACCGCCGCGTTCTGCGTCCCGTCCGTAATCGGCCGTGTCGCCAGCGGCACCACCGATCCGTCGAAGAACCTCGAAGTGGGAACAAGCTCCTGCAGCATCGAAAGATCCAGATACCGCTTGCTGATACTGTCGCCGCCGTAGGCGTGCGGGTAAACCAGGCCCGGCTGGCTGCCCGCGACATTCATCACCCCGCCGTTGGGATCCAACCTGGAAATCTGCGTGTAGCTGACCTGGTATCCGCCCCGCAGCGTGGTCTTCCCTTTGCCGAACCAGGGAAGTTGCCAGGCAAAACCCACCGCCGGACCGAAATTGTTCATGTCTTTATTAAACAGCTGTTCGTCGGGATGCTCCGATCCCGGCCCGATAAAGTACTGCTGCGTCAGTTGAGTCCCGTCATACGGAGGAATGCCGCGCAGCCATTGCTCGAAGCCTATCTGCGAAGGCCCGAATATTCTTCCCGCACCCCCGACGACCCCGACCGTCATGCCGTTGAGCATCCACGGCACGCCGTAGTACTCGTAGCGCAGCCCGAGGTTGAGCGTCAGATCCCGGTTCACCTTCCAGTCGTCCTTGAAGAAGAAGGCGTATTCCCACTGGTTCATGCTGAGCTTGCGGATCTTGCCCTCTTCCGTCGTCGGGTCGCTCCAGCTCTGCGCGCTCGAGTCGTTGACGAAGTAATACTGCTTGACGGCGTTGACCGCTCCCACGATATAGTTCATGTGGTTATAGATCGCGGCATACGTGCCGCTGGAGCCGGAACCGCTGTCAGTGCCCACAAGTCCCGGCCAGTAAGCCGCGTTGGCGCTCAAGCCCGAGGGCTGAGCGTTGGTGGGGTTTCCGCCGAAAGCATACGGAAACCACAGCGGGTCCTCTCCGAAGCCCGCCGCCCCGTTCATTTCCGAGCGGGCCTGGGTCAAGCGGATGTCGCCCCCGAACTTCAAGGAATGCGAACCCTTCGTCCAGGTCATCGTGTCCGAGAAAGTCCAGCGGTAGTCGTTGCTGCCCCAGGTCGTCGGCGACGAAAGCCGGCCGCCATAGAAATTGCTCTCCTGAGGGTTGAAGCGGAAATCCCCGGCCCCCGGAGCCACAAGAACAGGAAGGCTTTCCCAGCTGGACCAGTTGCCTGTGTTGATGAACTCCTGCATGAGCGCCTTCAGCTCCTCGCCGGTATCCGGGTTGTCGATGGGAGCGATGGTCCTGTTGTAATTGTATGCCAGCCCGAAGCGGAACTCGTTGAGGAGCGTCGGCCGCAGGGTGGACGTCAGGCTGGACGTGAAAGTCTGTGGCTTGCGGTCGATGGCCCCGCCGTAGCCGTTGTTTTCGGGCGGCCACGTGGGTTCGCCTTCGCCGTCGCTGAAGCTTCTTTCATAGGAATACGTCCCGCTCAGCCGGTGCGCCGCGCTCAGGTTGTGATCGATCTTGAGGGTGATCGATTTGCGCGCGCTGTCCATGCCCGACCCGTAAACCGTATCCTCGCCGTGCGTCGTGCGCGTCCACCGCAGAGCCGCCACGTTCAAACCGTCGCCGTCCGCCCAGTAGTTGGCCATCGGCATCATCTTCGAAAACTTATCGACGTAGCCGCTGGCATCGTATTGCTTCCGATTTGGATCCCAGTTGGTCCCGGGTATCACCCCCGTGTTGCTCATGCTGAAATTGTACTGGGAACAGTTGACCGGGTCCGCGTTGAGTTGAGTGAGCGCTTCCGGCGTCAGCTGACCCAGCACGCTACCGAATTGAACCGTCGCCGGCCCCGTATACGGACTGCCGTCCACGTTGGTCGTAGGCCGCAGCGGAGTCCCGTCCGGGTTGACCGAAGGCCGTGTCTGCGCGTTGAAACTGGTGCTCACGAGATCGTCCGCGTCGCCCGGAATCCACCCCGGCCAATAACGGTAAATCCCTTTCCTCGCGCACGGCGTCAACACGTTCGACGATACCACCTCCCGCTTCCTCGGGATATTGTGGTCCCACGACGCGAAGAAAAATGTCTTGTTCTTGATGATCGGCCCGCCGACGCTGATCGTGTACTGATTCACGTTCTTCCACATCGGCTCCTGGCCCGTGCGGTTGTATTCCCACTCGTTGGCGTCCATGGCCGTGTTGATGTTGCTCCACACCGCCGACCCGTGGTACTCGTTGCCCCCCGACTTGGTCAGCACCTGCACCTGCCCGGCCCCGCGCCCCATCTCCGCGTCCACCGGCGTCAGGATCAGCTTGAATTCGCCCACCATCTCCGGATTGAGACGCGCGGGAGTGACGATCCCCGAACTGTAACGCGCGTCATTCACCGAAATGCCGTCGCGCGAAATGTTGATATTGTCCGCCATCACGCCGGCGAACGTCTGCGTCGAATTGCCGAAAATCGTATTCTCCGGCTTTACCACGCCGCCCATGACGTTGATGAGCTGCATCACGTCGTTGCCTATCAGCGGCAGCTCCTTGGCCACCTGATCGTTCATCACCGTGCCCGTCGTGGCCGTCGATTCCAGCAGCATGTCCGCCACGCTGGTCGATACCTCGATCTGCGTCGCTATGCCCGCCACCTGCATCTCAAAGTTCAGGCGCAACTGAGCCCCTACCGCCAGCTTCACGTCCGTCCTCTTGAGAGCCTGGAAACCGGGCATCTCCGCGCTCACCTCGTAGGTCCCGGGAGGCAGAGACGCGAAGTTATAGACGCCGGCGCTGTTCGCCGTGGTCGTCGTCTTGACGCCGGTGCCGGTGTTTGTCGCCGTAACCGTCGCACCGGGCAACACCGCCCGCGATGCGTCCGTCACCGTCCCGCTCAGGCCGGCCGATTGACCGAAGGCCTGCGCAGCCAGTAAAAGAAACGGAAGCATCGCCGCGGCGAGAATCAGTCTCTTTCTGGTCAGTTCCTTCCTGATCATAAATTAGATATCCTCGCTATCTGTTTATGGACTTATGGCTCCCCAGGGGAAGAGATCCATTGCCCTTTAACCTATTGATGCCTTGATAGCCCTTCATCTAACAAAGCCATACTTGGTTAACCGGCCATAAAGCCATTCTTTTGGTCATGCCAAAAGGCCAGGCTTATTCTATCGGCCGTTCTGCCCACTTCAAGCAGATTCCGTGAACTTATTGATAATGTAGTACTAATAAACTAGAACTAGCTGATTCGGGATGAGGGGCGCTCTGCGAATATCAGGCTCACGAGGGATATGCGATTGGATCCTGTTTCCTTGAACATGCTTCTCCAGAACCATGCATTCCCAGCTTTTTCCAGACCGGTCGGGAGATCCGTCCGCTTAGGATCACAGGGGGAGGATAGTGCCGGTAGTCGGGAGTGGCGTGAGTTTCCCTTATATTCCAGAACGGGTCGGCAGACCCGCCCGCACAAGGTTATATGGAGAGCGGGCGCCGAACCTTATTTTCCGGCCGGCCCGGCGCCCTAGAGGAAGCTAGAAGGTTATCCGAATCTTGGCCGAAAAGACCCGGTGGCCGACCTTGTAAGCCGTGTACCCGAATGGATCGCTGCTGTTCAGGTCGGAAATCGGGTTGCCGGGGGCATAGGTCCGTTGATCATAAGAGAACGGCGCCGTGCCCGACGGTGTCGGGTGGTTGAATATGTTGTTCACATCCACCCGGAGGTTGATACTCTTGCCCTCCATGAATTCGACGTTTTTGCTTATGGCCATGTCCAGACCCCAACGGCCCGGCCCCGTGATCGTATTCACGTCGAAGTTGCCGCGCGTCCCGGGCTTTGCCTTCTGGAAAACGATCACGCTCGGGTCGCTGGCAAGCGCGAGGGCGTTGAGACTGATTCTGCATGAGTTTTGCAGACTGGCAGCAACGTTGTTGCACTGCGGGTCGTCCACCTGAACATACATATTCCCCCAGTAATAGCCGGCGTAAGCGCCGGGTTCCCAGGTGACATGCCCGCTCTTTGTGTCGAACAGATCCGGCCGCACCAGATCGACGGCCGACCCTCCCCACATCGAAGCCACCGTGCTTACGGAGAACGGCAATCCGCTGCTCATACTGGATACCCAGCTCAACTGCCATCCTTCCACAAGCTTTTTCACCCACCCCGTGCTGTCGCGGAACACATAGCCGTTCGGCCCGAATGGCAGGTTATAGGTGCCGTACGTAGTCAGCGTGTGCGACCGGTGATTGCTGAGGATCCCATAGGATGCTCTGCGATCAAGCGGATCCGCAACACTCCGGATGCCCAGGTTTCTGCTCCAGGTATAGGTCGCCTGGAAGTTGAGTCCGTGCGTCGGTCTCAACGTGACCTGGCCCTGCAGGGAGTGGTAATTCGTGGTGTTCAGGTTACCCCATATATTCGCAGTGCTGAACTGGCGGTTGGTGTAAATAAAATTTTCTCCCAGGCCGCTCCGGCGGATAAGTTCTCCCTGAACGCCGGCGCCGACCGGGTACAGCCCATTGGTAGTGCCCAAGTTATAGGCAAGGGTGTTATAGTCGCCCGTCGCAAGAGATGTCGACGTGAACGGGCTCGTGCGCAACTGTTGCGCGCCGGATGCGGCGAACCAGTACGAGAACGGCGGCATTATCTTGTTCAGCAAATCGGACTCGCCGCCCGCGCGCGCCGCGTCGAAGGCTTCTTTCAGCCCGTTGCTGATCCAGTTGCGCGTGTTGAGATCGATGGCCCCCACCTGCTTTCGGCTGAGTGTCCCGATATAGCGGACATCCACCGTCAGGTTGGAACCGATCTGGCGCGTCAATGCCAATGTAAGACTTTGGATATAGGGGTTCCTTACGTTGGGATCAAACGCAGCGGCCGCCTGAGTCCCATCAGTGAGGGGCCTAATTGCCAGGGGTTGAACGGACCCATCCCAGAACCGGGACGTCGGGATAAGTTCCTGAAGCATGGCAAGATCGAGATACTTCCGGGTAGTGCCGTCTCCGCCGTAGCTGTGGGGATAGAGCAGGCCCGGCTGGCTGCCGGCGACATTCATGAACCCGGTATTGGGATCCAGTCGGGAGATTTGCAGATAGTTAAGCTGGTATCCGCCGCGCAGGGTGGTCTTGCCTTTGCCGAACCAGGGGAGCTGCCAGGCGAAGCCCACCGCCGGACCCCAGTTGTTCAGGTCCTTATTGAACAAGTGTTCATCGGGATTCGGCGAATCGGGACCGATAAAATGCTGCTCCGTCAGATTATTCGGATCGAACGGAGGAACTCCCCGGAGCCATTGTTCGAAGCCTCCTCCCGACGGGCCGAACAGGCGCAGCGGGCCGCCGACCACGCCGACCGTCATGCCGTTGAGCATCCACGGCACGCCGTAGTATTCGTAGCGAATGCCCAGGTTGAGCGTCAGGTCCCTGTTCACCTTCCAGTCGTCCTTGAAGAAGAACCTGAACTCCTGCTGGTTCATCCTGAGGTTGCGCTCCTGACCTTCGGGCGTCGTCGGATCGCTCCAGGTGTTCTGGAACGGGTCGTTGACCCAGTAGAACTGGCGGACGACGCTGACCGCGCCCGCCATGTAATTCATGAGATTGTAAATACCCGCGTAGGTGCCGGTGGAGCTGCCGCCGGCATCATTGCCCACTTGCCCCGGCCAGTATGCCGCGCCGGCAGTCAGCCCGGCGGGAGGAGCATTGGTTGGATTCCCGCCGATAGCGATAGGATACCATTTGGGCGAATTCTCGCCGAATTGCCCCCATCCGGTCATGAAGGATCTTGCCCTGGTCAGCAGATACTCGCCTCCCATTTTCAAAGAATGCGAACCTTTCGTCCAGGTCAGCGTGTCCCCGAACGACCAGCGGTAGTCCTGGCTTCCCCACGTATCCGCGAACTCGTTCCTGCCGCCGACGACATTGCTTTCGTTGGGATTGAACCTGAAATCCCCATTCCCCGGGGCTATCAAGACAGGCAATCCCTTCCAGCTGGACCAGTTGCCTGTCGGCATGAGCTCCTGCATGAGCTGTTGGAGCGCCTCGCCGGTCTTGGGGTTTTCCACAGGGGCTATGGTTCGGTTGAAATTGTAGGCCAGCCCGAAGCGGAATTCATTGAGCAGCGTGGGCCTCAGCGTCGAAGTAAGCGTGGCCGAGGTCTGTTGCGGCTTGCGGTCGATGGCGCCGCCGTAGCCGTTTGGAGGCGGCCAGGTGGGCTCATTTTCGCCGTCGCTGAAGCTTTTCTCATACGAATACATCCCGCCGATCCTGTGATTTGACGTCAGGTTATGGTCCATCTTGACGGTGATCGACTTCCGCGCGCTGTCCATGCCGGACCCATACACCGTGTCCTCTCCACGGGTGGTTCGGGTCCATCGGAGAGCCGCAACATTCAGGCCGTCGCCGTCATAATAGTAGTTCGGCATGGGCATTATCTTTGTGAACCGATCGATATAACCGCTCGCGTCATATTGCTTTCGATTCACATCCCAGTTGGTCCCGGGGACCACCCCGGTGTTGCTCGCGCTGAAATTAAACTGGGAGCAGTTGATCGGGTCCGCCGCTATTGCGGCATTCGCCTCCGATGTAAGCTGGCCCAGCACGCTCCCCCAACGAAGCTGACCCGTGTAAGGAGTCCCATCGCGGTTGTCGGTCGGTCTCAGCGGAGTGCCGTCGGGATTGACGGACGGCCGGGTCTGCGCGTTGGCTTGGCGGTTTATCGCATCATCCGCGTCGCCGGGAATCCAGCCCTCCCAATACCGGTAAATGCCCTTCCTCGCGCACGGCGTCAGCATATTCGACATTACCTGTTCCCGTTTTCTCACAATATTGTGGTCCCAGGACGCGAAGAAGAACGTCTTGTTTTTGATGATCGGCCCGCCGACGCTGATGGTGTATTGATTGATGTTTTTCCACATCGGCTCCGTGCCGGTGCGGTTGTAGTGGAACTCGTTGGCGTCCAAAGCGGTGTTGATATTGCTCCAGACGGCGGAACCGTGGTACTCGTTGCCCCCGGACTTCGTCAGCACCTGTACCTGTCCGGCGCCCCGCCCGTATTCCGCATCGACGGGAGTCAGGACCAGTTTGAATTCGCCGACCATTTCGGGATTGAGGCGGGCGGGCGAAACAATTCCCGAATTGTACCGCGCATCGCTGACCGTGATGCCGTCGCGGGTGATATTGATATCGCTGGCCCTTACTCCGGCGAAGGTCTGGTCGGAATTGCCGAAAATCGTGTTCTCCGGCTTCACGACGCCGCCCATGACGTTGATGAGCTGCATCAGGTCGTTGCCTATGAGCGGCAGCTCCTTGGAGATCTTGTCGTCCATGATCGTGCCGGTGGTGGCCGTCGATTCCAGCAGCATGTCCGCCACGCTGGTCGATACCTCGATCTGCGTCGCCACTCCGGCCACCTGCATTTCAAAGTTCAGGCGCAGCTGAGCCCCGACCGCCAGTTTGACGTCCGTCCTCTTGAGAGTCTGAAAGCCGGGCATCTCCGCGCTCAACTCGTAGGTGCCCGGAGGCAGAGACGGAAAGTTGTAAACGCCGGCGTTGTTCGTCGTCGTCGTCGTCTTTACGCCGGTCTCGGTGTTTATCGCCGTGACCGTCGCCCCCGGCAATACCGCCCGCGATGCGTCCATTACCGTGCCGCTCACGCCGGCCGACTGACCGAAGGCCTGCGCGGACAGCAAAAGAAAAGGAAGCACCGCCGCGGCGAGAATCAGCTTCTTTCCGGTGAGTTTTTTCCTCATCATAGGTCTGTTACCCTCGTCGATTTATGCTTGTGGGCATTGTATCCCCCAGGGATGGGAGTCTTCGCCTTCAACTTACCCATGTTCCTGATAGCCCTTCATCTATCAAAGAACCCCTTGGTTTGAGGCCCGCGACAGTCTGCCGCTCGCCTGCTTTATGGCTTCTCTTATCTTGTTCGTATTATATTTTTAGTTACCGCCCTGTCAAGAATATTTTTAATTGGCAAGGGAAGGGAAATATCTGATAAATCTCGGGATTACGAATGCAGGGCCCCAAGCGGGCGCCGTTACGGATCCCAGGGGGGCCGCCCTTTCTGAGGCCAGCCCTGGGGACCGAAACGGGAATGCCGTCAACCCCAAGGGGGTTGCGTCCGCATGCAAATCTGCGCGGTTGAATGAATCGGATTCATGAAAGCCGTGGGGCGGGGATTTCCAATAATCGAATTAATAAAATCAAACCGACGGCAGGAATTGCTATACTCTCCTTTCGCTCCCGAAAGCAATGGAATGAAAATAATCAGGCGACTCTACGATTGGGTGATTCACTGGGCGGATACCCCTTACGGCGGCCCGGCTCTATTCGCGCTGTCATTCGCGGAAGCCTCCTTCTTCCCCATTCCTCCCGACCCGCTGTTAATTGCGCTCGTTTTGGGTTCGCGCAAAAAAGCCTTCCGGTTTGCGGCCGCCTGTTCGGCGGCTTCGGTTCTGGGCGCCGCCCTGGGATATGCCGTCGGACACCTCGCCTGGTGGACGCCCTCGGGCGGGTTCACGTCCCTGGCGCATTTTTTCTACAACAATATTCCCGGATTCACGGAAGGCAGGTTTTACGCGGTCAAGGAGCTCTACGACCGGTGGAATTTCTGGATCGTTTTCACGGCCGGATTCACGCCTTTGCCTTATAAGGTTTTTACGATAACCGGCGGAGCTTTCAATATCAATTTCCTGATGTTTATCATCGCTTCCATCGTCAGCCGGTCCGCCAGATTCTTTCTGGTCGCTTTACTGATATGGAAGTTCGGCGCTGAAATCAAAGGATTTATAGACAAGTATTTCAACCTGCTGGCCGTGATATTCACGGCGCTGCTGATAGGCGGATTTTTGCTGCTCAAATACTGGATATAAAGCCGGGGGGCGCGCCCGGCGTTTGATTCCAAACCGCGAGCTGATGGGTTAAGGGGTCCGCGAAAGGGCCTTTTGCGCCGCTCGCTTCCGAAAAGCACTCCGGAAAACCTGGAACCAACCTGAGCGCCGCCCTTGCAAAAAGGGCGCCGATCTCCAACGCAATCAAATGGCTTGCCATACTAAATGTTTAGTAATATATTGCCGCGGGCCGTTTTGGGGCTCGTTCCCGGCGGCCGCAGGTGAGGCTGAGTATTGAAGCCGGCCGGAAAACGTCCTGCGAACCGGCCCATCGGACCACATCATCATCGGAAGCAGCCTTTGACAGCCGATCTCAAGAGAAGGCAATGAATTATAATCCTCACATTCGCCGCGTGATGCTTGTCTTCCCTCCCAGCACTTCCATTGCCGGATGGGAACCCATGGTTGCCACGCCCATGGGCATTGCCTACCTCGCCTCCGCGGTCAGGCAAGCCGGGTATGAAACGGCCTGCCTGGACACTCTGGTCGAAGCCCCCTACCAGGAAATTGCCATCAACGACAGCGTCTCGCGCTTCGGGCTGACTTACGACCAGATCATGGACAAGATCACCGCCTGGAAGCCCGACGTTGTCGGCCTTTCCTGCATCTTCTCCAATCAGTGGCCGGCCACCCGTGAGCTGGCAAGGAGAATCAAGGCCGCGGACCCGGAAGTGATCGTGGTTGCAGGCGGGGGGCATCCCACTTTCCTTTCCGAATTATGCATGGAGGACGCGCCGGTAGACTTCATAATCAGAGGCGAGGGCGAAGAAAGCTTCGTGGACCTCTTGAACCGCATCCGAAAGGGCTTCGCGCTCCACGAAGTGGACGGGCTGGTCTATCGCGACAACGGCACCGTAATCGCAAACCCTAAGGTTCGATATATCAAGGACTTGGACACGATCCCCTTTCCCGCCCATGACCTGCTCGATCCCGAACGCTATTTCAAAGTCGCTCTCCCCATGGGCTACACAATGATGAGCCCGAGAAACTTGCCGTTCATGACTTCCCGTGGCTGTCCCTGCCTGTGCACGTTTTGCTCGAGCACGCACCTGTGGGGCAGAAACTACCGCATGCGGTCGGCTCCCAACGTGCTGGAAGAACTGGATTGGCTTGTGGAAAAATTCGGCATCAAGGAAATAAAAATCCAGGACGATAACCTTACCGTCAATAGAAGGCGCGCCATGGAAATACTCCAAGGCATGATCGAGCGCCCCTATCGGCTTCATTGGAATACGCCCAACGGCATTGCCGTCTGGACCCTTGACAGAGATATGCTGGCCATGATGAAGAAATCGGGATGCTATGAGATGACCATGGCCATAGAAAGCGGGAACCAGCATGTGCTGAAAAACCTGATCCGAAAGCCCCTCCAACTGGATAAGGTCAGGGAAATCAACAGAGCGGCGCGCGAGATGGGGATCTTCAGAATGGCCTACTTCATCATCGGTTTCCCCGGCGAAACCAAAGAGCAGATTATGGACACGATCCGGTTCGCCCGCGAGCTCCGTCTGGATCTGAGCGTCATTTTCATCTATAACCCTCTGCCGGGATCCGATCTTTTCCAGGAGTGTCTCAAAAGGGGTTACATCACCGAAAAAAGCTTCTTTGAGCTGGGGAACCAGTACTTTTCATCGGTGGTCGATTCGGACGAATGGACTTCCAAAGAACTTGAAACGCTCATTCGCTGGGAGTATTTCAGAAACTACCTGGCGATCTTCCGATCCCCTTACCTTCTCGGGAGAATGTATTACAAGGCTCTGCGTAATCGGCCCTCTTTGGTCAAGTTTTTCCTGAAACGCACGTCCCGGGCGATCCGGCTGAAATGGACGTCAGGAAAAGCCTGATTTCAAAGCAAACCGCAAAGACTGCAAGGACCTGAAAGGAAAGAGATTCTTAGCGTTCCTGGCCGTATTCATGGTTTCACGGGAAGTCTCATTAAACTTGTTCATGGGAGGGATTAGTATGGAAAACGGCTCCCGCATTATGGCATAAGAGGCTGGGAATAATACCAGTTTATAGGAAGGTAAGCGGGCGCCATGCCGAAAAAACCCCCAAAAACAGCCGTCGGCTCCTCCACTCGGCCCGGCGCAGCTCTACTCGCGGACAGAGTACGGGAGAAGGCCGGGGGCACCGCAGGCGCTGCCCCGCGCGTCCCGCTGCTCGCCGTTCTCGGCTGTCTCGCCGTCGTCGGCGCCGTGAGAATGGCTGCGCTGATGGAACAGGGAGTGGCGATCGACTTCTATCAATTCTGGGCCGTCGCGGGCGCTTCCGAAGTGCTGCCGGGCGAGAATATTTACGCTCTTGAAACCGGTGAGCGGCTGGCCCGCACGCTCCTTGCGGGCGTCACCGAGACCGATTCCCGGGCCAAGCGAGACGCCGCCGATTTCCGCGCCCAGCGTGTCGACGTGGTCTCGACGCCCTTTTTCTATGCCTGCTTCCGCGCCATCCGGACCGGAGACTACGACACCGATCTGCGCCGCCATCGCCTGGGATCTCTGGCGGCCTTCGTCGCGGCTGTGCTCCTCGTAGCGTCTCTGATCCGCTGCGCTCCCGCCACCGGGCTGGCCGCGCTGGCCTTCTTCCTGTGGGCTTTCCCGCCCCTTCGCTTTGATCTGACCGAAGGCAACGTAAACGCCATACAGCTCGCCATGCTGGCGCTCCTCATCTGGCTGCGGCGCGAACCGGACTCGGCCTGGCGCACCGCGGCGGCGGGCATTGTTCTCTCTCTGGCCTTGTTGTTTAAACCCAATGTCGCCATGGTATTTGTGCTGCTTGCGCTCGCCTGGGCGCTCCTTAGACGCTTTCGCGACATCCTGAGGGCGGCTGTCGGCGCAGCGCTGGGCGCCTTGATCGCATGGGCCGCATCGGCGTGGACCCTGGGTGCGGCCGCAACCTGGGGCGGCTGGTTGAAAGCCATGCGCCATCTTGAAAGAAACTTCGCGGTCGGCGTGGCCCAAGGGAATCTGGGCGGGGCCAGGCTTGCGGGCGACGCTCTGGGATGGGATCCGACTCTGTTGTTCCTCGCCATATTGTCAGGCATTGTGGCGGCCAGGCTGTTGTTGCTCCGGCGCTCGATTCCCGCCTCGCCGGCGGGGGCGCCCCTTATCCGGGATCTCGACGCCCTGATGATCGGTCTCGGCCCGTCGGTCGCCATCCTGGGCACGAGCATCGCCTGGCCGCACTACGCCATCCTGTGCGCGCCTCTGTGTCTCATTTGCCTGAAACAGCTCGAAGCGGAGGTCCATTTCCTCAGCCCGCCTGCCCTGCTTTCGACGGCGGCTCTCGCCGGTCTTTCGTCGACGGCCTGGCTGGGCGCCATCGGCGTGCAGGCGGCGCTCATTCAGGCGCTCGCACTCGCTTTCGGCGTGCTGGCGCTTTATATCGGCGGCGTGCTGGCGCTCCGGCAGCCCAAGGTCACTCCATCTGCCTGAATTGCGATTTCATCGGCGGGTAAATTGACTTTGAAACATGTCGAAGGTATTATTAATCCAATAATAAAATAGAGTCCACGGGTGGTTTTTTGCTTCAAATCATAGGACTCGCTTGCGGAAGGCAAGGATTTGTGGACATTTGGGAAAATGCCGTTTTCCTTTATTGCCGAAACAGAGTTCGCACCTCCGGAGTATAAATTAATGTCGGATGCAGACGAGCCGCGCTTTGGAGAAGAATGTGCGGATCCATTGTATCGAGGGTCTTTCTCGGAAGAAATGGCGCCGGACTTGCGGGCATTTTGCTGCGATCTGTATTAATTTAAATGAAGAAGACCGAAAACAGACAGGTGAAGCATATGCATAAGAAAAGCCGTTTTTTTGCCTTTGCCGCAGTCGTTTGCCTTTTCATGAGTGTTTCCTGGACGGGTAACGCGTCTGCCAAGGATCAGGTCACTCCCGAGCTGGTCATCGCCACCCACATCGAGTCATTAGGAAGTCCCCAGGCTCTGGCGGCATTAAAAACGAAGGCGTTTGTGGGAACAACGTCGGTCGAATTCATCCAGGGCATGTACGGGAACATGAACGGCACGTCCATGTGCGTGTCGGACGGGGACAAGCTCGCCATTGTCATGAAATACGGGGACATCAATTATCCCGGAGAGTATTTCGCCTATGACGGGAAAGAAGTGTCCGTGGGCTACATTAACCCTGGACAGAGATCCCCCCTGGCGGATTTCATCTTTCGCCACAACGGAATCATGAAGGAAGGGCTTCTGGGCGGCGTCCTTTCGGAAAGATGGCCGTTGCTGAATCTTCAGCAGAAAGAGGCGGAAATGAAATACGGCGAAGCCACCATCGATGGCCGCCGGCTGCATGAAATTGAATATCGCCCGAAGCAGGGCTTAAGGGACATGAAGATCAAGCTGTATTTCGACCCGGATACCCATCGTCATGTGCGAACGGAATACCGCGTTCGGGTGCGCGACGATATGTCCGCATCTCCCGGGGGAGCCGGAACCAGGTCGGGGAGATTTCAGGAAGCGGACGCGGACCCCAGCGGCTTCAGCACGCTGAGCCAGGGCCTGCCCGATTCCATATACGTGCTTGTTGAAAGGTTCGACGATTTCAAGAAGATCGGCGCAATAACTCTTCCACACAGCTATACCATGGAATATTCCGTCGAGGGACAGGGGCATTCCTTCATCGCGAAATGGAATTTGAAGGCGGTTCAGTGGGCTTTCAACCGAGACTACGACGATAAGATTTTTCAAGCGCAGAAGTGAACCGTGATCCCTGCTGTGAGCACGGCTCTCCAGAGCCATGCGCCAGCCTATTTTTCAGACAGACGGACGGGTCCGCAGACCCGCCCGCACACGAGTTTTAGTTTTAACAGCTAATCGATAAAGGCTGATCGCGGGCGTACCCCGCTCATGGACTCGCCTGGATTCAGATGCGGCTGTTTGGCAGCTCTGTTACTTTCCTCCCAGAGCCTGAATGATCTGCTTGGCCACTTCGACCTGATCGGGCTTTTTCCCTATCTCGATGTATTTTTTCAGCGCTTCAATGGCCGCGGGAATAGTTTCCTGTTTCCCGGAGAGGGCCATCCCCAGCTGGTAATAGGCTTCAGCGTAATTGGGATCGGCGGCGACGGCTTCCTTGAAAGCCGCCGCGGCCTCTTCCGATTTGCCGCTGTTGACCATCGTAATGCCCAGATTGTAATAGTTCTGCGCCGCGTAAGCGGGATTCATCGCCGCAGCCTTCTTGAAAGCCTCCTGGGATTCGGCGACTTTTCCCAGCTTGCTCAGGGCGACGCCCATATTTGTATACAGAGTGGGGTCGTTTGGATTCAGTTCGATGGCCTTTTGAAAGTGTGCCAGGGCCTCTTCATTTTTGCCCAGCTTCAAATTAGCCTCGGCGATGCGTGCAACTATAACGGGCTCCTGAGGATCCTTCTCAAGGGCCTTGTTGAACTCATCGATCGCTTCGGCGTACTTTCCCTCGTCGCTCAGCTTCACCCCGTTTTCAAAAAAGGCTTTGACCTCCGCTGAAAACTTCCTCCTCTTCTCCTGTTGTTCCAGCTTTTTCAGGAGCTCTTGCTTTTCCGCGTCCGTCATCTCGAACGGCAGTTTCATATCCTCCCCCGGCACGAGCGTGAAATTGACTTCGCGCTCCTCCCCGGCCGCCGG
The DNA here is from genome assembly GCA_964481255.1 of uncultured Acidobacteriota bacterium. Classification (GTDB taxonomy): domain Bacteria; phylum Acidobacteriota; class UBA6911; order UBA6911; family UBA6911; genus UBA6911. Next base: position 6,111 of record CAYZTZ010000043.1, on the reverse strand, counting down.
ACTTATATTTTCCTTATATTGAGGCTGGAAGCCGGCCTTGTGCACGATGACGCGATAGGTCCCGACCTGAAGGCCGAGAAGATACATATACTCGCCCCGCTTATTGGTCTTGGTGGTCAGGGTGCGGACGATATCGGTGCCCTCGATCGTAATCTGAGCGTCCACGATCGGCGCCCCTTTTTCATCCGTCACTTTGCCTTTGATGGCGCGGGTTTGCGCCGCGGCCGGCATCGCCAGCGTCAAGAGCAACGCGAGCGTGATTGCCGGTAGGATAAGCGATTTTCGCATTAAAATGCCCATGAGACCTCCTGATAGGCGTTAAAAAGCGATTCTATGGTGGACCCCTTTTATTTGTCAATCAACCTGAAACCTTGCCGCCCCTGTTTTTTAACGGCATCGGCCGCCGCAGGCCCTTGAGCGGCTTGCGCAGCGGATCCGACGCCCGGCAGTCTTTTCAAAAGGCCCGCAGCACTCTCAAACCGCCCCGGTTCTACTGATGAGACTTTTATCAAAAAGTCGCTTGAAAGATCTGAAAACCGTTCGTCGGCAGGAACCGCCGGGCCTTGACTGTCCCCATGCGCTGTGATAGCTTGCGCTCCTCGGCACTGGCGTCCTTCCATTTCAGAGCGCGCATGACGGCAATCCTCGGAATATCAGCCTTTTACCATGACAGCGCGGCCGCGCTGGTGAGCGGCGGCGAGATCATTGCGGCGGCGCAGGAGGAACGGTTCACCCGCCGGAAGCACGATGAATGCTTCCCCGGTGCGGCGATCCGCTTCTGTCTCGAAGAGGCGGGCATAGGGCCGGAGGATCTGGATTATGTCGCTTTCTATGAGAAGCCTCTGCTCAAGTTCGACCGCCTGCTGGATACCTACCTCGCTTACGCGCCGGCCGGTCTGAGCCAGTTCCTCGGGGCAATGCCGCAATGGCTCAAGACCAAACTTCACCTGCCGGGCGTCATCCGAAAGGCCTTGGGCGGAAGCTACCGGCGGGGCATCGTTTTCACCGGCCATCATGAAGCCCATGCGGCAAGCGCATTTTTCCCTTCCCCGTTCGACGAGGCCGCCATCCTCACGATGGACGGCGTGGGGGAATGGCATACGACCACTGTCGGGCGCGGGAAAGGAAACCGGATCGAGCTTCTGAGGGCTCTGAATTTCCCTCACTCCCTCGGGCTCCTCTACAGCGCCTTCACCTATTTCTGCGGGTTCAAGGTGAACTCCGGCGAATACAAGCTGATGGGGCTCGCGCCTTACGGCGAACCGAAATACACCGGACTGATTCTCGACAAATTGATTGACTTGAAGGAAGACGGTTCGTTCCGGATGGACATGAGGTACTTCAATTACTGCCAGGGCTGGACGATGACGAGCCGGCGTTTCGAGCGTCTTTTCGGAGGTCCGCCGCGCCGACCGGAGTCGCTCCTGACGCAGCGCGAAATGGACATGGCCGCCTCGATCCAGGCGGTGACCGAAGAGATCGTCCTCCGCATGGCGCGCACGGCCCGAGATCTCACCGGCGAAAGGAAGCTGTGTCTGGGAGGCGGGGTCGCATTGAACTGCGTGGCCAACGGCAAGCTGCTGCGCTCAGGCCTCTTTGACGACATCTGGATCCAGCCCGCGTCAAGCGACGCCGGCGGGGCTTTGGGCGCGGCGCTTTTCGTGCACTACCAGCTCCTCGACAGCGAAAGGCGGCCCCCCGCCGCGGATGCGCAGAAGGGATCGCTCCTGGGCCCAAGCTTCGATAACAACGCGATCCGGGCGTTTCTTGACGCGCGGAGGATTCCCTACCGCTATTTCGAATCGGAAGAAGATCTGCTGCGGGCCGCGGCGAACGCGATAGCGGCGCGAAAGGTGGTGGGGTGGTTTCAGGACCGCATGGAATTCGGGCCCCGCGCGCTCGGTTCGCGAAGCATCCTCGGGGATGCGCGCGACGAAACGATGCAATCCACGATGAACCTTCGCGTCAAGCACCGTGAATCCTTCCGTCCGTTCGCGCCGAGCGTGCTGCTCGAGGATGTCGGGGAGTATTTCGAGCTCGACCGGGAATCGCCCTACATGCTGCTGACGGCGGACGTGCGGAAGGAGAGACGCTGCGCGCCCACCAAGGAACAGAAAGCCCTCGAGAAGGATCCCGACCTGAGAAAGCGGATAAGCATCAAACGCTCCGACATCCCGGCCGTCACTCACGTGGATATGTCCGCCCGGATTCAAACAGTTGACGAACAGCGGCATGGACGCTTCCGGCGGCTGATGAAGGAATTCAAGAGGCAGACGGGTTGCGGCGTGATTGTCAACACAAGTTTTAATGTCCGGGGCGAACCCATCGTGTGCAGCCCGGAGGAGGCCTATCGGTGCTTCATGGCGACGGATATGGACGTGCTGGCGATGGGGAACTGCTTTCTGCTCAAGAGCGAGCAGCCGGGGCGGGACGACAGGACCTCAAGGGAGCATGTCGCAAGTTTCAGCCGGACGGACCGAAAAATCCTGCATCACCTCTTCGGCGAGATCAATTGGCGCCCCGGAACCGCCGAAATCAGGAGGTTCGGCTGGAGTCTCGTCATCGGCTTCCCCCTTCTGGCCGCAGCCCTGATGCTGATAGCCGCCAAGGCGGGCATGACCCGGAGCACGGCCCCTTTCCTCTGGCTGGGAGGATGCGGGTCCGCCGCAGGCGTTCTTTTCGCCGCGGTTCCCTCCCTGGCAAAGCCTTTTTACCTTCTCTGGAACTTTCTCGCGTGCTGCCTGGGCGCGATAATCGGCCACACGCTGCTCGCGGCCTTTTATTTCCTGATCCTCACGCCCATCGGCGCCGCCATGCGGGCCTTCGGGCGGCGGACTTTCCCAAAGACCTTCGACAAAAAGATCCGTAGCTACTGGGTGAAGGTCGCCATGGCCGCCGATGTTGGGGACTATTACCGGCAATTCTGAGTCCGACGGCCGCAGCCCCGAAAACGCTATCGGCGCGTCCCGCGGTTGTACGATAATACGGCGCCCCGGGTCCGCCGCATGCAGGTAAAATATCTGCGAGGCGCCTGATGGTGCGGGGCTTGAACTCGATGGGTGCTTTTCGGGAGGAGCGTGTATGCGCATCCTGATCAGCGGAGGGGCTGGGTTTATCGGCTCAACCCTTGCGCGCAGGTTCCGGGATGAACCCGGCAACAAGGTTACAGTCCTGGATAATCTAAGGCGAAGAGGATCGGAGCTCAATCTTCTTTCCTTCAAAAAGGAGGGAGTGGAGTTTCACCATGGCGACGTCCGCCAGCCGGGCGACCTTTGGGATATACAGGGCAGTTTCGACCTGATGGTTGAAGCCTCCGCGGAGCCCAGCGTTCAAGCAGGGCGGCATGGTTCGCCCCGCTATGTAATTGAGACGAATCTCCTGGGCACTTTCAACTGTCTTGAGTATGCCCGCAAACGGGCCGGGCTCTTCGCATATCTTTCAACATCCAGGGTCTATTCCATTTCGGCGCTTCGAGCCGTTCAGCTGGATGAAACCGAGAACCGTTACGAGGTCGCCGCCGGGCAAGACCTGCCGGGGATTTCCGAACGGGGCGTCGACGAAAGCTTCCCCACGAACACCGCCCGTTCCTTTTACGGGGCCGCCAAGCTGGCTTCCGAACTCCTGATCCAGGAATACGTCGATTCCTGTGGGCTGAAGGCCGTCATCAATCGTTGCGGAGTCATCGCAGGCCCCGGCCAATTCGGCAGAACGGATCAGGGGGTCGTCAGCCTCTGGGTCGCCAACCATTATTTCGGCCTGCCTCTTCAATACCGGGGATTCGGCGGGAAAGGCAAGCAGGTCCGCGATGTTCTGCATCCGCTGGATTTCGCGGCCCTCCTGTCCAGGCAGATCGAGAATCCCAGATATTGGAACGGCGAACCTTTCAATGTCGGGGGCGGGCGCGGGATATCCGTATCGCTGCTGGAATTGACCCGCCTGTGCCGCGACGTTGTGGGACGCAGCGTCGCGGTCGGCGGAGCCTGCGAAACGGACCCGGCGGACGTGCCCCTGTATCTGACGGATTACAGCAAGGCTCAACGCAGCTTTGATTGGCGGCCTCGAAGGGACATGAAGACTATCGTGACGGAAATCGCCGACTGGGTGCGGGCGAATGAAAGAGCCCTCAGGCCGATTTTCGCGCCCGAGACCCTGTAGGCGAGGACGAAGACATGGCAACGGCTATTGTGACAGGTTCCGCCGGGCTGATCGGCAGCGATACCGTGCGATTCCTTCATGACCAGGGTATGGACGTCATCGGGCTGGACAACAACCTGCGCGAATATTTTTTCGGCCCGGACGGGTCCACGCGCTGGATGGCGCGGGCCCTGGCCGGCTCGCTGCCCCGTTACCGGCACCTGGACCTCGACATCCGCGACCAGGAGGGCGTTTTCAGGCTTTTCCGCGAGGCGTCGGATATCTCGCTGGTGGTGCACTGCGCCGCGCAGCCGAGCCATGACTGGGCGGCCCGCGAGCCGCTGACAGACTTCATGGTGAATGCCTATGGAACCATGATCCTGCTGGAATCCGTGCGCCGCTTCGCTCCGGAGGCGGTTTTCATTTTTATGTCCACCAACAAGGTGTACGGCGACGCGCCCAACGCCCTGCCGTTGATGGAGCTGGAGACGCGATGGGAGATCGAGCCGGGTCATGTCTATGCCGAGCACGGCGTCGATGAATCCATGAGCATCGACCAGAGCATGCACAGCATCTTCGGCGCCGGCAAGGTCGCGGCCGACGTCATGACGCAGGAATACGGGCGCTATTTCGGCCTGAAAACCTGCGTCTTCCGGGCGGGCTGCCTCACGGGTCCCGGGCACTCCGGCGCGGAGCTTCACGGCTTTCTGGCATATCTCGTCAAGTGCCTGGTCTGGGGCCGCCCTTACAATATATACGGCTACGGCGGGAAGCAGGTCCGCGACAATATCCATTCCCGAGATCTGGTCTTGGCCTTCTGGCACTACTATCGGAGTCCGAGAAGCGGCGAGGTTTATAATATCGGGGGCTCGCGGCACAGCAACTGCTCCATCCTGGAGGCGATACGCATATCCGAGGACCTGTCCCGCAAAAAGCTGAATTATTCCATGGTCCCCGATGCCCGCGCCGGCGATCACCGGTGGTGGATCTCCGACGTCCGCAAGTTCAAGCGCCACTATCCCGGCTGGCGGTTCACGTACTCCCTTGAAGATATCATCCGGGAGATGATTGAGGCGGCGCGGGCTCAAAAGGCGGCCCTATGAAACTTTCCGTCGTCATCCCGGCCAACAACGAAGAGGGTTCGATAGCCGCCACCGTCCGCGATCTTTTTTCGCGGCTTAACGACGAAGCCATCGATCACGAGATCATCGTGGTTAATGACGGCTCCACCGACGGAACGGAACGGGTCCTTGAGAAGCTGGCGGCTGAGATCCCGTCCCTTCGCTGTCAAACAAGTCCGCCGCCCCATGGATTCGGCTTCGCGGTCCGCAGGGGCCTGGAATCCGCATCGGGCGACGCGGTCGCGGTTTTCATGGCGGACGGCTCCGATTCGTCCAAAGACCTGGTCCGTTTCTATCGAACCATGGAGGAGCAGGGCGTGGACTGTGTCTTCGGCACCCGCTTTTCCGGCGAGTCCCACGTCGTCGGCTATCCATTGCTCAAGCTGATTGTCAACCGGCTCGCCAACACCTTCATCCGGATCCTTTTCGGTCTGGATTACAACGATGTCACCAATGCCTTCAAGCTTTACCGGAAGGATGTCATCGAAGGACTGAAGCCTCTGCTGAGCCACCATTTCAATCTGACCGTGGAATTGCCGTTGAAAGCCATCGTTCGGGGTTACAGCTATGCCGTCATCCCCAACAGCTGGACCAACCGCAAGCAGGGCGTATCGAAACTGATGATCAAGGAAATGGGATCCAGATACCTGTTCATCGTTCTTTACTGCTTCATAGAAAAGTGGCTTTCGCGGGGGGACTACCGCCGGGATGTTCGAAAGGTCTCCGAGGACCGCAAATGAGATAACGCACGGCTCTGGAGAGCCGTGCTCACACAACAATATGTGTGCGGACGGGTCTCCTGACCCGTCCGTCTGTCTTAGCCTATTGCATCCGCTCTGGAGAGCCGTGCTCACGA
>CAYZTZ010000042.1:0-24280 GCA_964481255.1 uncultured Acidobacteriota bacterium | reverse complement strand
CCGCCTACGGGGCGGACTGCTCGGTCTGGAGGCGGAAGAATCTCCGGTAGGGGCCGTCATGATCCATCAGGCTCTCGTGGGTGCCCGACTCCACGATCCGGCCCTGGTCGAGAACCAGGATGCGGTCCGCGTTGCGGATGGTGGACAAGCGGTGCGCGATCACAAACGTCGTCCGGTCGCGGATCAGGTTCGCCAGGGCTTCCTGCACCAGCTTCTCGGACTCCGAATCCAGGGCCGAAGTGGCCTCGTCCAATATCAAAATGGGAGCGTTTTTCAGAATGGCGCGGGCGATCGATATGCGCTGGCGTTCGCCGCCGGAAAGCCTCTGCCCCCGTTCCCCGATCAGCGTGTCGTACCCCATCGGGAAGCCGCGGATGAAATCATCCGCCAGGGCCGCCCGCGACGCGTCCAGGATCTTCTCCTCGGGCGCCCGGACATTCCCGTAAGCGATATTGCTCCGGATGGTGTCGTTGAACAGGAAGGTCTCCTGGGTCACGATCGCGATCCGGCTTCTCAGGGAACTCTGCGTGTACTCGCGGATATCGACCCCGTCGATGCGGATGCAACCCGAGGTCGGATCGTAAAAGCGCGGGATCAGCCCCACGAGCGTCGTCTTCCCCGCCCCGCTGCTCCCGACGATGGCGACGACCTCGTTGCGGCGGACCTTCAGGTTGATATCCCGCAGAACCGGCGTCGCGCCGTCCTGGTCGACATAGTCGAAGCAGACGTCCTGAAACTCGATCGAGTCCTCGAAGCCCGCCAGAGTGCGCGCGCCGGGCCGGTCCTGGATCTCCAGGTGCGTGTCCAGAAGCTCGACGACGCGCGAAGCCGAGGCCAGGGCGCGCTGCACCTGCACATGGATGCGGCTCAGCTTGCGGATGGGGTCGTACATGCGGAACAGCGCGAAGAGCGAACCGCCGAACAGCCCGAGGGTCAGAGTCCCCGTGGAGATGCGGTGGTGGGCGTAGTATAGCAGGGGGATGAAAGCCACAACCCCGAGCAGCTCCATGACCGGCGAGTTCACAAACAGGATCGCCGCGGCCCTCATGTTGCTGCGGAAAAGCCTCCTCGCGGTCTCGCGGAAGCCCTCTTCCTCGTGCCGCTCCATCCCGAAAGCCTTGATGATGCGCATGCCGGTGATGGTCTGTTGGAGCCGATCGCTCAGCGTGGCCGCATCCTCCCTGCCCCGCAGGCTCACGTGCCGGATGCGTTTCCCCATGCCGAGAGTCAGGACGAGAGCCAGCGGCGCGATCAGCAGGGAAATGAGGGCCAGCTTCCAGTCGATCCAGAAGACCAGGATGACGAGAGACGCCAGGAGGACCACCTCGCGAAACAGCTCCGCAAGAACGGTGGAGACGGCCTCCTGCAGCTGGTCGACGTCCCCCCCGATCTTCGACATGAGCCGTCCCGTCGAGTTCAGGGAAAAAAATCCCATGGACTGCCGAAGCATGTGGTGAAAAAGAGCGTTCCGCAGGTCCATGACCACGCTTTGGCCGACGCGGCTCATGGAGTAATTGGAATAATAGAGACACAGGCCCTTGAGCAGAGTCAGCAGGAGAAGGGCCAGGGCGAGCTGCGTGATCACGCTCCCCGGCAATACCGACAGGATAAGCGCAACGTATTTCTCAACAGACCCCAGATCCTTGGCAGCGGCCCGTGAGGGGCCGGGTCCGGACGTCAGGACCTTGTCGAACATCGGGATCGACAGAGTCGTGGTCGTCGATTCGAAAATCCCGACCAGGAGAAGAAGGAACAGCGACAGGGCCAGCTCCGCGCGGTACGGCCGGATGAATGGATAGAGCCTTCTGAAGTCGTTCATGCGTCCGGGGTCCCGGGATTCGAGATTCGAGATTCTTGGTTCCGGATTTTCGATTCCGGGGTGCCAATCTCTCCATCGGCCATCCGGAGTCCAGGATAAACTCAGGCGGCGATTCAGAGACTAACCAAGATATACAGGAACGTCAAACGGGAATTGACCCGGACCTGACATCCGCCTGCGGCTCAGCTTCGAGTCTCGAATTCCAAATCTCGAATCATTGCCTGCGGTTGCGGCCCGCAGGGGCTCCGCCGGAAGGCCCGGCCGGCCGGCCCGCGGAAAGCCCGCCGCCGCTCCTTCCGATGGAAGGGGACCCGGCATTGCCGACGGCACGGCCCGTCGAGGGCGCGGAATAGGTACGCATCCCGCCGCCAGCGGAGGGAGCGGAAAATGTTCGCCTCACGGCGCCGACGCCTTCGTTGGAAGGCGCGGCAAAATGACGGACCGAGGCGCCGCCATCGCGCACCGGGAAGGACTGCCGCGGCGCGATTTCGTCATCCGCCCGAGCCGCCGGCGCGGAACGCAGCGGCCCCGCGTCCGAATACCTTCCGGCGCCGGACGCGCCGATGCGCGGAAAGGCTTCATTGCCGTTCGGCGGACCGGATGGAGTTCGAGGCCCTATCACGCCCGGAGGCTGCGTCGCCCGGCTTCTTTCCGGGGCGCCGCGGTTTGTCCGCGGCGGCGAAGGATCCGTTCCGGCAGGCGGAGCCGGGGTCTCCGATATTTCAGCGGGGACAGCGCGCCACCGGCCGGTTGTCGGACGGCCTTCATCCGGACGAGGGCCTGCCTCGCGAGGCTCCCGCAGCGTTCTTACCGATGCGTCCGCATCGCTGCCGGCGCGGGAAACGGGTTCGCTGCGGTAGGAACGCTCCGCTCCGGTGACCCTGATGATCCTGTTAGGCGGCTTCTGCGGCTCCGCCGGTCCCCGGTCGGCGGAGCTGTTCAGGCCGCTTCGCAGGTCCCCGGTCTGAAGCTCGGAAAGGCGGGGATTCGATATACTCTTGAATCCTCCGCGGTTTGCGGGTCCGGCCGCAGGGCTGTTCCGGACCACGGCGGGAAGCGCGTTCGCGACGGCGGGACGCGCGACGGGCCTCTCCGGGGCCGGGCGGAAACTGGCGGGCATGGGCTCGATTCCCAGACGGTCCCTGACCAGCGATCCCTTTTTCCAGGGCTGATCCACACTTTGAAGAAAAGGCGTCCGGCGGTCCCCCGGATCGAAGCTGCCGCTTCGGAAACGCTCAATCTCCGCCGTGCGGAACGCCCCCGGCGCGAGGCGGTTGAAGGGGTCGCCCGGCGGCCGGTGGTGCAGGGCGCGCAGACGGTCGAGCTGATAGCCGTGGATTCTCCGGTTAAAGCGATAAAAGCCGATGTTGTAATAGTCGCCCGGACCCAGAGGGCACCACGAGATCCATCCCGGGCCATAATAGAAAGTCACAAGCGCCGGCGCCCAGAAGTTGAAGCTGAAGCCCGGCCCCGGAAGCCAGCACCAGCCGTGGCTCGCGTGCCGATGCCACCGGCCGTAGTGATACGGCAGCCAGCCCCAGGGTTCATAGGAAATCCACGTCCAGCCGAATAGGGGGCGGTAGCACCAACGGCCCCAGGAATAGGGGGACCAATAGGCATCCACGTAAAGGGGGACCCAGGCCGTTCCGTAAACGCCGACGTCCACCCAGCGGCCGTATCGGCCCAGTTCGGCCACGCCGATGTAAACGCTGGCCGGGATGCGGCTTCCGCTCGCGTAGGCCCGCCGGTCCGCGTTGCGCCTGTCATTCCATTCGTCCCATGCGTCCCGCCTCTCATGGCGGACCAGAGTGCCGCCGCTCTGCCCGGGACTGACGCGGAAAATTTCTCCCGACTCCACCCGGCGTGAAAACCGGTCACCCGCCGCCTCCAGCTCGCCCTTGCGGACGACGGCTTCCGTCTCTCCCTTTTCGCCGACATGAAAACGGTACACTCCCTTGCGCCGGGCATTAAAGGCGGCGGCCGGGGTGTCGATCTCAAAATCCAGGCCGCTCGAGACTGTCAGTGTGGAAAGCCCTGTCAGAACGCGCAATTGAATAAGATCTTCGCGCAGGGCGAGGATCTCGATGTCGGTGTTCTCGGCCAGGCGGTAGACGGAGCCGTCGTCGAATTCGATCTCGGCCCTGCCGTCGGGACCCGTGTAGATGCGGTCCCACGGCTCCAGCGGCAGGTTGATGCTGGCCGCGGTCCAATCGGCATCGGAGGCGTGCTGAAAGCTGACTTGCCCCTCGATGTAGGAAAGACGCGCCATGCGCGTGTAGTCCTCGTCGGAAGCACCCGCGAGGGCGGGGAGCAGAGCCATCCAGGCGGTCACTGCAAGAATGAAACACCCACGCCGCTTCATTGGGATATCCCCCCTTCTGAAGACCGATTTCTTTGTCTCCAGATTATCAGATGCAGCGCCGGGCCGAAAGTATCATCGCGCGCGGTTTTCACTGAGACAATCCGCGGCCGGGCCGGTTCCTATGCGCCGGGGCGGCCGATGGGCGGATTGATCTCCTTGGCATAGGTGCTGAGGTCCATCCGGACCAGCTTCGAAACGGCGTCGGTCAGATAGTGCCAGACGTCCCGCGCCGTGGAGAACCTCAGAGCCTGCTCGGCGATCCCGCGGCAGGCGTCCAGAGGGACTTCGCGCAGAACCCTGCGGATGGTGGGGATGGACAGCGGATTCATGCTCAGCTGGGTGAATCCCATGCCCAAAAGCAGAACGGCGAAGAAAGGATTCGAGGAGATCTCGCCGCAGATCCGCGCCGGCTTGTTCAGTTTGGCGCACACGTCGGCGATACGGTACAGCCCCTGCAGCACCGCCGGGTGCAGGGGCTGATAGAGGTACGCCACGTGAGGATTCCCGCGGTCCACGGCCAGGGTGTACTGGATCAGGTCGTTGGTGCCCACGCAGATGAAATCCACTTCCCTGGCCAGCATCTCCAGCGAGAGAACGGCGGAAGGGACCTCGATCATCACGCCGAGCGGCACCGGATTCAAAACGACTCCCGGCGTCCTCACGAGCTCCGACCGCACCTCCTCGATCAGGGCCTTGGCATGCCAGATTTCCTCCACCGTGGAAATCATCGGCAAAACCATCTCGACCCTGCCTTCCCTGCTGCTGCGCAGGATGGCCTCGACCTGCGCCCGGAACGCATCCTGGACGTGCAGGCTCAGGCGGATACCGCGCAGTCCCATGCTCGGATTGGCCTGATCCGACATTTCGCGGCCGTCGAAGACGCTTTCCGACCCCGCGTCCAGAGTCCGGATCGCCACCGGCCGCGGGTTCATTTCCCTCGCCAGGGCGCTGTAGGCGGACTGCTGTTCTTCGATCCCGGGGAACCCATGGCGGTGCTTGAAGAAAAGGAACTCCGATCGAAACAGCCCGATCCCCTCGGCGCCGCAGCGCTTCGCCACCCTCAACTCGTGCGGCAGCTCGGTGTTGGCGAGCAGGGAGACCGGCGTGCCGTCCAGAGTGAGAGTCCGTCCGGCCGGCGCGGGGGCAGCCGGCTCGCCCGCCGCGCTGAAAGCCTCCATGCGGCGGCGCAGGCTCTCGACGCGCCGGCGCGAGGGATTCACGATCACCTGGCCTTCGTCCCCGTTGAGCAGAATCGTGTCCCCGCTGACGACCGACGACAGAAAATCGCGGACACCCATGACCGCCGGAAGCCTCAGCCCGCGGCTGATGATGGCGGTGTGGGAATTGCGCCCCCCCGACTCCAGGGCCAGACCCCGGACCTTCCCCAAGTCCATCGCGGCGAAATTGGACGGGTTGAAATCGCGCGAGACGATAATCAAATCTCCCGGCATCGATTCCCAGTCGATGGGTTTGCCTCCGGAAAGGTTCAGAAGGATCCTTTCGGCCACGTCCTCGATGTCGCTGTGCCTTTCGCGGAAGTACGCGTCGTCCAGGGACTCATACGCGCGCACCAGCTCGTCGCGGACCTGCGAGACGGCCCACTCCGCGTTGATCCTGGCGCCGCGGATGCTCGCGAGGACCCCGGCGTTCAGCGCTCTGTCCTCCAGCATCAGAAGGTGTGCGTCGAGGATAACGCTGTGTTCCCTGCCGACCTTTTCCTCCAGGCGGGATTTCAGCAACGCCAGCTGCTCCCTGGACGCTTCGAGGGCCCTTTTGTAACGGCGGACTTCCGCCTCCACGTTTTCGACGGGGATCTTCAGGACGACGCGGTTGTGGCTGTCCAGCTTGAGAGCCTTTCCCAGAACCACGCCCGATGAGACGCCGTCCCCTTGGAATACCTTTTCCGGCCTGGCCGACATTAATGCTCCTCCCCGAACTTCCCATCAAAAAGACGGCGGATCGCCTCCCCCGCCTCGACTTCATCCCGCCCCTCGATGGATATCACCAAACGGGTCCCCTGCGAAGCCGCCAGCATCAGCACCCCCAGGATGCTCTTGGAATCGATCCGCTGATGGGCGTCCTCGCGCGACAGGTAGATATCGCTGGCGAACCTGGACGCCACCCGGACCAGCTTCGCGGCCGCGCGCGCGTGCAGCCCCAGCCTGTTTTTAACAATTACGGATTGACGGATCATGCCGAAAGAAAATCGCTGGCCATCACGATGCTCGAACGTCCCTGGTCGCGCACCTCCCGCGCCAGGGATTCCAGCGTGTCGCCCTCCTTTTGACTTGCGATCTTGATGATCATGGGCAGATTGACCCCCGTCACCACGTCCACACGGCCGGGATCATGAAACGCGAACGCGATGTTGGACGGCGTGCCCCCGAACATGTCCGTAAAAATGAGCACGCCGCCGCCGCCGTCCACCTCCGCGATGCGCTTCTTGATGTCGCTGCTGGCCTCGTTGACGTCGTCATGCCACCCGATGGAGACCGCCTGGATGTGCGAAATATCCCCGACGATCATCTCCGCGGCCGCGACCAGTTCCTGCCCCAGATGCCCATGCGTTACCACCAGTGCGCCGATCATAGAATCCCCCGCGCTCCGATCTACAGGTTCACGTCACGATGACGGACCTGAACGTTCCACTTTTTGTTTTTCAGATACCCGGCCAGCTCCTCTGCGACAAAGACCGAACGGTGGCGCCCGCCGGTGCACCCCACCGCAACCGTGATATAACTCTTCCCCTCGCGCACGTAGCGGGGAAGCAGGTATTGCAGCAGGCGCGCGGCCCTTCGGACAAAGGACGCCGTTTCCGGGAAAGACTTCATGTACCGGGCCACGCGTCGATCCTTCCCGCTCAGGTCGCGGATCCGCGGCACGAAATGGGGGTTCGGGAGAAACCGCGTGTCGAACACCAGATCCGCCTCCAGCGGCAGGCCGTTCCTGTACCCGAAGCTCATGAGCTGGACGTTCAGATCCCAGGCGCCCGGACGCTTCCGGAACCTCTCCATGATGAGCGATTTGGCCTGATGAACCGTGAAATCCGATGTGTCGATGGTGACGTCGGCGAGCTCCGCAATCTCTCCCAGGCGCCTGCGCTCGATCCGTATCGCCTCGAGAAGCGGGCGCCGCGCCGACAATGGATGGGGACGGCGCGTCTCGCTGAAGCGCCGCACCAGGACGCTGTCGCGCGCCTCGAGGAACAGCACCAGGACGCGCTTCAGCGACCTGCGCAGGTCCCGGATGGTTTGCCCGAGATCCTTCAGACGCCCGCCGGCGCGTATATCGACGACGATGGCGATGCGCTTCCCCGCGCCGGAAGAGCCCCGGGTCGCCCGGATGAAATCCGGTATCAGCAGAACGGGAAGGTTGTCGACGCAGATGTACCCCAGGTCCTCGAAGGCCTTCAGGACGGTCCCCTTGCCGGAGCCGCTCATCCCCGTGACGATGACCAGATGTTCCAGAGACATGCCGAACCCGCTGATTCCCTCGAAAGCCGCATCCGGAGACCAAGATGCCCGAGCGCCGCCCTGCCGGCGCCGCGCATCCCAAAGGCGGCCGAAAAAAGTCTCAGTCGTCGCCCGCCGACCGAAACGGCTTGTGGCCGCGCTGGCGCAGGAGCTGGATTCTCGCCGCGATCTCCACGAGCGTCGCGGTGTTTCTCCCCGGCGCGACCGGCATCTCCAGGCACGGCACCCGCACGCCCAGAAGCTCCGTCGTGGACGGATCCAGTCCAAGCCGGTCGTACTCGGCGTCCGGCTTCCAGCGCTCCAGGCGCACGACCAGGTCGATCGTCTGAAACGTTCCCGTGGCCGAAACGCCGAAGAGTTCCTTGATGTCGATGATCCCCAGTCCGCGAAGTTCCATGTGGTGCTTGAGGACCTTCGCCCCCGTTCCCGTGAGCCGGTCCATCCCGTGGCGGATGATCTCGACGTAATCGTCCGTTATCAGACGGTGGCCCTTCATGATGAGCTCCAGGGCGCATTCGCTCTTGCCTATGCCCGACGGCCCCAACAGCAGCACGCCCAGGCCGAAGATCTCGAGCAGGACGCCGTGGACCGTCATCCTCGGCGCCAGGCGCTCCTCCAGGTAACGGGTGATCGCCGCGATGACCGCCGAGCTCTCCGCGGCGCTGCGCAGGACCGGCGTCCCCGTCTCGGCCGCGGTCTCCAGGAAATTTTCGGGGACCTCCAGGCCCTGCGTGAAAAGGACGCAACAGACCCTGTGCCGTTTCAGGCGCCCGACGGCCGCAGCCCGTTCCTCCGCGTCCAGAGTCCGGAGAAAATGCGCCTCGCTGCCGCCGAAAAGGTGGACGCGGTCCGTGTGGATGTATCCCGTGAAGCCCGCCAGCACCATCCCGAGCTTCTGGACGCGCGGCGACCTTATTTCGTTGTCCATGCCGACCCGGCCCTGTAGCACTTCCAGATTCAGAATCGGCGACATGGCGGAGAGAAACTCGTCGACGGCGACGGCGCGGGATTCCTCTCCGGCATCTTCGGCGTCCATTGTCTTTTCTTCCGCCACGGTGTCTCCCAGGCGCCTTCAGGTTTTCTCTTTCGCCCCTCCGGGGCCCTGTTCCTTTTGTCTCTTCCCCGGGGGGTGCTTCGCCGACCCCGGCTGTATCCTTTCGCCCCCGCCGGCCTCGATGGCATTCTTCCCGTTGCTTTTCGCTGCCGCCCGGCTCGGCTATTCGCGGTTACCTGCCGCCTGCAAGCATGCTCCAACGGGAAACGGCATCATGTGTGAATTAACCCGAGAGTGCCGTCCTTGCGCCGGTACAGGACGTTGACGGCGCCCGATTCGGCGTTGCGGAACACCACGAACGGGTAGTTCGAGTGCTGGAGTTCGATCACGGCATCCTCCACCACCATGGGTTTTTTCGGCGGCTCCTCCTCGAAGATGCCGTCGCTCTTGCGTGCCAGGACCCTCTGGGCCCGTTCCACTACGCCCGTCTTGACTGCGACCGATTTGGCTTTCGCCCTCTGCCGCTTCCCCTCGATGATCTTGCTCTTATGCTTCAGGGCCTGCCGCTCGAGCTTCTCGATGGCGCGGACAAGGGAATTGTACATGTCATCCGACTGGCCCTTCCCCGCAAGGTCCAGCAGCTTCGACTTCAACAGGATCTCCGCCGTCTGCCGCTCCTTCTCCACGCCGATTATGACGTGGAAGGCGATGTCGTCGCCGAAAAGCCTCGCAAACTTGCGGAGCCTCTTGAGCACGTAGGCGCGGATCGCGGGCGTGATGACGACGTGTCTTCCGGTTATTTCCACATTCATCTTGGGTGTCCCTTCCAGGTAGAAAAGTCAAAATGGTTTTTGAAGCATCGGGCCGTCGCCGCGTCGGCCCATTGGATAGCTGCACGGACAATCCGTTCCCCGCGCGATCAACGGAGATAACCGACCCTACGCTCCCGCGAACCCCGAATCTGCATCTGCTCCCGGTATTTGGCGACCGTGCGGCGCGTGAGGAAGATATTGTCGCGCCGCAGCATCTGCGCGATCTCGTTGTCCGACAGCGGCCTCGTCTTGTCCTCGTTCTCGATCATCTTCCGGATCTTGAGCTTGACCTGAACGACGGACAAGGATTCCCCCCCGGCGTTCTCCACTCCCTGGGTGAAAAATTTCCTCAACTCCATGACTCCCTGCGGCGTGTCCACGTACTTGTTCGTCACCACGCGGCTGATGGTGGAGCTGTGGACCCCGAGTTCGTTGGCTACGTCCTTGATCAGCATGGGGCGCAGGCCGGACGCGCCGTTTTCCAGAAAATCGCGCTGGCGGTTCACGATGCAGGCGCAGACGCGGTAGATGGTCTGTTTCCTCTGGTTCACGCTCCGCATGAGGTCCACCGCCGAGCGGAATTTCTCCCGGAGAAACGCCTTGGTTTCGCCGCTCACGCTCTCGCTCTTGAGAAGGTCCCTGTAGGCGCTGTTGAGGCGCAGCTGGGGCATGCCTTCGTCATTCATCAGGATGACGAATTCGTCCCCTACCTTGGAAATCGTCACTTCCGGCTGAACATAGGTGGCTTCCTTGGCGTTGTATTTCTGCCCGGGCTTCGGGATCAGGTGCCGGATGACGTCCACGGCCCTGAGGACCTCTTCGAATGTCGCGCCCGTGCGGACCGCGATGTCCTTATACTTGTGACCTTCAAGCAGTCCGAGGTGCTCCTCCACGATCCGGTAGGCCAGGCTGTCCCTGAGATCGAGGCTCCGGAGCTGAAGCAGCAGGCATTCGCGCAGGTCTCGCGCGCCCACGCCCACCGGGTCCATGGCCTGCACGACATCCAGCGCCTCCGACGCCTCCTCCATCGTGCAGTCGGCCAGCTGGCAGAGCTCTTCCAGGCCGATGAGGAGATACCCGTCCTCGTTGAGATTCCCGATGATCTGAGTGGCGATGTCCGCTATGTTCGGCTTGACGTCCGTCAGCCCGAGCTGCCAGTTGAGGTGCTCCTCAAGAGACGGGGGGCGCGTCAGAAAAGTCTCGAAAGAAGGCTTGTCCGAATCCTGCTCCTCCTCGCGGTTCCTGTATCCCGCGTCGAGATATTCATCAAAAAAGTAGCGGAAATCGATCTCGTCGAAAGAATCCCTCTCCCCGGACTCCTCCGCGGCGTCCGAAGCGGGCCGGTCCTCGGCCGCCCTGTCTTCCGCGGAAACCTCCGGAGGAGACTCCTGGTCCTGCACGTCCTCGAGGATGGGATTCTCCATGAGCTCCTGATTCAGCATTTCCTGAAGCTCCAGTTTGTTGAGCTGGAGCAATTCAATTTTTTGAAGCAGAGATGGAGTGAGGGCCAGCCGGTGGGTGAGCCGGAGATCGAGAGTCTGTCGCAGGTAAGGTCGACGATTCATGATGGCCTAACGGAGCCTGAAGTTTTCCCCCAGATACACCTTCTTCACCTCTGCGTCGTTCGTGAGCTCTTCGGGCAATCCCTGGCGTAAGATCTTGCCCTCGTTTATTATATAAGCCCGGTCCGTTATATTCAAAGTCTCCCGCACATTGTGGTCGGTGATAAGGACGCCGATGCCCCGCTCCTTCAGGCGGCCGATGATGCGCTGGATGTCGAGCACCGCCAGCGGATCGATGCCGGCGAACGGCTCGTCCAGCAGAATAAACCGGGGTGTCAGAACAAGGGCCCGCGCTATCTCCAGCCTGCGCCTCTCCCCCCCGGACAGGGTATAAGCCCCCTGGTTGCGCAGGTTCTCAATCCCGAATTCCTTAAGGAGGTCATCCGTCAATTCCTCCCTTTCGGACGGGCTCAGCGGCAAAGTTTCGGCGATGCTCTTCAGGTTTTCATGAACCGTCAGCTTGCGGAATACCGAAGGCTCCTGGGGAAGATAACTGATCCCGGCGCGCGCCCTCTGATACATCGGCAGGTGCGTGATGTCCTCGTCGCCGATCCGAACCCGGCCGTCTTCAGCCGGGATCAACCCGACAATAATGTAGAAGGTCGTCGTCTTTCCAGCCCCGTTCGGGCCGAGAAGACCCACGACTTCACCCCGGTGCAGCTCGAGGCTGACTTCGCTGACAACTTTTCGGCCCGCGTAGGATTTGTTCAGGCCGATGGCGCGCAGTTCGCCGTTGTTATCACTCATCAAGTTCCGCCCAGTCCCGCCCCGTGCCGCAACATAATCCTGGGGCCGCCGCCGTGCCTGCCAAAAAGCCGGCCCGTCCGGCACAGCTCGCCGGAGCGCCGGTCAAGATGCTTATAAATCCATATAAATACTTGATCATAAATAACTTAAATAGCACCTAGCGACCCTCGATCAGAATCCTATCATCGGCCGTGAAGGATGTCAATCGGCCGGCAAGCGACCGGCCTTTCCCGGGATCGCTGATTTCGGCAGGATTCCCGACGACGACGAATTTTCCCGGGTCAAGATAGTAAAACGCCGTGTCGCCCTTGCATTCCCTGTCCTTATGATGAATGACGACATTACCCCGGGCCACGGCACTCTCCACGCGTCTGCCCGTCGAATCCAGCACGACCTCGAGACCCTTCGACGCAAGAGTCAGGGCATTGTCGCGAAGCCGGACATTGCCCGTGTAGGTTATTGTGTTTTTTTCCTTTAAATATTTCATTCCGGAACTATTAATTACGATCGGCAGGCCGCTAAAATTCTTTGCGCCTTTTGACGGGTCCTGAGCCCGTTCGCCGCCTGATGAATCGCCCCTGGGCACGAGATGCACCACGTCGTCACGCGCCTCCGCGATCTCGCCGCCCCCGGATATCTCCAAAATCCCCGCTTGGAGTTGACCGTTCTCCGAAAGCAATCGGACTTTGCCCGAATATCGCGCCAACCCTGTCTTTGTCCAATACCGGAGCATCTCGGCCGTTATGACGCCGGGGGAGGACGACGAGGACGTTCCGAGAAACGACCGGCCTTCCCCGCCTGCAAATCTCGAACGGACTCTCCCGAGAACCGAAAGCGCCAGAGCCTTGCGGTCGTACTCCACCCGCTCCCCCGCCGTCGTGCCCGTTTCCTTCGACGAGATGCGCGGGGAGCCTTCAAGGATGAGCAGGTCTTCCAGGGCGTCGTAATCACTCCTGTCGGCCGTGGCCGTCCAGGAAGCGTCCCGGTAACGGAAACGTCCCCACTGTGACGCGGTGCGGAGAGCGCTATCGCCTTCGACAAGATCGAAACGCGCCTGCAGGTTGTCGCTTTCGGAGACAAACCTCTCTGCGCCCGGGACCGTGGAGGAGCCCTGCCGGTCCTCGTAGCTGACCCGTACGCTTCCTTCCGCGCCGAGGCTCCTGATCCGGTTCCCTTCCGGGAAGAAGTCAAAGCGCACCTTTTCGGCCGTCATCCGGCGGACACGGCCCGCGCCCCTCCCGCCGGCGGAGACCTCCTCCACGACAACCCCGCCGTCCGCGCGGCCTGCGTCAAGGGAATCCCCCTTCGGCGAATAGGACATTTCCAGCAGGGAGGCCTGCAGAGTTCTCGACGGCCGGCGGTTCGCCGCGCCGCGCGCTCCGGCGGCCTCCAGCGTCCAGGAGACGGAGCCCTTGGCCTGCAGCTTCTCCAGGGCGGTTTCCCCATCCGAGGGCCGGAAGGAAATTTGAATCTCATCCGCGAGCAGGCTCTGCCCGGGCGAGTCCGCGCCGCCCCCGGCGGACATGGCCGCCCGGCCCTCGACGCGCACGCTTTCGAGGTTTTCGGTCCCCGCGGCAAACCTTGCCGCGAGCCGCTCCCCCGAAAGCCGGGTCCGCCCGGAACCGCCATTCAGGAGAAAGCGAACGTCCCCGCGGCCCGAGATCATCGCGGGGACCCTTCCGGCCGGATCCATGTCGACGTAGATTTCGGCGCCGTCGAGCGCCCGCTCGCCGTCCGAATATTGAAGATAGATTTCGGCCTCGCCCAGAATGCTGATCTTTTCCAGCCCGCCGCCGGCTTCGCGGAGCCCGAAAATAATCCGGTGACCTCTCAGGCGCCGGACTTCGCCGTTCTCGCCGGACTCGTAGCAAGCCCTCCCGTCGGCCGTCACGGATTTCAGGCTCCTGCGGTCGGGGCGTGCGAGCATTGCCAGGTTATCGGCAGACATTACGGCGTTGCCGGACCGCGCGCGCGCGTTCCCCTGCAAAAGAACCTCGAGCGACTCCTCGGAGACGTAGGCCCTGTCCGCCGTGGCCCGGATTTCCCCGTCCGCGCGGCGCGCGCCCGGCGGCGCATAAACAAGCTCCACGTCGCTCCTGAGTTCCATGTTCCTGTGCTTCCGGTCGAGTCGCATGCCGCGCGCCCGGCCTGCGGATTCCCCGTAAAAAAACTCCAGCGCATCGGGCGTTTCGCCGATTTCCGAGTCCCATTCGTAGCGCAGCGAATCGGTCCGCACCTCGATGTCGCCGCCCAAAGACACGTGAACGTCCCCCGTGAAATAGGCGGTCCTGCTCTCCGGGTCGTATTCGGCCATCCGGCTCCGGATCTCGTTCTGAACGTTCCCTTCGGCGTCGATATCCCACGCCTCGATTCCGCTCAGAAGGCTCTGGCCCCTGCGCGTCTCCAACAACTCCCGCGCCCGGATCTTGGAGCGTTCCTCGCCTTCACGGTTCACAGAGATTTCAATGCCGGTGACGGCGCGCCGCATTTCGGAACTGAGGATCTCGGGAGCCTTTTGCGGGGCCCGCGCGCGGCGGAAATGCGTGAATAAAAAATTCCCCAGCACGGCCACAAGGACGAGGACGATGAGGCCGATCATCGACCGGCTCAGGATTCGGATGAAGGCAGCTTGCATCGGGCCCAGTATAGAAGCGCTCCCGCGGGGCGTCAATCGGCGCCGCCGCAGGCGGAACGCGCCATGTTCAACGCAGGCCGGCTGAGACGCATTCCCGGTGCGTCACAGTGTCACCTTCCGCGTTGGACGCCGAACGTCTTTTCGATCAGGGGAGGGAGCGGGCGTTGTAATTCAGGGGGACGGCCTTTTTCTCGCCGAGGCTTACCTGCCAGATGTACTCCATCTCCTCCCCATCCTCCGACTGAAAGCTGAGGCGGACCCAATAGAGATCGTTCCCCCGCGGGGCGGCGCCCCACGACAGGAAGCGGAGCCCGGGATCGCTCCCCGCGGCCAGCGCCGCGGCCGCGGGGTGGGATTTCAGCACGAGATCGTACGCTTCGCGCTCCATGGCTCCCGCGGCGTACCGGGGTTCGCCTTCGGCCGGGGCCGCGCCTCCGGATGCGGCGCGTTCCGCCGCATCGTCGATCAGGACGGGAGCAGGGGAAAGCGTCGTCCGCCTTTCCGGCGCGGGAGCGGTTCGCGGGCGCGGCGGCGGGGACGGCCGGGGAGCCGGCGCGATGCTGAAGATTTCGCGGGCGTCGGCGCCCTGCGCCAAGGGAGGCGCCGCGCGCGAAGGCCTTTCCAATTCGGCGGGAAACGGCTCCTCGTTTTCGCCCACATTGAGAGCGACCGCCGGCATATCCCCCCGCACGGCTGCGGCCAGCTGCGCCAGCCGCCCCGTCAGGCGCGCCCGCCATGCGGGGACCAGCGCCATCGACACGAAGGCGGCGACGGCGAAAACCGCCAGCCCCCCGTACACCCGGCGGCGCGCCGCGTAAAAGCGCCGATCCACAAAACGCGCCATCTCATGCCCCCTGTTTCTTCCCGGCGTCCGCGCGGTTCTGCGCGCCGCGGTACACAAGATACCGGTAGATGAAATCCTCGATGTCCCCGTCCAGCACGCGGTCCGCATTGGACGTCTCGTGCTTGGTCCGGTGGTCCTTCACCAGGCGGTACGGGTGCAGGACGTAGGAGCGTATCTGGCTGCCGAATCCAATATCCAATTTCGAATCCTCGACGGCCTGGAGCTGCTGGCGCTTCTTGGCGAGCTCCAGTTCGTACAGCCGCGCCCGGAGGACGGCGCGCGCCATCTCCCGGTTCCGGATCTGCGACCTCTCGTTCTGGCAGGAGACGACGATGCCGGTCGGGATGTGGGTGATGCGCACGGCGGAATCCGTCACGTTGACATGCTGGCCGCCGGCCCCCGAGGAGCGGTAGGTGTCGATGCGGAGGTCCTTCTCGTCGATCTCGACCTCGATCCTGTCGTCGAGCTGAGGGTAGACGAAAACCGACGCGAAGCTCGTCTGGCGTTTTCCCGAGGCGCCGAAGGGGGAAATGCGCACCAGGCGGTGCACGCCGCTTTCCGAAGAAAGATAGCCGTAGGCGTACTCCCCTTCGGCGAGAAACGTGGCCGACTTGATCCCCGCCTCCTCTCCCGGCTGATAATCCAGCATCCTGGTGGTATACCCGGACCGCTCGCAGTACCGGAGATACATGCGCACCAGCATCTCCGCCCAGTCCTGCGACTCGACCCCTCCGGCGCCGGGATGGATCGTCACGATGGCATTCGAGGCGTCATGCTCGCCGGAGAGAAGCATCCGTATCTCCGTGTGCTGCGCCTCCTGCTCCAGCTTTGCGACCTCCCGCTCCAGTTCCCCCAGAACGTCTTCCCCCTCGGCGGCGAGTTCGGCGAGCGCCCTCAGATCCTCGGCCTCCCGGGCGAGCCTTGAATCCAGGCGGATGTCGTCCTCCAGGCGGCTCCGCGTCTGCAGGACGCTCTGCGCCTCCTCCTGATTGCTCCAGAAATCCGGGCGCGAGGCCTTTTTCTCAAGCTCGAGAACCTGCCCGCGTTTTCGGTCGGCATCAAAGATACCCTCGGATCTGCCGTATCTTTTCCTCGATCGCCGTAACCCTGTCCTGAAGATCCTCGAGCATTGACAGCCTCCTTTTTAGACCAGCGCCCCTCGCGGTATGTCCGGGTCCCGCGTTTAATCCGTAACGTTCAACGGCCCCGGGCCGCGACAACGACCATTCCCGCAACAATGATAGCACACAGGAAAACGAAAACGTCGCCGTGACGGGTGTAGAACGTCTGCCCCTCCAAAAAGGCGAAGCGGCCGCGGCACACGGCCGTGCGCAACAGGCCCGTGGAGGACTGAATCCTCCCGGACGGTTCGATGACGGCGCTGATGCCCGAATTGGCGGCCCGCAGCATGAACCTCCGGTTTTCCACCGCCCTCCACCGCGCGATGGCGAGATGCTGGTAAGGGGCGGCGCTTGCGCCGTACCACCGGTCGTTCGTCACGTTGATGATGAGACCGCTCCCCTCCCGCGCGAACCGGCGCACCAGGGCCGGGAACACCGCCTCGTAACAGATGACGGCGCCCGCGGCGTGGTCCCCCATCTTCACGACACGGTAGTCGCGCCCCGGGGAGAATTCTCCGACGTCCTTGGAGATCGTCTCGGTGAAGGGGAGAATCCCTTTCAGCGGGATGTATTCGCCGAAAGGCACGAGATGGATCTTGTCGTAAACGCCCGCGAGGTTCCCGTTGCGGTCCAGGAAATAGGCGCTGTTGTAGTATCGATCCTCCCCGGCGCCGCCGGCGAAACGGATGTTGTTGAAAACCAGACCGAGCGGATACCGCCGGGCCAGGTCTTCGAGAGTCCGCTGGTAGGAGGAATCGAACTGAAAGGAAACAGGCGTGGGCGACTCGGGCAGGACGAGCAGGTCCACCGGCGCAGGCCCGAGGCTGTCGGCCATCCGGACATAGCCGTTCTTGAATTTGTCCGCCATCACGGGCTCCGGGTCCTCGAAGGCGATGTCCCCCTGAAGCATGGCTGCCTCATAGTTCCTTTCGACTCCCTCCCACCGGCGCAGAGAGGCGTCGCCGTATATCCAGGCCGCGGCGATGAGCGCGACGGCGGCGGACGAAGGCCCCCAGAGCCCGGCGCCGCGCCGCCGGCGCAGAAAAATCCATGCCAGCGACGCGTTCGCCCACAGGACCATGAAAGAGACGCCGTAAACGCCCGCCAGGTCCGCCGCCTGCATGAGCGCGAGGCGCCCGGACTGCGAATATCCCGCCAGAAGCCAGGGGAACCCTCCGAAGGGGAAATAGGTTACGACGTATTCCGCGACAACCCAGAACAGGGGGAACAGGAGCAGCATGGCGTCGCCGCGGCGCTTCATCAGGAATTTCACCGCGGCGCAGGCCAGGGCCGGATAGCATGCCAGCACGGTCGTCATGAGCCCGTAGGCAACCCACGTCAACGCCCACGGCAGGCCGCCGTAGTTGGCGAGCACGGGCGGAATCCATATCAGCAGGATGAAGGTCCAGACGGCGGCCGCGAAAAGTCCGCCCGCGAAAGCCTGCCGCGGACCTCTACAGAGAGCGATAAAGACCAGCAGGGGAACGAACGCGGCCCATGCCAGAAAACCCTGGCCGGCCCGCGGGAAGGACGCCGCGAGCATTATCCCGGTTAGAACCGGCAGCGCGGGCCGCATGGCGGGGCCCTTCAGTAGGCCTTGACGAAGGAAGCGAAACCGCTTTTCTTGAGCCGAAGCTGCATCGCAACGGCGTCCGCCCTGGATTTGAACCGGCCCACCTGGATCAGATAGAGATCCTCGGGGGATTCCGGGGGCTCGATCCTGCTTTCAAATCCCTTGGCCTTGAGCTGGCGCGCCTTGGTTTCGGCCTCGGATTTCTGGCGGAACGCCCCGACCTGCACCGTGTAACCGGACGGCCCCGCGGCCCGAGCGGTTTCGGTCTTGGGCGCGGCCGGTGCCGGCGATTCCGATTTGACGGCCGCGGCGGGAGGCGGGGACGAAGGAGGCAGGATTTTCCGAGCAGCCTCCGCGTCCCTGTCCGGCCGGTTGACACTGTCATACCAGTCCAGCCTGGTTTCCCCCTCCTCTTCTTTCGGAGGCGTCGCGACGGCGACCGGAGCGGACGGCGCGGCGGACGGAGGCGGCAGGGTCTCGGCGCGCGATGCGGTCGAGCTCTCCGCGGCGGCCTGAGATCCCTCCTGATATCCCTGGCGCTTCCCTTCGACGAAGCCGATCACGAAAAAACAACCGCAGATGGCGACCAGCAGGACAAACGCAAGGATGAGCTTGCGGTTGTCCAGCACCACCTCCAAACCGGTTTCCGAAGATTGATCCGTCATGACTTTACCTCTTGCACGCCTCAAAACATATCCGGCGGCCGCCGCGCCTGCAGCGTCCCAGGTTGCGCGTCGAACGTTCAGCGGCTACCAATGGGCGCGCCCTGCGCGATAAGTCCCGGCAGCATGCGGAACTTCCCATGCTCCCCTTTTATCGTTCAACATTCAACATATAACCTCAAGGGTCACCGCCTGGCCGCGACCCATTCTTTGATAATGTCGATCGGCACCGGGAAGACCACGGTGGTGTTTTTCTCGACGCCTATCTCCGTCAATGTCTGCAGGTAGCGCAGCTGGAGCGCGACGGGTTCCTTGTTGATGACGGCGGCCGCCTCCGCCAGCTTGGCCGAGGCCATCAGCTCGCCCTCGGCGTGGATGATCTTGGCCCTCTTCTCCCTTTCGGCTTCGGCCTGTTTCGCCATGGCCCTCTGCATCTCCTGCGGCAGATCGACCTGCTTGACTTCGACGAGGCCCACCTTGATGCCCCATGCGTCGGTGTGCTGGTCCAGGATCTCCTGCAGCTTGACGTTCAGTTTCTCGCGGCGGCTCAGGAGATCGTCCAGCTCGACTTCGCCCAGCACGGAGCGCAGCGTCGTCTGCGCCAGCTGCGACGTCGCGTAGAGGTAATTCTCCACCTCGACGATGGCCCGCGGCGCGTTCATGACGCGGAAGTACACGATGGCGTTGACCTTCACCGAAACGTTGTCGCGCGTGATGATGTCCTGCGGCGGGACGTCGAGCACGATCGTCCTCAGGCTGACGCGCACCATTCTATAGATGGGCCAGAAAACGAAGATCAGGCCGGGGCCCATGGCCTTCGGCAGCAGGCGTCCCAGGCGGAAGACCACGCCCCTTTCGTACTCCTTCAGAATATGAATCGTGCTCCACAGGTACAGCACGACGATGACGATGCCAACCAGCAGAGTTGTTCCCATGTCCCCCTCCCTGATAGCGGCCGGCCTATCCGCCGACCTCCTCGACTTTGAGTTTCAGATTCTCGGCCTCCAGCACCCGGACGTTTCTCCCGGCGGGTATGGGCGCGGCGGAATAGGCCGTCCAGTACTCCCCGCGGATCTTGACCCGCCCGCTCGCATGGATATCGGTGTCCGCGACCCCGATGAGGCCGATCATCCCCTCGTCGCCGGTCGCGACCTTCTGCCGGAGGGACTTGAAGAGCGCAACGAGCAGGATCAGCAGTATGGCGGCGAACGGCAGGGCGAGGGCGAGCGCCGTGTACAGGCCGATGCGCACGGCCGGATCCGGCGAATCAATAAGGATCAGCATCCCGAAAACCATGGCCACCAGTCCTCCTATGCCGAGGACTCCGAATCCGCCGACCATGACCTCGGCGATCAAAAGTCCTATGGCGAGAAAAATCAGAAGCACGCCGACGTAGTTGATGGGGAGAAACGAGAAGCCGAGCACGGCCAGCAGCACGCAGATCCCCCCGATCACGCCGGGCGCGACAAAGCCGGGGTGCGTGAACTCGAAATACAGCAGAAGCACCCCGACGACGCCCAGCAGCAGGGCCAGGTTCGGCTGGGAAACGGCCGCCAGGAGCCTCTCGCGCGTCGTCATGCGGTACTCGACGATTTTCCGCCCCGCGATATCGAGGACCTTTTCCTCCCCCGAAAAGGAACGGACCTTGTAGCCCTGCAGCCTGGCCAATAGCTCCGCCTCGTCGCGGGCGACCAGGTCGATCAGGCGGGCCGCAAGCGCCTCCGTCTCGGTGAAGGACTTGCTCTCGATGACGCCCTTCTCCGCCTCCGCCACGTTGCGGTTGCGCTTGCCCGCGATGCTGCGCAGATACGCGGTCGCGTTGCTGGTGATCTTCTCCGTCAGGGTCTTCCCCGCCTGCCCTCCGTCGACCGGGACCCCCCCGATCGCCATGAGCGGGTGCGCCGCACCGGTGTTGGTCCCCGGCGCCATGGCCGCGACATCGGCCGCCAGGAGAATGAAAAAGCCCGCGGACGCGGCCTTGGCGCCGCTCGGCGCCACGTAGACCACAACCGGCGCCTTGCTGCCCAGCATCCGCGTGATGATCTCCTCCATCGAGGAGCCGAACCCGCCCGGCGTCTGCAGGCGTATCAGGATCATCCGGGCGCCCTCGGCTTCCGCGCGGTCGATGCTCCGGACCACAAACGCGGCGGTCACGGGATCGATCGCGCCGTCGACCTCCAGACGGGCGATCTCGCCCCTCGCGGAGGATACGAACACCATAACCAGCAGGACAACCGCCCAGCGCGTCAATCGAATCATGATAAATGCCGCCTGTTTAATTATTTTAACACAGAATGACCGGAACCGGAGCCTTAACGTTGAACGTCGCCGGCCGGCGCACCTTTAACCGTTCATCCGAATCCATTTTCAGCGTGTAACGCTTGGGACTTTACGGCTGGCGGTCGGCGTGGTAGGACGAGCGGACAAGCGGCGCCGAAGCAACATGCCGGAAGCCCAGGGAAAAGGCCGCGTCACGCAGATGGAGGAATTCCTCCGGCGTATAAAATTTTTCCACCGGCAGGTTCGCGCGCGAGGGCTGAAGATATTGGCCGATCGTCACGATATCGACCCCGGCCTCCCGCAGGTCCTTCAAAACATCCAAAATCTCCTCCAGGCTTTCGCCCAGGCCGACCATGAGACCGGATTTCGTCGCCAGGCCGGCGCCGAGGGATTTCGCATTTCGCAGGAGGTCCAGGGAGCGCCGGTAGCGCGACCCGGCGCGCACCAGCGGATAGAGCCTTGGGACCGTCTCCACGTTGTGGCCCAGAACATCGGGCGCGGCCCCGACAACCTGTCGCAGGGCGTCGACGCTCCCCTGGAAATCCGGAATCAGCACCTCGACGCGGATCCCCGGTCGCGACCGGCGGGTCAGCCGTATCGTTTCCGCGAAGATGAACGCCCCTCCGTCCTCGAGATCGTCCCGGTCCACGGACGTTATGACGGCGTGCTTCAGGTCCAGTTTCCCGATCGCCTCCGCGACGCGACGCGGCTCGTCCCTGTCGTATTCCCGGGGCAGGCCGGTCTTCACGGCGCAGAACCTGCAGGCCCGCGTGCAGACATCCCCGAGGATCATGAACGTCGCCGTGCCCGCCCCCCAGCACTCCGCGATGTTGGGGCAGCGCGCGTCCTGGCATACCGTGTTCAGCCTGTGTTCGCGGATCAAGCTCTTGAGCCGGAAATAGTTATCCCCTCCCGGGAGTCTCACCTTCAGCCATTCGGGGCGCTGCGGGCGTCGGCGTTGTTCCATTCTCTGCAAGCCTCGACAAAATAATAAACACTTGCCAGCGTATTTATGAATTATAAAATGGATAGTTTATGTCTCAACTTGAAAGGCTCGGACGAAACGTCAGCCGGAAAATAAAAAGCCGCGGCGAGGATTATTTCGCGCGCAAGGCCGTCCGCGTGCTCTTCGCCGACGACGAATTCGTCTCGGCGCGGGTTTCGGGCTCCAGGAATTACGAAGTCGACCTGGAAAGGGACGGAGGATCCCTGGTCTACACCTGCGACTGCCCCTACTTTGACAGCAACTTCGACGTCTGCAAGCACGTCTGGGCCACTCTTCTCGAGTTGGACAGGCAGGGGATTCTGGCCAGGATGGCTTCCGGCCCCTCCGTGAACCTGACGCCGGCGGCCGATTTCGGCGACATGGACGAGGAGGATTTCGAGGATCTCGACTTTGAAGAGGACGATGAAACGGACGACAATTATGGAGCCGCCCCAAAAGCCGCCGTCTCGCGCCGCGACGCCCCGCCGGAAGCCTCCTCCTGGCGACAGATGTTGAGCAGGATAAAGCCGCGGGGTCTGCAGGGGCCGAAACCGGCCGCCTGGCCGGCCGGACGCGAGATCCTTTACATCCTCGATTGCCGCGGAAGCTATTTCGGCTCCGGCCTTGCCCTTCAGATCGAGGGGCGCGAGCGGAAGAAAAACGGGGATTGGAAAAAGCCAAAACCGCTGCACCTGTCGCACGAAATGCTCCCGGCGCTGCCTGAGGCGGCGGACCGCGAGATCCTCACGCGGTTCCTGGGAATCAAGCGCGAGACCTGGTACCAGGGCCCCTATGAATCCATGTATCGGTTCAAGCCCTCCCCGGCCGAATTGCCCGGTCTGCTGCGGTCCATTTCGGCCACCGGGCGCCTGCATTTCCGCGCGCCCGAAATGGAAGAATCGCGGCCCGTTCGCCTTGACGACGGCGGCCCCTGGAGCCTGAAGATCGAGGCGCGCGCCGAAGAGGGCGCGGCAAGATATGAAGTGCGCGGGGCTTTTTTCAGGAACGACGAGCGCCTGTCTCTCTCGCAGCCGGATCACGTTTTCCGGGAAGGGATTTTTATCTTCGGCGAGACCGTCTCGTTTTTCGAAGGCCCCTTCGAATGGATCTCCCTGCTGCGCAGCGAGGGTTCCTTTTTCGTGCCGGCGGCGGAGGCCGCGGAATGGCTCGAAAGCATGCTGACGGCGCCCGACATCCCCCCCGTCGTCCTGCCGGAGGAACTGCGCCTGCGGGAGGAGAAAGCGGCGCCCCGTCCGATCGCGCGCGTGAGCACCCGAAAGCAGGCATGGGGCGTCCCGTATCTGCAGGGAGAACTGTTTTTCGATTACCAGGGCCACTTCGTCGAGGAAGACAGCGCGGCAAGAGGCATTCCGCTCGTGGCCGAGCACAGGATGATTCTGCGCGATCCGAAATCCGAGCAGGCAGCCCGGCTCAAGTTCGCCGAAGCCGGCTTCAGGCGCCAGAACAGTTACGGCGGCCTCCCCTTCTGGACGATCGCGCAGAACCGCCTGCCGGCCGCCGTGCGCGATCTGGTGGCCGCGGGATGGCGCGTGGAGGCCGAGGGAAGGCTTTTCCGCAATCCCGACTCGTTCAGCATCCAGATCCGCTCGGGGATCGACTGGTTTGAACTGCACGGCTGCGTGGAATTCGGCGCCTCGCGCGTGACGATCCCGCGTCTCCTGGCCGCCTTGAAGCGCCGTGAAAGCACCGTCCTGCTCGATGACGGCAGTTACGGAATGCTGCCGGAGGAGTGGCTGGAAAAGTACGCGACGCTCGCCGGCCTTGGGACCCTGCAGGCCGATCACTTGCGCTTTTGCCGCAACCAGGCGGGCCTGCTGGACGCCCTGCTTGCGTCCCAGCCCGAGGTGACATGCGACGAAGTGTTCGACCGCTTTCGCGGCGAACTGAGATCTTTCGCCGGCGTGACTCCCGCGGAACCGTCCCCGGGATTCCGCGGGGAGCTCCGGCCCTACCAGAAGGACGGGCTGGGCTGGCTGCACTTCCTCCAGCAGTTCGGTTTCGGCGGCTGCCTGGCCGACGACATGGGCCTCGGCAAGACCATACAGGTCCTGGCCTTGATCGAGGAGCGCCGCCGCCTGCGCCGGTCGCGCGGATCGGCGGACCGGCCCCCCCCGTCTCTTGTCGTAATGCCCCGCTCCCTGGTCTTCAACTGGCGCAAGGAAGCCGAGCGGTTCACGCCCGGCCTGCGCATCCTGGAGCATACAGGGGCCGAGCGCATCCGCGGGCATGAACATTTCGACGACTACGACGTCGTGTTCACCACTTACGGCACTCTGCGCCGCGACGCGCCCTTCTTCAGGGAAAAGATGTTCGACTACATCATCCTTGACGAGGCCCAGGCGGTCAAGAACGCCTCCACGGAATCCGCCAAGGCCGCCCGTCTGCTGCGC